>CANQMG010000098.1 GCA_947624925.1 uncultured Clostridia bacterium | reverse complement strand
TATAAATGTTATGTGTAATATGTCTGTTGATTGTGATTGTTGTAATGTAGCAGAAGATCCTTGTATGAAAGATATAGGAATTTTAGCATCTCTTGACCCAGTTGCAATAGATCAAGCTTGTATAGATTTAGTAAAAAATTCAGATGACCCAGGTAAAGACCATTTATTAGAAAGGATAAATTCAAGAAGTGGAACACATACAATTGATGCAGCATTTGATTTAGGAATTGGAACTAAAGAATATGAATTGATTGAAGTCGAATAATATTATAATAAAAAGAAAGATTTTTTTAATCTTTCTTTTTTGTAGTTTATTGAACTGTATTTGCTTCTTCTTGAGTAATATAACCATATTCTACCATTTTATTTAAAACGTGAGATTGTCTTTTTTTAGCCAAATCTGGATTAACACTTGTAGAATAAACAGAAGGTGCATTAGGTATTCCAGCAAGCATACTTGCTTCAGATAAATTTAAATCTTTAGGTTCTTTATTAAAATATCCTTTACTTGCATCATAAATACAATAATAGCCATCACCAAAGTAAGAAGAATTAACATATATAGCAAAAATTTCATCTTTAGTATAATTTTTTTCTAAATCATAAGCTGCAAATATTTCTCCTAATTTTCTTGTAAGAGATTGTTCTTGGTCAAAAACTATGTTTTTAGCAACTTGTTGTGTAATGGTACTTCCACCTTCATCAAATTTTCCATCTCTTATATTAGTATAAAAAGCCCTTGCAATTCCTATTGGATCAACTGCACCGTGTTCATAATATCTATGGTCTTCAACAGCAATTACAGCATCTATGTAAATTTTTGATAATTGATCAAAAGATGTATAGTTTTCTTTGTTTGTTATTTCTTCAACTCTATTAATTAATGATTTCTTTTTTAAAGCATCTGAGTAATAACTATATCCTATTATTGCTAAAATGCTAATTGCAACTAAAATAAGAATTAATAATATAATTAATATTTTTTTTAATAATTTCATAAATACCTCTTTTCTATTTTTATTATATAACAAATATTTGATTAATGAAATATAATTAGCAAAAATTCATAAATTGAAATTAGCAAAAATTCATAAATTGAAATATTAAATGCAATTTTATAACCAAATATTGCAATATATATAAAGAAAAAGATTATTTTAAAAGAAATTATATTTTTCAATCTAAAAATAAAAGTGATGTTGAATTAAGATATATTTTTAACTTAAAGTGTGATTATTTTTAATATGAATTTTTTTAATATTGTAAAAATTTGTAAAAAGTTATTGACAAAAATCAAAAAAAGTATTAACATAATTATACCAATTTATATTAAATCAAAAATTTAAAATCTAAATAAAATTTATTCTAAAAAAATCAAAAAAGAAGAAAAAAAGAGAAAAAAAGAAGGGAGGTATAATAAATATAAAACATTCCACTATTTTACTGCAAGAGAAATGTTGACAAATAAATAAAAGATGATTATAATTAAGGAGGTATAAATAGAAATGCAATATATGACATATGAAGATTATCTAAAATATATAAGTACAGTAGTAATTAAAGAAGAAGGAGAAAAATACAAATTTGAGAAAAACTCAAAAGAAGAAAAATATAATAAAGAGAAAATAGAAAAAATAGATAAAGTTCACGATAAAACATTAAAGATAGTATTAAATATAAAAAGGGAAGTAATAAAATTATTAAAAGGATTTTTAGATATACAAGAAGAAATAAAAGAAGAAGAAATAGAAGAATACCCAACAGAATTTATAACAAAAAATTATAAAGAAAAAAGGTCAGATATAATATATAAAATAAAAGAAAAACCAGTATATTTTTTAATAGAGCATCAAAGTACAGAAGATAAGGAAATGATAGAAAGAATAGGAATATATGTACAAGAGATAATGAGAAAGGCAAAAATAAGGGGAAAATATCCAATAGTAGTACCAATAGTAATATATACAGGATATGAAAAATGGAAAGCCAAAACAATATTTTCAGAGAAGCAATATAAAGAAAAAAGATATGAAGAATATGAATTAAATTTAAAATATAATTTAATATCAATGAAAGATTATACATATGAAGAATTATTAAAAAAAGGGACATTATTTTCAAGTGTATTAATATTAGAGAAATGTAGAACAGAAGAAGAATTAGAAGAAAGACTAGAAGAAATAATAGAAAAAACAAAAGATGAAAAAGATAAAGAGATTTTAGAGCAAATAATAAAAAATGTATTACAACCACAATTTGGGAAAGAGAAAACAGAAAAAATCTTAGAAAAAATGAATAGGTAATTGCGAAACTAAATTTTGAAATAAGGATAACATAAAAAAGATAATACGAAATGAAAAAATAGGAGTAGCAATAAAAGAAGAAACAAAAATAGGCAAGACAAATAACCCAAAGGTAATTGTTAAAATTTCCAGAGGGATTATGATAAAAATTTTGAACATTGAAAATCAAATATTAGGAAGCAAGTTTTTTAATACTTC
>CANQMG010000097.1 GCA_947624925.1 uncultured Clostridia bacterium | reverse complement strand
GATTTATCAGATTACATATCTTCTATGTCTACAAATAATATTAAAAATACTATTAATAAAGCTGAGAAACAAGATTATTATCCTGCTTCTTCTGCTCAAAAAAGAATTTATTATGCTTCTAGCCTAGATAATAACTCCGTTTTATATAATATTGCTGGTGGTATTATTTTAGATAATACTTTAGATATAGCTAAATTACAAAATTGTTTTAATATTTTAGTTAACCGTCATCAGGCTTTGCGTACTCATTTTGATATTATTAATGGCGATATCGTTCAATTGGTTGATGATAATATTAATTTTAATTTGGATATAATAGATACCTCATCTAAAGATTTAAATGATATTTATTCTGAATTTATTAAACCTTTTGATTTGTCTAAGGCTCCTTTATTTAGAGCTTGTATTGCCAAATTAAATAACAATAAATTATTACTTTTATTAGATATGCATCACATTATTAGCGATGGTACTTCTTTATCTATCTTATTACAAGAACTTTGTGACTTATATAATGGTATTCCTCTTGCTGATAATAACATTGATTATACTGATTTTTCTGTTTGGGAAAAAGAACAGTTTAAAACTGATGAATATAAAAATTCTAAGGAATTTTGGATTAACCAATTTAAAGACGAAATCCCTTTATTAGATATGCCTACAACATATCCTAGACCTTCTGTTCAAAGTTTTGAAGGTTCTAATTACTATACAAAAATATCTAATGTTGATTTTGATAAGATAAATAAACTTGCTAAAGATTTAAATATTACTCCATATATGTTACTACTATCTGTTTATTATATTCTTTTATCAAAATATTCTTCACAAGATGATATTTCTGTTGGTACTCCTATAGTTGGTAGAGATATGCCTGAGCTTTCTAATATGCTAGGAATGTTTGTTAATACTTTAGTTTTAAGAAATAAAATAGACCATTCATTAAGCTTTAAAGATTTTGCAAATAATATAAAACAAAATACTTTATCTGCATTTAAATATCAAACTTATCCATTTGACGAATTAGTAAAAGATTTAAATGTAAAAAGAGATACAAGTAGAAATCCATTATTTGATGTTATGTTTATTTACCAAAATAATGGATACCCAAAAATAAATTTTAAAGATACAAATGTAGAATATTTTATACCAGATAGTAATGTTTCTAAATTTGATTTATCATTAGAAATAATACCAACACAAAATGAATATTCATTGAGATTTGAATATGCAAAAAAATTATTTGATGAAGAATTTATTAAGAGATTTTCAACACATTATATAAATATATTAAAAGCTATTTTAGAAAATAAAAATATTAAAATAGCTGAAATTGATATGCTTTCAAAAGAAGAAAAAAATCAAATATTAAATGAATTTAATAACACAAAAGTAGATTATCCAAAAGATAAAACAATAGTTGATTTATTTGAGGAACAAGTTAAAAAAACTCCTGATAATATTGCTGTTGTTTTTGAAAATCAAAAATTAACATACAAAGAATTAAATGAAAAATCTAATCAATTGGCTCAAAAACTTATAAATTCTAATATTAAAACTGGAGATGTTATAGGAGTATGCTTAAACAGAAGTATTGAATTAATTATAAGTATATTAGCAATACTAAAATCTGGAGGTATTTATATGCCTATGTATATAGGATACCCTAAAGATAGATTAAATTATATGCTTTTAAATAGTAATGCTAAAGCACTAATAACTAATTTTAATATGCAGAATTTATTTAGCATCAACAAAAAAATAATATTAGATGATTATAACACAATTAATTATATAGATAACATAAGTATTAAACCAAATATAATTTCATTAAGTCTAGCATATATAATATATACATCTGGCTCAACTGGAAAACCTAAAGGAGTACAAATTACTCATAGAAATTTAATAAACTTTGTATATGCATTTAGAAATTATTATAAATGTATTGACAGTAATGATTCATTTTTTGCATCTACTAATATTTCTTTTGATGTTAGTATTTGGGAAATATTCTTACCTTTACTTAATGGTGCTAAGTTGGTTTTACACAATGAAGAAATAATAACTAACATAGTAGAATATTGTACATCAATCATTGATAACAATATTACAGCATTGTATATACCACCAAATATATTAGAAGAAGTTTATGAACTTATAAAAAATTCGGATAATATAAAAATTAATAAACTATTAGTTGGCGTTGAACCAATAAAGAAGAGTACATTAAATAAATATTATGCACTTAACCCTAATATGTGCATAATTAATGGCTATGGTCCAACTGAAACTACTATCTGTGCAACTGCATTAGACTATAAAAAGGATATTGTAAATCAAGATAATTATGTTTCAATTGGTAAACCTTTATGCAATAATGCCATTTATATTTTTAATTCATCTATGCAACATCAGCCTATAGGTATTCCTGGAGAAATATACATTTCAGGTGATGGTGTAGGTTATGGATACATAAATAATTCTCTAGAAAACGAAAAAAACTTTATAACAATTAATAACAAAGTATTTTATAAAACTGGAGATTTAGCAAAATGGAATAATGATGGAACAATTTCATTTATTGGAAGAAGGGACAATCAAGTTAAAATAAATGGATATAG
>CANQMG010000096.1 GCA_947624925.1 uncultured Clostridia bacterium | reverse complement strand
AGTCTAAGACTGTTCTCCCATTATTCTCTACTGCTTATCTCCCCATTATTTGTAGGGTGTTAATTTAATATTTTTTAAGGATAAATATCAAACCTTCGCCTGCACAATTACAAGCCTCTGCATGTAGGTTAGGATTTGCACCTAACAACTTGGAACTAGCCTCCCATTTTTCATATCCGATTTTTGTTGCAATCAGGGGTTTAGTTAATGAAACCTATCAATCCTAAAACGGCTAAAGGCTTTATTGCAACTGCTAGTTAAATCTTTACCTATTCCGCCACTACATATATATTTCACAGCCCTTTAACTATATTTACATAGTTAGTAACTGTTGAAAACTACAATAATTTAATAAATTTTCCATACGCAAGAGCAACTTGATTCTCTATTCTACAACCTCTTGCTTGTTCCCAACCTTTCATAAATACTAAGCCATCTACTTTTCCTATCGCTTCTATTGATTTTGATAGATAATATATACTAGTATCACAATCTTTTGGTGTTTCTTCTGCAAATATAGTGTCTATTACTTCGTATCCTTGACTTTCTAATTCCTTTACCAATTCTGCTCTTTCTTTTTTTATTTGTTCTGTTGTTTTACCATTCATTGGCTGACTAATCATTATTTTCATTTTCTCTCTCCTTTTCTGTTTGTTTTATTTTTTCTATATATTTTTCTGCTAATTCTTTTCTTTTTTGTAAATATTCCACAAATACATCAATAGATTTTTCTTTTTCAATATCTTCTACTTCTTTTTGTAATCTTTTCTCCTTCATAACAATAGACACTAGCAATGTTGCCATATCTTCTGTCATTTTATCTTCATCTAAGTTATCTTCATCACAATATTTACTTAAAAACTTGCTCTCCATACCTACACCTCCCTCTATACCAAGCACCACATTTCTCTTTCTGGCACTCATAATAACCATAATATTCTGATAGTATATGACCTTGTTCTACGTTATCTTCATTTAATTTTATTTTTACTACTTTTGTATATGTTTTCTGACAATATGGACAAAACATAAATTACTCCTTTAAGGGTGTTTATCCCTTTCCATTTCAATATATAAATCTGTTTTAGTTTCTGGCATAATACACATTAGACTAGGACTTGCTATGCTTAACATATAATTTTTGAAATTCTTATACCATATAACTAACTCATCATTTTTTATTTTGTAATAATACCCTCTATATCTATTTTTGCAAAATATTAGTCCTATCAATTCGAACATATTTGACTCCTAACTGCATAAAACTACGATAATTTCTAAAATCAATCCAACTATTGTAATTGCAAAACATATCCATTTCTTTTCATCATAAAAATATGCTAATAAAAAACTTAAAACGAATATAGGTATCATATTTTACTCCTTCTTTACATCATAATAAGCAAAAGCTATTGCTGTTAAGAATGAATCTGTTAAGCCAGTAGTATAAGCTATTATATAAGTCCAATTTATTCCGTGTTGTAGCAAATAAATATCTAAAATGCGTGTTATAATTATTAAAATAAATGAAATTGCTAAACTTATTAAAGTTTTCATCTAATTCACTCCTTAATCATAGTCATAATCGTAATCATCTTCGTCATCTGCCAAATCCAAATCATATATTCCAGCAACAAATTCTTGTATTTTTTTCCATCTCTCTTGCCTATCTCCAATCTTTTCTTCCAGTTCTTCTAACTGTTTCTTCTTATTTTCTATTTCTTTATCAATTTTCTTTATTTCTTTTTCTTTATTAAATTTAGCAATTCTTTTCATCATCGTTTCATCTAATTTAATAATTTCATCTTTATTGTAGTGATTTATATCTAATGTCAAACTTGTTTCAATAAGCATAGGTACACTATTATTGCGAATATCCCCCATACTTGTAATATCTATATCTTTATAATGGTTTTGAAATTTTTGTTGTATTACTTCTCCTGTTTCATACATTATTTCGTCATCATCATAAATAATTATCCTTTTACTCACTTAATTCACTCCTTCAAATCTTTCCATTTTATATTTCCTTTTGTTCTTATCTTATAATTTTCAAACATAGTCCTTAATACCTTGTTATACTTATTTCCTTTGTTAAATATCCAAGGATTTACAAAATATTGCACATTTTTACTATTAGTTCCTTTATAGATAATATCTTTATTCCTTAAACTTTGAAGCACCTCTGACAATTTTCCTTTACTTATCTTCGATATCTTCATCATTCCTTCAAAATTCAACGCAACATTATTTCCACTTTTTATACAACAATCTGTAAATCCTACATAAGGAGCTATCGAGAATAAAAATATTCTTTCATAAGGTTCTAGTTCCTCCAAAATAAGCTTTATTTCCTCTACATTACCTCTGAAATATGTTCTTATAGGAATTGTATCGTATTTTTCTTCATCTTCTTTCATCTTTTGCAACCTAACTTCTTTTATTTTTTGAGTATTTTCTTTTAGTACTTGTATCTGTTCTTCTGTATAAAACTTAGCGTACATAGGATTATCAATTGTAGTCAATTCTCCATCTTCATCTATCAATTGCATTTTGACATATTTTTTCCTATAATCTCTCTCCTTTTTGATGTTAGGTTCACCACATGAACCTGTGAAATTTCCTTCTACGTTTACTCTCTCTAAGTTTTGAACCCTATTTTTTTGAATTTGGACTATTTATATATAGAGAAATTTCTTCGAAGAATTTACTCCATAAATAACAAAAAGAGCAATGCAAATAAATCTGACTTGTTAAATCAGTTATCTACATTGCTCAATTTCTAGAG
>CANQMG010000095.1 GCA_947624925.1 uncultured Clostridia bacterium | reverse complement strand
AAACTGTCTCGTTATGCTTGCTATTTAATAGCACAAAATGGAGATAGCAGAAAAAAAGTTATAGCTTTAGCTCAAACATATTTTGCAGTTCAAACAAGAAAGCAAGAAATTACAGAAAAAGAATATACTATGCTAACAGAAGATGAAAAGAGATTTTATCAAAGAGATTTAACAAGAAAAGGAAATTATTCACTTAATCAAACTACTAAAAATGCAGGAGTAAAAAATTTTGACAAGTTCCATAATAGCGGATATAAAGGCTTGTATAATGGTGAAACGGCTGATGATATTGCTAATAGAAAGAGATTAAGATACAGAGAAGATATTTTAGTATATATTTGATACAATAATTATTAATAAAAATAGGAGATGTAGTTATGGAAAATATAAAGGTAGTAATAGTTGGTAATATTGCTTTTGATATTAATACTTTTCCTTGTAGAGATAATGGAAAAGATAAAATTGTAGTAAACAGAGGTGGTGCTGGATATTATTCTTTAATTCCAGCAAGTTTATTTACAAAAGTAGGTATTGTTGCAAGAGTTGGAAATGATTTTAATTTAGAAACTCTAAAAAATAACAATATAGATTTAACTGGACTAAAAATAATAGAAAATAGTCCTACAACGAGATTTCATCATACATATCTGACAAATGATGGACAAACAAGAACATTTAAACCTGAAGTATATGAAGAAACATTGATATCAACAGAAGATTTTCCTGAAGAATATTATAATGCACAATATATACATATAGCAACAAATTTTCCTTACATGTAAAAGAATTTTATAGATATGATTAGAAAAAAATCAAACGCAATTATAAGTATAGATACGCGACATAACATCAAAAAGAGATTTAAGTTTCCCTAAATCCCTTTTCAAATACTATTGTAAATATCCTATTTACAATTTTCTCGTGATAAAAGTATATGTTATTTAAACTGAAAATATTCATTAATTCAAAAAACTTATCCAAAGTTTTTGTACTAGTTAAACAACATTAGAACTTTACATAATCGTTCTTTGCTAGTAACTTAATTATAACAATAATTTTAATATTTGTAAAGAGATTTCTTCTTTTTTTATTGATTTTTTTGAATATAATTAATAAATTCATTAATATTTTTGGTATTTGTTAATCTAAAAACAATATTTAAATCATCTTGTGCTTTATTTCTTTCCAACTTTATTTTTTCTATATATGATAATTTATCATTTAATTTTCGCTCATTTTCTTTTAATTCAGACATTAGTCCAACAGTATCATAAATTGCTAAATTTACTTTTTTTATATCCAAATTTGATAATTTAGTTATATAATCTCCTAATCTTGCTTTTGATACAGTTTGAATATGAGAAAGATTAACGTATCCATCAACTAAAATAGTACCATCTTCATTAAATTGAGATGTTATTTCAGCCATACAAGGAAGATTTTTATCTGTATGTGTAATAGGAGCGACTATTACAGTTCCAGAATTAAAATTTCGAACATTATTTTGTATGATAACACAAGGTCTATCTTTTTGAATTTCTGAGCCTATTCCAAAACCAAAATTACAATGATAAATTTCTCCTCGTTTTACTTTTCTATTTTTAGCTTTTTCAGAAATAGCATCTAAATATACTTGTTCTTGTACCCATTTTAATACATTTTGTATTTTCTCAATATCTTTATTCATTGCTTATAATTTCCTTTCACCTATTTATATAATATAATTTTTTGTAATTATAATTTCTTCATATTCCATTACTATATATATCTTGTATTTTCATAAATTATCCCATGTTTATAAATAGTTATTTTTTATTATTTTTATTTTTCTCTTGACTAGCAAGTAAACCATCAATAACATTTTGAGCAATTTTCTGATTTTCTTCATTTAATCCTCTATAATCATTTATAAAAGCCATATCTAAGTTATTGATTTTATTTTCTTTTGGATTTCTTATATTTGATTTGCCAAGAAGATAATCAATACTTACATTAAAGTAGTCAGCAAGAACTGATGCAGTTTTTGTATCTATGGATCTTTTTTCATTTTCGTAATAATTTATAGCTGGAACAGATACATTAAGTAATCCTGCTAAATCTTTTTGATAAATTCCTTTTTCTTCTCTTAAAAATTTTATTCTATTCATAAAAACTCCAATTAACGTAAAATTAAATTTATATTAATAGTATATAACAAGGAGTTAAATATGTAAATAATTTTTTTATTTTTTGTTTCACATCATTGACACATATACAAAATTTAGGTTAAATAAAAAGTTAAATGCCCATTTAACATAAATAAAGGGAACTTAACACTGGATACTTATATTATATCTTGTTACTTTTCTTAAATGATATAAAAACATTAAAAAATGTAGGAGCAAGTCTTGTGCTTGCCCAAGCTACGAAGAAATTACCCAAAAATAATGTCGAAAAATGACGATGAAAAAAACTTGAAAAATATAATAAAATAATTTAAAATAAAAAACATAGGTAAGAAATGAAAATTCTAAACCTATGTTTTTTTAGATGTACATCAAAATAAATTAAATTCTAAACAAATTATCAAAAAATTTAAATCAGATAATTTGAATTTCCAAAAAATATAAAATATAAAACAGAATTAAAATCTTATGATAAAAATAGAAAGTTAAAAATTATTATATTTAATTAAAATATGTAAAAATGCCCAAATAGCTGTAGGGGCAAGTCTTGTGCTTGCCCAAGCTCCAGAGAAATTACACAAAAATAAAAAAACATATTGCTAAAAAAACAAAATAATGATAAAATAGGAAG
>CANQMG010000094.1 GCA_947624925.1 uncultured Clostridia bacterium | reverse complement strand
TTGTTATTTTTTGAAAGATAATAAATAAGAATATCATCTATTTTACTCTTTTCTATTCCCAATATATTAGCTATTTCACTAGAAGTTCTTTTTTTATTTATAGCATCTTCAGTTACAAAATTTTTTAATCTAGTAATATCTCTCTTAGTTTCAGAATCAATTTTTTCGTTTGTTTTTTCATTGTTGTATGCTTCGTCTTCTATAAATTTTATAAATTCATCAAAAGTAAGCTTATTATTATTTTTTGGATTATAATAGTCATAATACAATATTTTTAGTAAATAATCTTCTACTCTAACATCTGAGCCTAATTCATTCAACTTATCATTTAATTTATCAAAAGTTAACTTCTCATTAATTGTATTTCCATATGCTAATTCTTCATCTACTTTTTCTTCATCTTTAATTTTATCTAAATATTTAGATATTTTTTCTTCATCTTCATTTTTATATATAATAGCAAATTGATTATTCTCTGTAAATACTTTAGATATTTCATCTGATTGTGAATCTGTATAATCAATCTTTAAGTTTCCTTTTAACAAAAAGCTTGTAACAAACACAATGATAAATAATGGAAGTGAAACATATCTTATTTTATAACTAAATTTACCTAATTTATTTAATTTAATAGTTGGAGTTTTCTTTTTAGATTTCACTATCCATTTATCAAACATTAATATTAATGCTGGTAATACAAAGAAAATACAAAGTAAACTAAACAATACACCTTTAGCTAAAACAAAGCCCAAATCCTTACCAATTTTAAAACTCATAAAAACTAAGGCTAGAAGTCCAACTATTGTTGTAACAGAACTACTTGATATAGCTTGGAACGCCTTATATAAAGCATTCTTCATTGCTTTTACATTATCTTTTTCGGATATTTTTTCCTGATCATATCTATTCATTAACATTATTGAATAATCCATTGATAATGCCATTTGCAATATTGCAGCAATAGAATTTGTAATATGAGATACATTTTGGAACATAATATTTGTTCCTTTATTTAAAACTACTGCCATTAAAATAGATATTAAAAATAAAAATGGCTCTACATAAGATTCACACATTATAAGTAAAATAACTAATGCGCACATAACTGCAAGTACAATAATCCATAAAGGTAATACACTTTTGTTTGATTCTGATACATCTCCACTTGTAAAGATAGTATAATCTTTATATTTATCTGTTATTTGATTGTATATATCCTTTGCAATTTTTGAATCAGCTTTATCATTTATTGTTATAACATATAAAGTATAATCTTCTTTATTATACTTTTCAGTATCATCATAATCTACTTCTTCTATTTCATCTATTTTTTCTATAAAATCCTTAACTTCTAATTTTTCTTCATTTGGTAAATCTTTAAACATTAAATTTAATGTACTGGTTTCAGTTTCTGAAAATTCCTCATCCATAATGTCCATACCAATTCTCGTTTCTGAAGTATCTGGCATATATTCAGCAATATCATAATTAATCTTTACCTTTGATGATAGAATTGCTGAAACAATAGTAAGAATAATAAATAAAACTAATATAAAATGTCTAAAATTTATAATAAAATCTGTAATTTTTCTCAAAATAAATCATTCCCTTCTATAATACATAAAGCAATATTGAAAAAAATTGGAATATACTTCCTCCTAAAACAAAAAAGTGCCATACAGAGTGCATATATTTCACTTTCTTTCCAAATAAATATATAACTGCTCCTAATGTATAAATTATTCCTCCTATAAGTAACAGGATTATTCCCCACATTTCTAAGTTATTTTTTAATGTTTTAAAAGAAAATACAATTGTCCAACCCATTATTAAATATAATGGAAATGAAATCTTTTTAAACTTTTCTAAATTAATGCTATTCCCAACAATACCAATTATAGCTGCAACCCATTCTACTATTAGCAATATTATTCCTTTTTTACCACCTATTACTAATAATAAAAAAGGAGTATAGCTTCCAGCTATAAGTAAAAAAATACTGCAATGGTCGAAAATTCTAAACACTTTTTTTGCTTTATTGGGTTTTAAGGCATGATACAAGCAACTCATCATATATAAAATAATTAGACTTATTCCATATATAATACTTGATATAATCCCTAACACATTATGGTGTATACTCGAAAATACAATACATAAAACTAGTGCAGCTATTGAAAGTAAAGCTCCTATTCCGTGAGAAATAGAACTTATTAATTCTTCTGATAAAGAATATTTTGGCGTACAAATTTTGTTATTTTTAAAATTATTTTCTAAAGTTCCTGTCATCTCATTCATAAATAATCCTCCTAATATAAATAACTATATAATTTTTTGATATTATTCTAAACAATACTTATACATTTTATCATAAAAATATTTATAAATAAAGTAAATTTAAAAAATAAATTTATGTAAATTTTAAAAATTAATGTATATTAGTGCCTGCAAACTAATAAATTTAAAACTTAATTAAAACCATTTTTTTATTACAAGAATATTATACTATAAGGGATTTTATTATCCTATTTTAATTTTTAGGAAAGGATAGATATATTATGAAACGAATTTGTTTAAGCCTTTTAATAACACTGTTTATTTTTACATTTGGATTTATACCAAATATAAATAACACTGTATATGCGGCTCCAACAACACCAGAATATGATGCAACATTCAACAACAATATGGGTGCACTATTTGCAAATGGTACACCTATAACAATTTCCGAAGATGCTGGAAATACAACTGTTACTTGGACTGGAGGAAGTGCCCAAGTTACTTCATCAACACTTATCTTTGGTGGTGGTAAACCAGGAACATCTTTTGAAAGTTCAAATATTACAATGGAAGGTGGAACTGTAGGTTCAATATATGGTGGTGGATTTTCTACTAATCCTGATGAATCAGCATCTGTAAATACTGCAAACATTACAATTAATGATGGTACTGTAAATGGTTCTATTTTAGGTGGAGGTCTTTTATATTCAGAAGTAAATAACTCTAATATAGTAATGAATAATGGAACAGCCACATTCATAGTAGGAGGTGGTATTGCATCATTCACATATGATGGAGTAAGATATAATACTGGGACTGAAATAAATCCTCAGAATTCAGGAACTATAGTTGATTCTGTAAAAATTACTGTAAATGGTGGTTTTGTAGATGATGTATATGGAGGAGGTCAAGGATACTCTAATACAAAGGCAACAAGCATTGAAATTAATAATGGTGTCTTTGATTATGTAACTGCAGGAGGCTCTAATGGATATACAGGTTCAGCTGATATTAAAATAAATGGTGGCAATATAAATGTATACCAATCTACTAATAGAGGCACTGTCGATAATACTAAATTTAGAATGAATAATGGAAATATAGAGACCGTCTATATTGG
>CANQMG010000093.1 GCA_947624925.1 uncultured Clostridia bacterium | reverse complement strand
AACTATTGCTAAAACTTCTGTCTTCATTTTTCATATACCTCCTTATGATTTGCTTTTATTTTGTATAATATGAATAATTTATATCACATATATTTATTTTTTGCAACTATATGCAAAAGCTAGGCTAATTCTAATAAATTAACCTAGCTTTACTTTTAGCATCTCTTACAACATACTCTTTCTATAATAAATACTACTAACAATATAAATAATATTGCTGCTAGTACTGCAAAGGCTCCTATTTGCGCTATAATTGTAGCTGATACATATGCACCTATTATTAAACCTAAAACTAAACTTAACAATACTGCAAATATACCTATAATAATATTTTTACAAGAACATTTTTTCTTTGTTTTTTTACATTCAAATACAGGTTCATTGCAATCCATAATATTCACCTCCCATATAGAACAAATTATGTTCTATATTACATTATATTCTGTATTCAAATATAAATTGACAAAATATCACATAATAATTTATTTATATTTTCTTATATCTTTTTACTTATTTTGCTATCATTATTCGTTAATCGATTTTCCTTATAATATTCATTTATTGCTTCATCTAATTTTACACTTATATCATATGTTTCTTTTGAATTTAGTCCATATTTTTTTATACTATCATGCAACTTTTTCTTTAGTTTATCAATCACCATATCACCTTATATAATTCTTCAATATTCACATCTAGCCCTTTAGCTAATCGTATTATCATAGATAAACTAGGCTCTTTAATATTATTTTCAATATCATTTATATGTGTTGTCGATATACCAGTTTTTTCAGATAATTGGGCTAAAGTAAGATGTTTTTCTTTGCGCTTTTGTTTTACTAGAATCTCTACACGCATCACATCACCAATTCTTAGTATCTACTATTTTGTTTTATTTAAACACATATATCATCCGTTTTGGCGGATTTATAAAAAATATTATTGCATGTATAGTTAATATATACTTTATTATTATATAACTTGCTTTTCCTTTTTGTCAATATTTATAAATAATGTCTATGACAATAAAAATCCCCCGGCTAAGCCGAGAGATTTTTATTTGTATTATATTTATGCAGCATTTTTTACAAAATATTCATCATACCATACTATAAAAGTATATATAGTCCATATTTTTCTAGAATTATTATGTTTGCCCTCTTTATGGATATCTAATAAATGTACTAATTCATCTGTATTAAAAAATTGCTTTGCTATATCTCCAGTAAATGCTTCTTTTAATATGTTATAATATTTATCTTCTCTTAGCCATTCAGGCATAGGAAGAGGAAATGCCATTTTCTTTCTACTTGCTGTTTTGCTATTTATATCTCTATTAGCTGCTGCTCTAAATGCTAATTTTGTATTTTCTTTACTAACTTTATATTTTGTTGGTATTGTTCTTGCTAAATTAAATATTTCTTTGTCAAGTAAAGGAACTCTTAATTCTAAAGAATTAGCCATACTCATCTTATCTGCTTTTTGTAATATTTCGTGTAGCATCCACATATGAATATCTACATATTGCATTTTTGTTATATCATCTAAATCTTTAACATCATCATATAGAGGTTTTACAATACTATATGGAGATATTAGCTTATACTCATCTTTTAAAACTTTTATTTTATCTCTATTAGAGAATATATTACTATTTCCAATATATCTCTCTTCTATACTTTTACTTCCTCTTATTAAAAAAGATCTACCTTTAAAATCTGGCAATGGTTTAACAATTCCTGCTATAATTTTTCTAATAAATTTAGGTATTTTTTGATAATTTGCAATATCTAAAGGTTCTTTATATACATTATAGCCTCCAAACATTTCATCAGCACCTTCACCAGACATAACAACTTTAACATCTTTAGCTGCCAAATTTGAAACAAAATATAATAAGTTAGCACTTGGATTAGCTAAAGGCTCGTCCATATGATATTGTACCTTATGTACACTATCAAAATATTCATCTGCAGTAATATACTTGCAAGTATTTTTTACTTTAATTTCATCTGCAAATTCTTTAACAGCATCAATTTCGCTATATTTCTTATTTTCAAAACCAACCGTATATGTTCTTATATCATTATTTTTAGATAACTCATTTACAACATAGCTAGAATCTACACCACTAGATAAGAAACATCCTACTTCAACATCACTAATTTTATGTGTTTCTACAGATTCTTTAACTGCATTAGAAATTAAATCTGTAAATTCTTCCATAGATTTATTATTATCTATATCATACTCAATTTTATAATATCTTTCTATTTTCATCTCATTTGTATTAAGGTCATATTTATAATAATGTGAAGGTGGAAGTTTATACACATTTTCAAAGAATGTTTCATATCCAGGTACAGCTGTAAAAGTTAAATATTCAACCATTTTTTCTTTTTTTAATTTTTTTTCAAATTTAGGATGGTCAAGAAAGCTTTTTATTTCTGAACCAAACATAAAATTATTATCTTTTTTATAGTAATAATATGGCTTTATTCCAAATATATCTCTAGCTCCAAACAGAGTATTATTCTTTTTATCCCATATTGTAAAAGCATACATTCCTCTCAACTTATTTAATAATTTTTCGCCATATTCTTCATATCCATGTAATAATACTTCTGAATCTGTATTAGTTTTAAATGTATGTCCCTTACTAATTAAATCTTCTCTTATAGATTGAAAATTATATATCTCACCATTAAAAACTAAAACCATACTTTCGTCTTCATTAAACATTGGTTGTTTTCCATTATTTAAATCAATTATGCTTAATCGTGCAAAACCTAATGAAACTTTATCATCTTCATATACATTTTGCTCATCCGGTCCTCTATGTATAATTCTTTTAACCATTTTATTTATTACTTCATTATTATTTTTTTCTTTACCAACATACCCAACAAATCCACACATATTTACAACTCCTTTGTATTTAATTACTTTTATAATTATAAATATGTTTTTTTCCTTTGTCAATGCTTATAAAGGTAATAATGCATTTAATTTATTTTATGTTAATTATTTTACTAAAATTACATTATTAGCTAAAAGGTTGTTTTTTATATTGTATTTTTCTATCAATTTAACTTTGAATTTTTCTATCAAATCTATATTGAATTTTACAATTTTTCTTTCATTTGATATACTTCTTTCCTACGTAAAGAAGTATATCAAAAAATTTTTAAATATCAAAAAAGTAACCAATATTGGTAGTTTTTATTTTCCCTTTTTTGGTTACTTTTATTTTATCATTTTTACGAGATACAAGATGTGATTGCTAAAAGTCTTGGAGTTTCGCAAAGTTATGTATCACAAGTAATTAGTAATGATGAAAGATATTTTCGGAGAAAAAGAAAAAAGGCACAATGAGTCAATGATTAGAAAAGCAGAATATAACAAACAATATTTTAAAACTTATGAACGCCATAAACCTGATGAAGTTTTAATAAGACCTGATTATATTTCTCAACATTTTAAAATATTACTGGAAAAGAATAATTTAAAGCATATTCGTTTTCACGATTTAAGACATTCGTGTGCTAGTTTATTACTTGCTAAAGGTATTCCTATGAAAGCAATAC
>CANQMG010000092.1 GCA_947624925.1 uncultured Clostridia bacterium | reverse complement strand
TTAAGTGTACCCTTTTTTCTCAAAAAAATTTTTGAGAATTTTTTATTTTTCTATTGACATATTACCGAATTACTATATTTCAATTAAAAATATCTTGTTAATATTTTTTGCCTTTTTACATTATTTTCCGCAAAGTATCCCATTTTTAATAATAATGGATATAATATTATTACTAATATTGTATTATATACTGTTTCTATAAATAAGATTTTTATAAAATTTAATATATCTATTAATCCATAAGTAGATGCTAAATTATTAAAAACATATATACCTATTTCATATATTATTGTTATACCTATTGTCATCAACATTATTGTTATTCTGCTATCTTTAGAAAAATTTTTATCAAAATATCCTCCCAAAAATCCTATTAACCCCAGCATTACACCAGTTATTCCAATATTTTTACCTATAAAAAAATCTATACTTATTCCAAATATTATACCTAAGCTTGTTCCTAAAGTTTCTCCCATAAATAAACCTATTAGTAATATAAATACTATAAATAAATTCGGTTTTACTCCTGCTATATTGAACCAACTAAAAAAATTAGATTGCAAAAAATATATAAAAATAAATATTGCAAATATTGATATTATTACCAAAATCTTTTTCATTATTTTCTCCTATTTTACTATTACTAAAACGGTTTCTATTTTTTTAAAATCAACAGCTGTTTCTACCATCATATATCTATCTGTAATATTCTTTGTATTTACTATATCTTTAATTGTTCCTATATGAATTCCTTTAGGATAAATTCCTCCCATCCCTGAGGTTTCAATTTCATCGCCTATTGTTAAATTTGCATCTGTTGGGATATATATTGCTTTTAATTCATTTCCAGATAATGTTCCTCTGCATATTATACTATCTCTTGTAGTTGATATTACAGAACTTACTGTACTTGCTGTATCTATTATTGTCTGTACTTTTGCTGTATTATCTGTTACTGAAATAACATGACCTACTAATCCTTTTTCAGAAATTACAGTCATATTTTTTTCTATTCCATCTTTAGAACCTACATTTATTACAAATACATCTGTATAATTACTAATATCTTTATTTATAATATAGGCTGGAATCGTTGTATATTCCTTATATTGTTCAGTTAATTTTAGATATTCTTTTAATGTTGAATTTTCTGTTCTTATTATTTCTAGCTCTCTTAAATTTTGTTCTAATATACTATTTTTTTTCTTTAGTTCTTCATTTTCTTCTTTTAAATTGTTAATATTGGAAAAAAATTCATCATTTCCATTAATTTTATTTTTCAAATATGTTAAACAATTTTGAATAGGCATAACAATTTTACTAAAAGCATTTTCAACATATGACACTTTTTCTATTCTCAAATTTGATATAAAAACTAAAATTATTAGTATTATTACTGTTATTATAATTCCTACAAATCCAGTTTTTTTGCTACTCATTATGCCCTCCATTATTAATAATTTAAATTATTAGTTATAATTTATCTCCTTTTTCTTGCATTTATTAATACAGTTTTTAATCTTTCTAGGTCCTCTAATGTTTTTCCTGTTCCCTTAACAACACAATCTAGCGGATCTTCTGCTATAAAAACAGGCATACCAGTTTTTTCTGATATTAATTTATCTAAGTTTCTTATTAATGCTCCCCCACCAGCTAGCACAATTCCTTTTTCCATAACATCTGATGCAAGCTCAGGTGGTGTTTTTTCTAATGTTTGTTTTACAATATCTATTATTTCCATTATTGATTCTTTCATCGCATGTTCAATTTGCTCTGATGTTACTACTATATTTTTAGGAAGACCTGTATTTAAATCCCTTCCTCTTATTTCCATCGTTTCAGTAGTCATAAGTGGAAGTGCACATCCTATATTTTTTTTGATTTCTTCTGCTGTACTTTCCCCTATTGCAAGTCCCATCTCTCTTTTTACATAATTTACTATATCTTCATCTAATTCATCACCAGCGATTCTTAGTGAATGGCTAACAACAATTCCACCTAATGATATAACAGCCACTTCTGTTGTTCCTCCGCCTATATCCACAATTATATTGCCACTTGGTTCTGCTACATCTAAATTTGCCCCAATTGCAGCCGCCATAGGCTCTTCAATTAAATATACTTCTTTTGCACCTGCTTGAATTACAGATTCTTCTACTGCTCTTTCCTCAACTTCTGTTATACCTGATGGAACTCCAACAACCACTCTTAATCTTGATATTCCATATCTTCTGCAAACTTTTTGAATAATATTTTTTAGCATTAATTGAGTTGCTGTAAAATCAGCTATTACTCCATCTTTTAATGGTCTAACAGCTTTTATTTGGTCTGGGGTTCTTCCTAACATTTCTTTAGCTTCAGTTCCACTAGCTAATATTGCACCTGTTTTTTTATCAATTGCTACTACTGATGGTTCATTTATAATTATACCTTTTCCCTTAAGAGTTACTAGCATATTAGCAGTTCCTAAGTCTATCCCAATATCCTTTGATGTAAAATTAAAAAATTTCATTTTTTTTCACGTTCCTTCCTTCTGAAAATACTTTCATAATCATTATACCCAATTATTATATGATCTAATAATTCAATTCCCATTATATCAGCACACTCATAAATTTTATCTGTAAAAATAAAGTCTTGTTTACTTGGTGTTGGATCACCACTTGGATGGTTATGTACTAATATTATCTTTGGTGCTTGTAATTTAATAGCCTCAACTAATACCTCTTTTGGCTCTATCATTGCAAAATTTGTTCCTCCTAAAGATATATCTTTAATTTTTAGCACAACATTTTTAGAATTTAATATTATAACTTTTGCAATTTCTCTTTTTTCAAATTTCATTTCTTGGATTAGCAAATTTGCAACATCTTTTGGTTCTTTAATTGTAATTTTTAAATTTTTAATTGGTCTTGACATTCTTTTTGCTAACTCGCAAACAGCTATTAATTGTATTGCCTTTATTTTACCTATGCCTTTTATCTTCATATATTCACTAATGGATATTTCTTGTAAGAATCTTAAATTATCTTGTGATGAATGTTTATTGAGATTTAATATTTTTTGAGCTAAGCTAACCGCCGTTTCTTGCTTGGTTCCTGTTTTTATAATAATAGCTAGCAATTCAGAATTAGATAGATTTTCAGCTCCATACATTTCAAGTTTTTCGTATGGTCTTTCAGAATAAGGAAGTTCTTTCATTTTCATAAATATTTTCTCCTTTCAAGAGCTCCCTTATATTAAATTTAATTAGACTTTTCTATAAATAAATATAGCTATTGCCATTCCAATTATGCTTGCAATATTTATTTTAAATATAATTGCAAATGTTAATTTTATAATACTTAAATCTAATTCTATTGGATTTGTAAGTCCAAAACTTTCACCATATCCTAGCCACCATAAAAAATCGACTTTAGCAGCTATATCTCCTAGTAATCCCCCAATTACTAATCCAGATAATATAAATATTAATAATATCCATATATTTTTATCTCTTGTAGCCATTTAGTGCCTCCTATTTTTTTCATTCGAATATAATTTCATTTATTAGTATTACAATAATTGTATTATATACACTTTATTTATTTTTTTCAAGATATTTTAATAATTTTACAGGGTAATTTCATAAAATATTACAAAATTGTAATATTTCAAAATATATGATAGAATAAAAAATGGTGATGAAAGTGAATAACAATGAGATTATTTAATATAAATTTTGTAATATTTCCAATGACTTCCAGCAGTAAATTATTATTAAGTAAACAGTTAAACATACTAGATTTGACTGT
>CANQMG010000091.1 GCA_947624925.1 uncultured Clostridia bacterium | reverse complement strand
CAAGAGAATTTTTACCAGAAGAAATAGAAGAATTAGAAAAGAGAGTATATTCACTAGGTGGAATGTTTAGTGGAAATGTTAGACAAGTACAGCCAATAAAAATAGAACCAATAAAATCAAAATGGAAAAGTAGGTGATTAGCTTTGCAAGATTTAACGCAAGAAGAAAAATTAAAATTACTTGGAAAGAAACCAGAACCACCACTTTATTATAAATTCGGTGATTATAAATACAATACAAATTCAAAAGAAAGAGTATTATCAGGAATAAATAGATTAGATGAACTTACAAAAGGCTTTGAAATGGGTTGTATAACAATATGGACAGGACTTACAAATGCAGGAAAAACAACAGTTATGACAATGATTACAAAACAAACAATAGAACAAGGAGAAAAGGTATTTTACTTTAATGGAGAACAGACAAAAGATGATTTCAAAAACAATCTTTATAAGCAGTCAGTTGAAAAAGGACATATACAAGGTAAAAGATATAAGAAAACACAAATTGTCGATTGGTTTGTAGAAGATAGTGAAATCGAAAAACTAGATAAAATGTATTCAGACAGCTTATTTGTATATAACAACGAAATGAAAAGAACGATAGATATGATTTTACACGCAATGGAAGAGGTTAGAGTAAAGTATGGTGTTAGAGTGTTTATGCTAGATAATTTTATGCAGATAGATACAAGTTCATCTGATGAATATAGAGAACAAAAAGAAATTATGGAGAAGTTGAGAACATTTGCAGTAAATAAGAATGTGCATATACATCTCGTTTGCCATCCTCGAAAAACTGAGAAGTTCCAAACTAGGATAACTATTTATGATGTGTTAGGTAGCTCAAATTTAGTTAACAAGGCTTATAATGTAATCTCAATAATAAGAACAGACAATTTAGCAGAAGATGATAGTGAATATAAGCGATTAGCAAAATATATGGCAAGTGAAGGATACGATATTACACAAGCAAGTTCAGTATTAGAAGTATTAAAAACAAAGGGTGAAAAATGTGGATTAGTAGGGTTAATATATGATCCATTAACTAAAACATATAAGCAATTACAAAGAACAATGACAGAGAAAGAAATACAAGAACAAATGACAATACAAAATAATGTTGATACTTGTCCGTTTTAGGAGGAAATTATGAAAAGAGTAAATGGAATAGAGTTATTAGAAATGTTGAAATGTAATGAAATTAAAAGAGGAACTAAAATACATCTTTTGTATAAAAATGAAGAATTTAATCCTAATGAGAAGGTGAAATTTTATACAATAGTAGGTCAATATAGGCAATTACATTTATGGCGAAATGATGATGGGAAAATTGAAGATATAAGAAATATAGATACAGAAGATTTATTAGAGAATGACTTTTATGTTGAAAAAAGTGAAGATATAAAAACATTAAAATTAAGTCCAGATGACCCTATAACAACTATATGTAAAAAAATAGAAGAAAAAGTAAATGAAATTATACAATATGTTAAAGATAAGGAATAGATGAAATGGATTTAGATAAATTAAAACAAGAATATAATCACAATTTAACAAGATATTACAATGGTTGTAAATATTGTGAAGAACACAGAGATGAGGTAGAAAAATGGTTGCCAGAATTACTGAAAATACAAGATAATTTGAATGAACTACTAGAAGAAATAATGAAACAACAAGAAGTAAGTAGAAAAGAAATTTTAAAAGGATTTGAACTATGAAACAATTAGAAAATGATATAGTTTGCAAATACTGTTTGGGGTGCAATCGTTTGGGAATAGAAGATTTCAATGGAATAAAACGTTGTAACGGATTTGTACCAGCATATAGTGATTGGCAAGAAAGATATTATAAAGCGTTGAAGGAGGAAAAGTAATGCAATGTAAATGGATAAAAGTAGAAGGACAAACTACTAAATACTTTAGATGTAGCCTAAAAGATAAAGTAATAAATGAATATGAATGTAGAGATTGTCCTATGTTTATAAAAGATAATAATATAGATGATATAGTAAATCAATTATTTAGTATGTTTGGAGGTAAAGGATAATGGAATTATATTTTGCAGTAAACAAAGAAACAGGAGAAATATTTAATAGTATGGGATGTTATGCTAATAAAGTGTCTTATGTTAAATTGGCACATTTGAAGGCATTATTTACTAATAGAAATATAGATAAAAATAAATACAATTTTTATAGAGTAGTAATTATAAATAAACAACCAATTATTGAAAAAGTTGAGGTGAATAATTAGGAAATTTATAATAAATGTAGTACCTCGTACTAAAAAAAATTCAAGTATGATAATTATGAGCAAAGGTAGACCTATGTTAATACCTAGCAAACAATATAGAGAATTTGAAAAAGAATGTTTGTTATTAATACCAAGCAAATACAGAAAAAATATAGATTATCCTGTAAATATAAAAGCAATATTTTATAGAGATAGTAAAAGAAGGGTAGATTTAACTAATTTGTTAGAAGCACTAGATGATATGTTGGTTAAAGCACGGAGTTATAAAAGATGATAATCGAAATATTATTCGGTCGGACATGATGGCTCGAGGGTTTATTGGAATAAGGATAATCCACATGTAGAAGTGGAAATAACCAGATTGGAGGGGTACGAAACATGGAAGAGTGGAAAACAATAATAGGATATGAACGGATTGTATGAAGTTAGCAATTTAGGTAAAGTAAGAAGTTTAGACCATTATATAAAACAAAAAAATAATAGTCAAAGAATAAAAAAAGGTCAAATTTTAAAAGCTTGCAAATGTAAAATAACAGGATATATGAGTATAAACTTGTTTAAAAATCAAAAATGTAAATTAGTTAAAGTACATAGATTGGTAGCAGAAGCATTTATTCCTAATCCAGAGAACAAACCACAAGTAAACCATATTGATGGAGATAAAACAAATAACAAAGTTGAAAATTTAGAATGGTGTAATGGGAGTGAAAATCAAAAACATGCATACAAATTAGGATTAAAGAAAATTCAATGGAACAACTTGCGAAAAGGTAAAGAGGTCAAGCAATACGATTTAGAAAATAATTTTATTGCTAAATATAAAACTATAAAGGAAGCTAGCATGAAAACAGGAGCAAATGAAATATGTATAGGTTATGTTTGTAAAAACAAGAGAAAAACAGCAGGTGGTTATAGATGGAAATATGCAGAGAAATAACAAAAGTAGAGAATTATGAAAGGTGGAAAGAGTAATGAAAAAAGTAGTTGTAAAAACAAAAAAATTACAAAAAATTTTAAATTATGTAAAATATGCAGTGAATAAAGATGATAGCCATAACAATATAGCTAATGGAATATATGTAGAAGTTAAAAATAATTGGTTAGATATGGCAACTTGTAATGGTTTTATGCTCTTATCAGATTATTGTGAAGTAGAAGGGGATGATTTTAAATGTGTAATACCAGTATTTAAAATTCCAAAAAAGTCAAATGAACTTACTATAATTGAAGTACATAAAGATATTGTAGTAATTGATTTTGGTATAGAAAAAATTGAAATAGAGAAAATAAAAAATAAAAATTTTAATTGGAAGTCGATACTTAAAATGCCAAAGAATTTTGTGGAAATATCAGTTAATTCAAAATATTTAAAAAAAGCCTTAAAAGGAGAAACAGGAGAAGTAAATTTGAAAATAGCTCTTGGTACTAGATGCTCACCACTATATATAAATTGTCAGAGTATGGTTTTGCCTATAGTTAGAGGAGGGCTGTATTAATGAAAATTGCAAGATTAAGAAATTTAGAAAAAGTTGTTGAAGGGATATTAAGAAAATCTGATTTAGCAAGAGAAGATGATTGCTATTTGATTTTAGAAGTAATTAGAGAATTATAT
>CANQMG010000090.1 GCA_947624925.1 uncultured Clostridia bacterium | reverse complement strand
ATGTTTATACACATCAGAAGGAGTGGATTTTATGTCAGTAAAAGTAGCAATTAATGGTTTTGGACGTATAGGACGTCTTGCATTTAGACAGATGTTTGGAGCAGAGGGATATGAAATCGTTGCAATTAATGATTTAACAAGTCCTAGTATGCTTGCTCATTTATTAAAATATGATTCAGCACAAAAAAGATATGAAAAAGCAGATACAGTATTTGCTGGAGAGGATTCAATAACGGTAGATGGAAAAACAATAAAAATATATGCAGAAAAAGATGCAGCAGATTTACCATGGGGTGAAATAGGAGTAGATGTTGTATTAGAATGTACAGGTTTCTATACAACAAAAGAAAAAGCAGAAGCGCATATCAGAGCAGGAGCTAAAAAAGTAGTTATATCTGCACCAGCTGGAAAAGATTTACCAACAGTAGTTTTTGGAGTTAATGAAAATGTATTAACAGCAGACGATAAAATCATATCTGCAGCATCATGTACAACAAACTGTTTAGCACCTATGGCAAAAGCATTAAATGATTATGCACCAATTCAATCAGGAATAATGACAACAGTTCATGCATATACAGGTGATCAAATGCTATTAGATGGTCCACATAGAAAAGCAGATTTAAGAAGAGCAAGAGCTGCTGCTGTAAATATTGTTCCTAATTCTACAGGAGCTGCAAAAGCAATTGGATTAGTTATTCCAGAATTAAATGGAAAATTAATTGGATCTGCTCAAAGAGTTCCAGTACCAACAGGATCGACAACAATATTAGTTGCTGTTGTTAAGGGAGAAGATGTAACAGTAGAAAAAATAAATGAGGCAATGAAAAAACAAGCAAGTGATTCCTTCGGTTATACAGAAGAATTATTGGTATCTTCAGATATTATAGGAATTACTTATGGATCATTATTTGACGCAACTCAAACAATGGTAACAAAAATAGAAGATGGATTATATCAAGTTCAAGTAGTTGCTTGGTATGATAATGAAAACTCTTATACAAGTCAAATGGTTAGAACGATAAAATATTTTGCAGAATTAGACAAATAAATATATTATTTTGTTGAATAGGAAAAATCTGTGATTTTTCCTATTCAAGAACTGTAGGGGTTGTCGCCCTTTGCAGCCCATAGGTTGCTTAAGGGCAGTAACCCCTATAAAAATGAAAAATGAGGGGAGATAATCATGAATAAAAAAACAGTTAAAGATATTGATGTAACAGGAAAAAAAGTTTTGGTAAGATGCGATTTTAATGTGCCTTTAGATAAAGAAACAGGAGAAATTACAGATAATAGAAGAATAAGAGCAGCAATGCCTACAATTCAGTATTTATTAGATAATAATGCTAAAGTTATACTTTGCTCGCATTTAGGAAGACCAAAAGGAGAGGTTAATTCTAAATATTCTTTAAAACCAGTAGCTGAAGAATTAACAAAATTATTAGGAAAAGAAGTAAAACTTGCAAAAGATGTTATAGGAGAAGATGCAAAGAGATTGACATCAGGTATGAATGAGGGAGATATTGTTCTTTTAGAAAATGTTAGATTTCATAAAGAAGAAGAAAAAAATGATCCAGAATTTTCTAGAAAACTTGCAAGTTTTGGGGAAATATATGTAAATGATGCATTTGGAACATCTCATAGGGCTCACAGTTCTACAGCAGGTGTTGCTAATTTTTTGCCAGCAGTATCAGGATTTTTAATAGAAAAGGAATTAGAATTTTTAGGAGGAGCATTAGAAAACCCTAAAAGACCATTTGTTGCAATACTTGGTGGAGCAAAAGTTTCAGATAAAATTGGAGTAATAGAAAATTTATTAGATAAAGTAGATACATTAATAATAGGTGGAGGAATGGCTTATACCTTTTTTAAAGCAAAAGGCTTAAATATAGGAACATCTATATGCGAAGAAGATAAGTTAGATTTAGCAAAAAATCTTTTAGAAAAGGCAAAATCTAAAGGAGTACAATTATTATTACCAGTTGATAATAAAGTTGCAAAAGAATATTCTAATAATGCAGAATATATGGAAGTTACATCAGAGCAAATTCCAGATGGATATATGGGATTAGATATTGGAACGAAAACAATAGAAAAATATAAAGAAGTATTGAAGAATGCAAATACTGTTGTATGGAATGGACCTTTGGGTGTTTTTGAATTTGAAGAATTTGCAAAAGGAACGAATGAAATTGCAAAAATTTTAGCAAGTTTAGATGCAATAACAATAATAGGTGGAGGAGATTCTGCTGCAGCAATTGAAAAAATGGGACTTTCTGATAAAATGACACATATATCAACAGGCGGAGGCGCTTCACTTGAATTTTTAGAAGGAAAAGTTCTCCCAGGAATTGATTGTTTACAAAATAAATAATACAATTAGAAAATTAGGAAAAGTAGAAATACGTTTACGAAGTTATAGATGTTTAACAGAAGTAGGCATTTAAAAATTATATTAGAACAATCGACATAAACATAAATAAATCAAAATATAACAAAAAAATAAAAAAATAGTTGTAAAAATGTTATTTAATTGATATACTTATACTATTGATATAGGTATATCATTTTTTTAAGGAGGTAATAAAATGGAAGAAGAAAATATAGAAGAAATAAAAACAGAAGAACAAGTCGAAAATGTAGAAACAGCAAGTGAAGGTATACAAATTGCTGACGACGTAGTTTCAATAATTGCAGGTAAAGCTGTATCAGAAGTTAATGGAGTAGCAGGTATGGCTGGAGGATTTGCAGGTGGAATAACAGAAGTATTAAGTGGAAAGAAAAATTTAAGCAAGGGAATTAAAGTTGACATTGTAGAAAAGGATGTAAAAGTTGATGTTAATATTATTGTAGAATATGGAATAAGAATTCCAGATGTTGCATTTGAAATTCAAAATAGAGTAAAAAAGGCAGTTGAAACAATGACAGGGTTAAAAGTATCAAATGTAAATGTTCATGTACAAGGAGTAAGTATATCTGAAGAAAAAGAAGAAAATATAGAAAATAAACCAGAAGAATAAATACAAAGAGCGGTTTTAAAACCGCCTTTTGTGCTTGGAGGAGAAATATATGAAAGTTTTAGATAAATTTAATTTAGCATTATTTTCAGTATTAATATTAATAATATCGTTAATAATATGTTTATTATCATTTGGCTGGCTAAGTCTAGATTTAGCAAAAGATGGAATGGATTTTTTAGTAAAAAATACTGTAGCAAATAATATAGCACTAGGAGCATCAATTATATTAATATTATTATCAATTAAATCTATTTTCTTTAATTCTTTTTCTAAAGAGAAAATAGAAAATAAAGAAGGAATTTTATTAGAAAATGATAATGGAAAATTGCTAGTTTCAAAAGATACAATAGAAAGCCTAACAAACACGGTAGTTAAATCTTTTGAAAGTGCAGAAAGTGTTATGACAAAGGTTGATGTGGATAGTGAGAGTCATGTAAAAATTTATATAACATTGTTTGTATATCCAGATGCAATTATAAAAGAGTTATCTAATAAGCTTCAAACTAATGTAAAAGAAACAATAAAAAGATCATTAGATTTAGATGTAACAGAAGTAAATATTAGAATTAAAAATATTAACATAAAAAAAGAGCCAAATATAAATGAATAAGAGGATATAAAATTATGGATGATATAAAAAAATTTTTAATTAAATATAGAGGTGCAATAATTGGTGGTTTAATTGCATTAATTGCCTTATTATTAAATCTTCATAAAATAGTTATTTTTGTTTTAATAATAGTTGTGGGAATTATTATAGGAAACTATGTACAACATAATAAAGAAATGGTAAAAGACAAATTAAAATCGTATATAGATAAATTATAAATGGAGGAAATATGAACAGATCACAAGCAAGAGAATTAGCATTTAAACTACTATATCAAATAGAAATACAAAAAGAAAT
>CANQMG010000089.1 GCA_947624925.1 uncultured Clostridia bacterium | reverse complement strand
TTGCATCTAAATTTACATTATTTACTCACCACGCTAAAACATTTCCAAACTTAGTAACAGCACTTAGAAACTCAATGTTAAGAACTGGTGTGTTCAAAGACGAAAAAACAGCAGAAGAACAAGTTATACAAGTATTAAACTTTAATATACACCTTGTAAAAGACTTTAGAGGTAGAAGATACATAGAAAGAGTTACAGAATGTATACCAATAGAAAATAAAAATCCATATACATTTGACCATAGAAACGAAAAAAATATAGAAGGAAAGATAGATAAATTTTTTGATAATGTTACAAATTACTTTACTAAAATAACAGATAGGGAAACATACAGATATGTAAATATAATGGAATATATAAATGATGAATATGTTATAACAAATAAAATATCAGACTATAACCTAGAAGAAATGCGTAAAAATATGGATGAAACAGATCAAGAAGATTTTGATAAATTTATAGAAAGAAACTGGGGAAGTAAAGTAAAAAAGCCTATAGAGCAAGAAACAGTTGCACAAACACCAAAAAAAAGAGGAAGAAAGCCAAAAGTAGAAGCTTAAAGTAAAGCAAAAAATAATATAAATAAATTATAAAAAAAGACATTAACAAAATGGAACAGTAAATTTATTTGAACATTTCAAAAAAATATAAAAACAAAAGAAAGGGGGAACTATTAATATGAATATGGATATGCTAAAAATAGTAATATTCATAGTGCTAGGAATTTTCGCAATAATTCTTGTTGCATACTTTGTATTATACAAGTTAATGAACAAAGAAGATGCAAAATATGCAAGACAATTAAAAAGAGGAAATGAAACAAATAGTTTCTCTATGGAAGTTATATATCAAAAATTATATATGATATATTTAAAAATACCGTTCCTAAAAAGATATTTAATAAAATTAAGAAGAAGACTAGAAATTATAAATGTTGATGATGAATATTTAACAAGAAAGCAATCAGCTAAATCTTTAACTACTGCCTTACTTGTTGTAATACCACTAACAATAGCAATAGTATTATTTACTAGAAGTAACATTTTATTAATGATGATATTATTGATATTCGAGGTATTTGTAGTAGAAACAATTATAAGTGGAAGCGTAGACCGTATAGATGATAAATTATTGAAACAACAAGTAAACTTTTTTGCAGAAATAAGACACGCATATCATGAATTTAATATGGTTGAAGAAGCAATATATCAAGTAGCACAAACCGAAGAAGACGAAATATCAAGACAAGCAGAAGATATATATGAAGTTTTAATATCAGATGATCCAGAAAGTGAACTAGAAAAATATTATGATGTTGCGCCAAATAGCTATTTAAAAGAATTTGCAGGAATATCATATTTAACAAAAGAGTTTGGAGATAGAACAGTTGATGGAAGTTCATTATACTTAAAAAACCTAAACAATATAACACAAGAAATGCAAATGGAAATACTAAAAAGAGATAAATTAAATTACAAATTCCAAAGCTTATCAGTTATATCAATAGTACCAACCTTATTTTTAGATGTATTAAAAAAATGGGCAGTATCTCAGTTTAGTTTTACAAATAGTTTTTATAGTGGAAAATCAGGTTTCATAGTACAAATAGCAATATTAGTATTAACATTTGTTGGATTTATTCTTGTTAGAAAAATAAAAGATAATAACCCTGCAAACAATACAGTAAACACACAAAATCCTTGGCAAGAAAAATTATATAATATACCAGTTATAAAAAAAGTAGTAGATTTATTTATTCCAAAAAAGGGAACGAAAGATTATAGAAAATTAGTAGAATTACTAAAAAAAGCAGCCTCAAAACAAAAAATGGAGTGGCTATATATAAATAAAATGTGTTTAGCAGTTGTTGTAGGTGTTGTATCATTATTTATGTACACACAATTACACAAAATATCAATAGATTACATATATAAAACACCAACTGCAACTTCAGAATATGACATAATACGGACAAATGTCAGAATCTGACCTAAAAAAAGCAAATGCACTAACAGAAGATGATAACTATTTTATAGAAAAATTTAAAGGAAAATCAAAAGTTACTCAAGAAAAAGTAAGAGAAGTACTTGCTACATCTAAAAATTACGAAGGAGCAACAGATGAAGAATTAGATACAGCATCTATGAGAATAACAGAAAAAATAAATATAATAAACAAAGAATATTTATCATGGGTAGAAGTATTAATAATTTTTGTATTTGGATTTATAGGTTACGTGGCACCAAATGCTATGCTAATATTCCAAGCAAAAATGAGGGAATTAGAAATGGAAGATGAAGTAATGCAATTCCAAACAATTATACAAATGCTTATGAAAATAGAAAGAGTTAATGTAGAAATAATATTAGAATGGCTAGAAAGATATTCAAATATATTCAAAGAGCCAATATCAAAATGTGTAAACAACTATGAGGCAGGAGCATGGGAGGCATTAGAAGACCTAAAAAATGATGTTACATATTATCAATTTATAAGAATAGTAGAAAGTCTTCAAGCAGCAGTTGAAAAAATACCAATAAAGCAAGCATTTGATGAATTAGATACAGAAAGAGATTACTATCAAGAAAAAAGAAAAGAATCAAATGAAAGACTAATAGAAAGAAAATCTAGAATAGGATCAGTAATAGGATTTGCACCAATGGTTGTAATGTTTGTAGGATACCTAATAGTACCATTAGTATTAATAGGTATGACATCAATGAATTCAGCATTCTCAACAATGGGATCATTACAGTAATAGATATTAGGTGTAGGGGCAGGTCTTGTGCCTGCCCAAACAAAAAATAAAAACGTAGGGGCAGGTCTTGTGCCTGCCCACCCAAGGAGAAAAAATGGAAAATGCCACCAAAGCTCTAAATATAGCAGGAGCAATTCTAATAACAATGTTAATAGTAGCAATAGGAGTACAAGTATATAATGGAATACAGGAAATGCCAATGTCAGAAGAAGAAAGACTAGAGGCAGAAGAAATAGAAAAATTCAATAGCAAATTTAATATATATAACAACAAATCACTATATCAAGCAGAATTTAAATCAGTAATAAATAAAATAGAAGACAACAATGCACTTGCAGACCAAGACAGAAGAACAAGTAAGATAGATTATGTTATAAAAGATACAACCGGAGCAAATATAAGCCTAGTATTTGATGATAATAATAATATAGTAGAAATACAAGATGGCACCGAAACAAGAGAATTACCCTCATTTTGGAAATGCACAAAAATAGAATACACAGATGGAAGAGTAAGCAAAATGACATTTCAAGCCAAAAAAACAAAATAAAAAACGCCTTTAAAGCCCCTTTAACAAGGGGGCTGTCAGCCGAAGGCTGACTGGGGGTTCTTAGAAAGAAATGTAAAATATATATACCATATAATAAACGTAGGAACAGGTCTAAAGACCCTTTTATTAAAGGTACTAGAATAGGAGAAAAAATGGAAAATGCTAGCAAGGCCTTATTAATGGCAGGAAGCATATTAATAGGCATAATGTTAATAACATTATTTGTATATATGTATAGCAACACAATTAGTATGCAAACTGCCTATGAAACTGAACTAGAAACAAATAGAATAAACAAAATAAATACAAGCTTTATGGTATACAATGGCAGGAAAGATATAACAGCACAAGAAATAGTAACAGTATACAACCTAGCACAAGAATATAAAAACACAGATGGAATAACTATAACAGTTAAAGTAGATGATGGTATTGGGACAATAAATGATGACCGAAAAATGAATTTAATAAAAAATTATAGCATAAATACAACTGACAATACAGTAATAACATATAAAGTAAAAAAAATAACACTAGGAACAGATGGAATTGTAAATAAAATAACATTTACACAAACACCGTAGGGGCAGGTCTTGTGCCAATGTCGTCAACTTAAGGCTGTAGTCGTTGAAAACACTAAAATAAAGAACTTTCAAAAAATGTTCAA
>CANQMG010000088.1 GCA_947624925.1 uncultured Clostridia bacterium | reverse complement strand
GTTGTTACTCAAGTTAAATCTGATATGCTGACAGCTATAACGAAAGGGTTACCTGTTTATCTCTTTACTGTCGGCAACATTGCGTTGACCGAAGAAGAACTGAAACAGGCTGAGGAATACGAGCCTAAGGATGAAGAATACAACCCTAAGTATGCGGAATACGTGGTCGAGGAGTTTGTAAAGAACCTCCTGAGTGGTATGTTATAAAAATGAGGACCTTGCATACTTGTTATGCAGGTCCTTTTCATTATAATCTTGTAAGTATATTGCCAAATGATAAAATTTATGCTAAAATTATACAAGAAAAAACAAAATATTATATTGAAAACTGTGATGTGAATTAAGTGGTGTCGGTTATTCCATTGGAGTTCCCAAAAACGGAGGAGATTGTTGATAAATTGAAATTTCAAAAGTAGAAAAGAGATCCATCTCATCTTTTGCTTTTTAGAAATAATATATAAAATAATAAAATGGAGAAATATATGAATATTACAAAAGAATTAGAAAAATCTGGCATAGAACCTGTAAGACAGCTTGATTTTAATGAAATATATAAAATATCAAGAAAGATAATAGAATTACTAAAAAATTCATTTCCAAATTATGATATAAAAGAAGAAGAAATTTTAAAAAAAATGTTTCAAAGCAAAATTTATTATGCAAATATATCTCAAAATATTGGAAAAGCAAGCTATTTTTATAAAAATTCTGTTATATATATAGATACACAAGTAGATATTAACAATCTAGATGAATATGTAATACATGAAATAATGCATTACTTGCAAGAAGAAAAAGATGAGAAAGGCAAATTAATAAAAATAGGAATTTGCAAATTTAAGGAATTTGGAATATCTGGGTTTGCAATAAATGAAGCGGCAATACAGTATATAATATCAAAAATGTTAAATATAAAAAAGAATGATGTAAGTTTTTTTGGTATAGAAGTAAAAACAATAAGTAAACATTATTATCCGTTGTTGTCTGTTTTGATTGATCAAATTGTATATATTGTTGGTGAAGAAGCATTATTAGATGGAATATTAAAATCTAACAATAACTTTGAAAATGCAATAAATAAATATTATGGTTATGAGGAATATAACCACATTCAAAAGAAATTTGATAATTTATTAGACATCAGACAAAAAATAAAGAAATCTATAGAAGAAAAAAATAATACTGGTAAAGAGCAATTAATTATAAAATTAAAAAAGAATTTTTTAGAAACTCAAAAATATTTATATACAAAATATTTTAACTATTATTTAGAAATAATTGAAAATATAAAAGATATAGATGAAATAAAAAAAGAACTAAATGAATATAGTAAAATAATTCAAACTCAAGAAGGATTAAAAGAATTTTATGAGTATGCATCAAATTTAATTGAAATTATGGATAGAAAGAGCATAAATATATATAGAAAAAATACAAAAAATAATTTAGCTGTAATTAGTAATAGTAGAATATTAAAAATTATAAAATATATAAAAAACTTTTTCATAAAAAATAAGTACAAAAATGAAGAAAATAAATTTTAAATAAATAAATTTAAAAAATTTAATGATAATAAGCTTAAAGCAACTCTAATGGAAAGCTTTATGCTTTTTTTAAAAAAATGCTTTGTTATTGTTAATCTATATTCTTTCCTAACTGTTAATGCAAGGCAATTAGTTGCAATTGTATTAACAGAATTGTTTTTTATATTTTCAATATTATAATTATTATCAAAAAGTTTATCATCCATTTATAAATCACCTCTTTGGTATCTAAATGAAGTATAACATATAAATAAAAACAATGCAATAGTGAGAGAAAAAAGATGTAAACGCTTACGGAAATAAAGAAAAATTTCAAAAAAATATTGACATCTGAGCAAAAAAAATATATAATATTTTCATTGTATAAAAGTAAGGGTGATTGAAATTAAAAAACTTATATTTGCGCAAGAAGTTTTTTAAATATAATATAGTAATAGTAAGTTGATAAAAAAGAGAGTTTATCAGCCTACTTTTTTGATGCTATATTAAAACCTTATTTATGAGAATAAAAGAAGAGGAATTAAATATAAGAAAGTATATTATTCTGAAAGTGGAAAAAGGCAGGAGCCCTAAGGAATAATAGATACCTTATAATTTAAGAAGGACTTCTTTTATATATATACTTAAACCTGCTAATTTATTTATACAGGAGGGATTAGTTTGGTTAAAGATATCAAACACGAAAAGTGCGTTCGTAAAACTTTTGCCAAAATAGGCGATAGTATCGAAATGCCAAATTTAATTAAAGTTCAAAAAGATTCTTATGACTGGTTTGTAAAAGAGGGATTAGGAGAAGTATTAAAAGATATATCTCCAATAGTTGATTATTCAGGAAACTTAGTTTTAGAATTTTTTGATTACTACATGGAAGATAAGACAAAATACTCAATTGAAGAAGCAAAAGAAAGAGATGCAACATATGCGACAAGACTTCATGTAAAAGTTAGACTTATAAATAGAGAGACTGGAGAAATAAAGGAACAAGAAATCTATCTAGGAGATTTTCCACTTATGACAGATACAGGTACATTTGTTATAAATGGAGCAGAAAGAGTTGTAGTTAGCCAATTGGTTCGTTCACCAGGTTGTTATTATGATGCAACATATGATAAATCAGGTAAAAAAATATTTACATCTACAGTTATGCCAATTCGTGGAGCATGGATTGAATATGAAACAGATTCAAATGATATTTTTTATGCAAGAGTTGATAGAACAAGAAAAATACCAGTAACAGTTTTATTAAGAGCAATAGGACTAGTTTCAAATGACCAGATAATTCAATTATTTGGTGAAGAAGACAAAATTATAGCAACTCTTAATAAAGACACAATTACAACTCAAGATGAGGCATTAATTGAAATATACAAAAAGTTAAGACCAGGAGAACTTCCAACTGCTGAAGCCGCAAGAAATTTATTTAATGGTTTATTCTTTGATCCTAGAAGATATGATTTAGCAAGAGTTGGAAGATATAAATTCAACAAGAAATTAGGACTAGCAGGAAGAATTGCGAATAAAATTGCTTTTAATGATATTATTGATCCAGAAACAGGAGAAGTATTAGTTGAAAAAGATGCTGTTATTTCAAAAGATGTAGCATCTAAAATACAAAATTCAGGAATAAATATTGTAGATTTAAAAGTAAATGATCAAAAAGTAAGAGTTATAGGAAATGGAACTGTAGATATTCATAAGGTATTAGATATAGACTTTAAAGATTTAGTAATAAAAGAAGAAGTTAATTATGAAATACTAAAGAATATTATTGAAAATACAGAGCCTAAGAATTTATTAAAAGAAATTAAAGAAAGAATAGAAGAATTAATACCAAAACATATAACAAATGAAGATATAATAGCTTCTATAAATTATGTTTTGAACTTACAACATGGATTAGGATTTATAGATGATATAGATCACTTAGGAAATAGACGTATTAGATGTGTTGGAGAATTGTTACAAAATCAATTTAGAATTGGACTTACTAGACTAGAAAGAGTTGTACGTGAAAGAATGACAATACAAGACTTAGATGTTGTAACACCACAAACTCTTATAAATGTTAAACCAATAACATCAGCTATCAGAGAATTTTTTGGTAGTTCACAATTATCACAATTTATGGATCAAACAAACCCTTTGTCTGAGTTAACTCATAAAAGAAGAGTTTCAGCTTTAGGACCAGGTGGATTATCAAGAGAAAGAGCAGGTTTCGAGGTAAGAGATGTTCACTTTACACACTATGGAAGATTATGTCCAATAGAATCACCAGAAGGACCTAACATTGGACTTATTTCTGCAATTTCATCATTTGCTATAATAAACGAATATGGATTTGTAGAAACACCATATAGAAAAGTAGATCCAGAAACACATAGGGTTACAGATCAAATAGAATATATGCCAGCTGATGTAGAAGAACCATTTATAATAGCACAAGCATCTGAACCACTTGATGAAAATGGAAACTTTATAAATAAAAAGATAAAAGTAAGAATAGCAGATGATATTGCAGAAGTTCCACCAGAGAAGGTTGACTATGTTGATGTATCACCAAAGCAATTAGTTTCAGTTGG
>CANQMG010000087.1 GCA_947624925.1 uncultured Clostridia bacterium | reverse complement strand
AGTTGGTTAGAGCGCCAGTTTGTGGCACTGGAGGCCGTGGGTTCGAGTCCCATCTTCCACCCCATAGTTTTATTTAATTTTATATTGGGCTGTAGCCAAGCGGTAAGGCACCAGACTTTGACTCTGGCATGCGCTAGTTCGAATCTAGCCAGCCCAGCCAAGAAAAAAGGTCTTGTAAATGCTGAAATATCAACATTTTACAAGGCTTATTTTTATTGAATAGAAAAAGTAATGCAATAACTTTCTTAGTTCATTTTTGTTAATTTTTAGTAATTTATTTTATTTTTTACTTATAATGAGTAGTAAAATATTTCAAATCATGTTATAATACTAATTAGTATAGGAGAGTGATTTTAATGATGAAAGATTTAGTTATGGAAGTTACAAGTACTCTACCAGATAATGCTACCATTGGCGAAATTTTAGATGCTATTTTAATTAGACTAAGCATAGAAAAAGGTATTAAAGATATTAAAGAAGGTAATACTCTTTCTACTGAAGAACTTTTAAAGGAGATTGAAACATGGTAGTTGTATGGTCTAATTTTGCAAAACAAAATCTAAAAAAATTTATTGATACTACTTTAATGACTAAAGAAAATTCTATTAAATATGTAAAAAAGTTAGTAGAATATGTTAGCTATTTAGATGAGCAAAGCTTTTTAGGTAAAGTTTTAACAAAGTATAATGATATAACAATATATCAGTTGATTTACAAACAACATAGAATAATATATTCTATTGAAAATAATAAAATATATATTATTTCAGTTTTACATACTGCACAAAGTCCAGAAAAAACCTTGACAAGTATAAAAGAATTTTTTGATAATTAAACATTAGCCATTATTGAAAAAGAATAAATAAGCTTTTTACAAATATGCAAAAGAAGTAGGACTTAAAATTGCCTAATATATTTGAATGTTATCGGTTATAAAATATAAATTACCTTAAATTTTATTGTTAATATATTTAATTGATATAATTTGGGCATAATTAATAAATTAAAAGTGAACTGACTACAAAATGCAGCCAGTTGAAAATGATTGCACCAGACGAAAAAAGGTAAAAATCGAAAAATCGAAACTTAAAGAAAAAAAGTATTGCAAATAAAAAATATTATTGTTATAATAAAATTGAAATTAAGGTTAAAATAAAAAAGAAAGGTCTTGTGCCTACATAGGCTACGAAGAAATTACTAAAAAACTTAAAAATACAAAGGAGAAAATGTGAAATGAGCAAAGAACCCAAAGTTATTGATACTCTAAGAGAGAGAGAGAGAGAGAGAGAGAGAGAGAGAGAGAGAGCTATATTCTAAAAGAAAATAAAATAAAAAGTAGCATTAGAAAATCTAATGTTTGTTTTGGTATGAATAAAAGAGTTATGTGTATTTTTTAAATATTACATATAACTCTTTTTGTAGTTTAGTAAGAGCACCTTTAATAAAATTTTATTCTATTTTATTTTTTAAGGAGCCTTGGGGTCGCAACTTACGATTAATAATTTATTAATATATGTGTAGTTTAAAATAAAATAGCAAATAATTTAATGTAATCTATTTTTTTAAATAAAAGAATATCTGTAAGTTGCTCCAATTCGCACTCCACTTCGTTACGTTTGGTCGCTTACGCGGCTCTTACAATAAAATAGAATTAAAATTTTATGATAGAAAATTGACCAATAAAAATTATAATTGTTATTAAGTTTTAAATCTTAAAAGAGATTTAATTAATATAAAAAAAATAAAAAATCAAAGGAGGAAATGTAAAAATGTACAAAGAATCAAGAAAGAATAAGGAAATGCCTGTAGGGGCAAGTCTTGTGCTTGCCCGTCTTCAAAGAAATTACCAAAATAAATCAAATAATACATCAAATTCTGGTATAACCCTAATTGCCTTAATAATAACGATAATAATATTATTAATACTAGCAATGACAAGTATTGCATTGATAATGCGAAATGGAATAATAAACCATGCACAAACAGGAGCTACTGAATATCAAAAAGCATCAGAAGAAGAAATAATTAGTTTAGCATATGACGAATATGTAATGGATAGTTTAAATAATGAAAATGCAGATTTAACAATAGAAGAAGCAAAAAGCGTAAAAGGAGACAAAACTAATGGCTGGACTGTAACTTTCCAAAGTGGAAATGTGTATGAGGTTGATGAATTAGGAAATATAACTGGACCAACAAACCCAGGTACGCGACCAGAAATACCAGAAGGTTTGAAAGTGGGTTCAGAAGTAACGTATAATCCAAATGGGACATATACTTGGCAAGCAAAATATTGTTCTTCTACTAAAACAGAGGGGGAAAATGTAGAATTAAGCAGTGGAGCAGATGGACAATTTAACATATCAAGTTGGAAAGTATTAAGCATAGAAGAAGGAAAGGTAGAATTAGTTCCAAAGGCTCAAACGACAGGAACAGTTTATTTAGAAGGGGCGCAAGGATATAATAATGCGGTAAAATTATTAAATGATGCTTGTAGTGCACTATATGGAAAAGAAGGCGGGGAAATAACAGCAAGAAGTATAAGCATGGAAGATATAGAAAAATATATGACAGACACAGCTATTTCAGAAGCCCATGCTTCACCTTATGATACCCAGCCAATTGATGCGTATACTCAAGAATATAATTGGTATCCCGCAATATATGCACAAGAAAATAAAGCAGTAATAAACGGAGAGACAAAATCAAATGGATTAGGAATGAGTAAGCAGAGTGAATTTTTAGAAAGAACAGCAAGTGTAGGAGATACTACTACAACGGATGGAGAAGTACAAGCAAAAGCAAGCATACAGCCATACACGACATATTGGTATAAAGATGCGAGTTCTATGGCATCTGCATTTGAATCTTATGATAACAATGGTGGAAATTACTATAGTTTAATAATGCCAAGTGCAACAAGTACAACTTACTGGGTGGCTTCGCGTTGTGTCGGTACTTACGATTACCGTTGCGACTTCTGTGTGCGCTCTGTGTCCAGTGGCGCTGTATGCCCTTGGGGTATGGTCAGTTCAAACTACACCGCTGACTACGATTCGCGTGCGTTGTTCCCTGTGGTTACTCTAAGCTCTAAGCTCATAAAAAGCGAGGGCGGAAATTATAAAGTGGAATAATATTAATGTAAATTAATTGTAAAAATCTGAGTAGTCCTGCTCGGCCTGGGGTCGAGCGGACTCGCGTGATTATGGATAAGCATATGAGTACAGAAAATGTAGTAAGAACGATAAAAGTAGTTCATGCATCCTGTGTTGTTATAGTAAAAATAGGTAATTTTTATAATGTATATAGTAAAGATGCGTATATATTCTCTTATCTTTTTAAATATAAAATAAAAGAAAATTATGGTGTGCCAATATGTGGATTTCCAATAAATTCAATTGGAAAAGTGCAAAATATTTTAGAAAAATATAAAATAAACTATATAATTGTAGATAAAAGAAGTAATTATGAAGAAGAATATAAACAATTAAATAATCAAGAAAACAACTATGATAAAATATACGAAAAAGCAGAAAAATCAGTACAAATAATACTTAGGACTCAAAAAATTTATGATAAAATATTAAAAGAAATAGAAAACAAAAATTCATATGAAATATTAGATAAAATAGAGATGATACTAAAAAATGCTTAAAGAAGAAAAATTTAAAGCAATACAACTTATTAGAGAAGAAATTTATTATCTAGATACTATGCTAGAATGTTTTCCTAAAAAAGATTTAGAAATTAGTAGAGCAATTAAAGAGCAAAGTTATGAAATGCTTAAACTGTCATACTATGCAAATGTAACATCAGATTTACAATTACGCCAAAGAAACTTAGAACAAATTATAGTAAATATAAAGTTATTAGATTTTTTGGTAAATCTATGTTATGATAAGAAAATAATAACGCAAAAGAAATATTTTAGAATTGGTCAAAAATTAGATGAAATAACAAAATATGTTATAGGTTGGCTAAATACAACTATTAAAATGTTAAAAAATAATAATGGGGCATAATTGTAGGGTGGCTTCACGTTGTGTCAATACTAACTCTAGCAATTGCAACTTCAATGTGCGCAATGTGAACTCTGGCAAAATGAACGCTAACAATATGTTCAACTCGAACGGCAACACTAACAACAATTCGCGTGCGTTGTTCCCTGTAGCTTCTATATTACTGTGGTTATATAATTATAAATTATATAAGGGAAGAATAGAAACAGATTATGTCCTTTTACTTTTTAGTGAAGTAATAAAACTAAAGCAGATGACAATACTTGCTAGTAAATTTTATTGAAGAGGAGTTTTTGTCTAGAACTGCTTATTTTTTTAGAATATAATATTATTATTAAACATATTAGGGTAGCTACTTCTATAACAAAAATTTTTTTGAGAAAAAAGGGTACACTTAATAAACGTTTTTAACAGTGAAGAAACGGTCAACATAAAAGTATT
>CANQMG010000086.1 GCA_947624925.1 uncultured Clostridia bacterium | reverse complement strand
AATAGAAAAGAAGGGAAAATAGCAAAACAAAAAGAAACATTAGATTCTAAAAAAATGGAACGAAAAGAACAACAAAATCAGTTAATAGAGATGAAAGCAGAATTAATAAAAAAAGAATATCAAGATAAATTGAAAGAGCATTTAGAGGACAAATTATTTGATTTGATACATAAGTTAAAACATACAGAAAAAGGAGAAAAGCTATCTATTGTAGAGATAAAAACAATGTTAAGTCAGAAAAATGCAAATGGATTATCTCCTAAATATAGTAATGCAGAATTATCTATTTTAGTAGATTATTACAAACAATTTGTAACTCAAATAAATAAAGTACAAAGATTTATACCATCAATCCCTAATTTTTGTGGATTTGCAGGAATAACAACCAATCAGTATAAAATGTGGAAAATGAGTGATGATGAGGAACGTAGAGAAATTATGCAAAGAATAGACGATTACATAGCGGATATTATGCTTACATCAGCACAAGAAGGAGAAATAAAGGAAGTAACAACAATATTCAGAGCGCACGCAGAACATGGAATGGTTGAGCCAACTGCACCAGTAGTTATACAGCATAAATCAGAAGTTAATGTAAATGATATTATGAAGCAGATTGAAGCAATAAATTCTGGCAAAAGCCTTAAAACAATAGAAAGTGTTAAAGGTGAAGATGGGATTTATAGACCAAAGGAGGATTAAATATGAACCCTTTATTTGATGCAATATTCAATACAGAAGATTGGATAGAAGAAAGTATAAAAATGGAAGAACTTGGCATTGAGTTATTAGAGGATATAAAAAATGTATTTATAAAAAATCAAGAGAAAATAGCAACTTTATATACGGAGTTAAAGACAGAAAATGCAAAACAATTACTAAACAAGGAAATGAATGAGGCATATTTAGAATTATTAAATATAGCTAAAGAAATAGAAAATGCTAAGAAAAATCTAAAATATTGTAAAGATATGAAAGATAAATTATTGTAGGAGGCACAAATGAGACTAATTGAGTATATTCCAATAGGAAAGCAAAACAAAGAAACAAGAGAAGTATTAATGAATAAAGCTAACTTAACGCAAAGACAATTTAGAAAGGAATTAGCTATATTAAGAAATAAATACATAATAATTAATGATAATGGCTATTATTTGCCAGCAAATAAAGAAGAAATACAAGAATTTATACAAAAGCAAAACGAAAGATATTGTGAAATAAAGAAAACAATAGATTTAGCATGTAGGGAGATGAAGGAATTAAATGAGTAAAGAGGAAAGGAATGAAAACGTATGAAAGAAATAGAGAAATACACAGCATTAAAGAATAAAACACTAAATGAAATAAAAAAAATTTTTAAAGCAATGACAGTAGTAATAATAATTTTAGTAGTACTAGCATTAATAATTTGTTTTAAAAGTATGGCATTAGCAATAGATTATGAAGTATTAAACAAAGAAAAGCAAGAGTTAGAACAAGTTATAGAAACACAAAACAGTATGATAAGTGATTTAGAAGAAAACTGTAAAGACTTATACATAGAAATAGAGAACTTGAAATTTGGAGATGTTGATTATGAATAAAGAAAGAGCATTAGAAATGATAAAAGATAGGATAACATATCTATCAACTGCTAAAGGAGAAACAGAAGAAGATGAAAAGATGATACAAGAGTGGATAGAGTTCTTTAAATTCATTGAAGATATATTAATAAAATAACGCACCACTAATTCAGTTAGTAGAGCAACTGACTCTTAATCAGTAGGTGGGAAGGAGGAAATATGAGAAAGAGAATAACAGTATATTTTAGACCATTAGAAACAGAGATAGAACTTCCAGATAATTTAGAGGAATATGACATAGAACAGGAATTAAATGCAATAGTATATGGTAAAAAAATGGATGAAATAACGGACCAAGCAGAAATAGATTACTTTGAAGAAGCTTAGTTAATAGATAAAAGTAAATGATTTTAAGTAGGAGGGAAGTATGAGAAAAATAATATATATAAGTTGTTTGCTTAAAGATAATATGATAATAGCGTATAGGATTAGTTCAAATAAGAAAACAATGCCTCACGATTATTATAAAGATTTTTATTATTCTGGAACATCAATGAAAAATTGTGATGAAATATATAAAGTAGAATATATGTCAGTAGAATTTGAAAATAAAGAAGATTCTAACTTTAACAATTATATTTTTGAAGAAGTAGCAAAAGAATTTTATAAACAATGGGATATACACCCAAAGCATTGGGGTAGTCCAGCTTATAATTAAAAATATTTAGGAGGAACGTATGAGTGATTTAAAAATATTTACAGATAATGTTGAAGAAGAAGCAGTAAATCAAATAAATTTATTATTACAACAAGAACCTTTTAAGGATTGCAAAGTAAGAATAATGCCAGATGTACACGCAGGGAAAGGTTGTGTAATTGGATTTACAGCAGACTTGGGAGATAAAGTTATACCTAATATAGTTGGTGTAGATATTGGCTGTGGTATGCTTTGTGTTGAATTAGGTAAGATAGATTTAGATTTAGAAAAGTTAGACAAAGTAATACATGAAGTTATACCAGCAGGAAGAAATATAAGAGAACATAGATTAACAGAATTTTCTGAAATAAATGAATTGTATTGTCTAAGAGAATTAAAAGAAATAAATAAATTTAATAGAGCAATAGGAACACTAGGCGGAGGCAATCATTTTATAGAAGTAGACGAGGACAATCAGGGTAATAAATATTTAGTTATACACACGGGATCTAGAAACATGGGAAAACAAGTTGCAGATTATTATCAGAATCTTGCAATAGAACTATGTTCTGGAAAAGAAGAAATGTATCAGAAGAAAGAAGAAATAATAAAAACATATAAGGAACAGGGAAGAAAATCAGAGATACAGAAAGCATTGAAAGATTTAGAAAAACAATATAAGAGTAATAAACCTAATTTACCAAATGAACTATGCTATTTAAAAGGCAAATATAGAGAGATGTATTTGCATGATATGAAGATATGTCAAAAATATGCTAGTTTGAACAGATTACAAATAGCAAAGGAAATTATAATAAATTATTTTACTATGATATATATACCAGATATGTATCCTCCAATTATGCACAATAGTTTTGAAACAATACACAATTATATATCATTTGAGGGCAATATAGTTCGTAAAGGTGCTATATCAGCTAAAAAAGGAGAACGAGTATTAATTCCTATAAATATGAGAGATGGAAGTATTATTGCAGTTGGAAAAGGAAATGATGACTGGAATCAATCAGCACCACATGGAGCAGGAAGAATAATGTCAAGAGGTAAAGCAAAAGAAACGTTTAATCTACAAGAGTTTGAAGATAGTATGAAAGGAATATATACTACATCAGTTAATCAATCTACAATAGATGAAGCACCATTTGTATATAAACCTATGCAAGAGATAATAGACAATATAAGAGATACTGTTGAAATAGAAAATATAATAAAGCCTATATATAATTTTAAGGCAAGTAATTAGGAGGAACTATGAACAAAGATAAAATGAAAGGGAAAAAATATAAGGAAAAGCTTCTGAAAGACATAAAGGAATTTTTATATATACAAAAAGAGAGGTCAGAAATATTATTAGATAGTCTTAATAGAAATCAATATGTAGGACAAGTAATAATATTTAGAAAAAAAGACCTTTGTCGATTAATAAATATTATACGAGGAGGAGAAAAATGGAATTAGATGAATCAATAAAGCATTTAGAACAATGCAGTAAATTAGGTATAGTACCAAGGAGAGAAGCTATAAAAACAGTATTACAAGCATTAGAAAACTATAAAATTCATGATGAAAAATATATGAATGGAGAACTATTTTCTGCAAAGCAAATGAAATTCATTGAAAAAGAATATATACCTAAAAAGAAAGTAGAAGAACTTGTATCACATTTAAAATTACTTAAAAGACATATGGCACTTAATGATGAAGAAAGAGCTATATTTGATGTGTGTATAAAAGATGTACAAGAATTATTGGAGAGGTGAGATAAATGAAAAAAGAAGATTTAATTAGAAATTTAAAAGCAGAATTATCAAAATTACAGGAAACAAAAAAGACTTATGACACATTTGAAACTAGATACGACTTAATGATTAAAGATGTTTTAAATTACATAGAAAATTCAATACCTAAAAAGAAAATAGAAGATAAGATTTTTGAATTACATGAAGCTATTGTTTTAGAAAATAACAGTATGTATGGACATGGAGATGAAGAATATATAAATAAATTAGAATTTAAAATTAATGCTTTACAAGAATTACTGGAGGATAAGTAATGGATATATTTAAAAGAAAAAATATAAAACTTGCAACTGCTTGGGATTGGAATTGTAAAAGGGTATGCAAAAGAACAAAAGGTGATGTATTTGTCAAGTGAAAATTGGTCCAAGTTATATTTGAAAAATGATCCACTTTTTCAAACATAAAAATTAGTTAT
>CANQMG010000085.1 GCA_947624925.1 uncultured Clostridia bacterium | reverse complement strand
TTTTAGGAGTTAGTGTAAAATTTTAGTAGGCAAAATTAAATATTAATTTTTCACAAATTAGTAGGAAATTTTGACCTACTAATTTTTTTTATTTTGAAAGGAGATTTAATTATGTTTAAATCAAGTCAAGTATTTACATACATTGATAGTAATACTGGAGTAAATCAAGACGGAGAAAAATATTTTGCTATTAATGTAATGAGTAAAGGAACGCATAAGAAAAAACTATCTTTTGTAACTAAAGATGATGAATTAATCAATAAAATATCACAAATGAAATTTATTGATTTTCAAGATGTCGTATTAGTAGTTCTTTTTGATAGAAACTACATAAAAGATAAAAAAGTAAGTTATTGGAATTGTGAGTTGATTGACATTGGAAGTAACAGAAATAGTTAATATTTTAACTAATATATATAATCAATTAACTTTATTAAGTCATTTTATACAATTTTTTGTATATGGAATATTTATATTAGTTGTCATATATTTTGGTTATTGGTTTTTTAGTAGATTTTTCTATTAAAAAATTAGTAATAAATTTACAAAAGATAAAGCTTGTTAGGTTACTATTTATATATATTATTGTAATATTTTACCATTATATTTCCCTTAATAGTATTCTTTTGTGTCAATAAATAGTAACCTTCACAAGAGAAAGGAGCGTTAATATGTTAACATTAACCGCAGAAATGTTTGAAGGACTAACATCTACTATTACATCTAACTTAGGTGTATTATTACCAGTTGGTCTAACTATAATGGGTATAATGATTGCTGTTTCATTAATACCAAGAATTATATATAAATTCTTCTAGAATTTATATGTTTTATGCCCAGTATTTGCGACATTTTAATGTCGCAAACTGGGCTAAACTTTTAATTTAGGAGGGAAAATAAACAATATGAAAGAAAATATTTTTATTCATAAGGTTTTACCTATCTTGGCAATTTTTATATTAGTTACTTTTGTTTTTATTAATAATAATTGTTTTGCTGGTATGGATTTTACTGTAACAGATGAAATAATTAAAAAATCAGAAAATATTGCTGGAATTAATAATTATATTATTTTAACAGATTATAGTACAGTATTTTTATTAGTATTACCTACTGATGTATCAAGAGTTTATGTAGAAAAATCTTCAGGTTATGGCGGAGAGATATATAACTATATAAATAATACAACCAATAATGGATTGTTTACATTATATCGTTTAAGTAACAACGAGTTTATTGGTGGGACTACCCATATAACCTTTAATCAAGTTCGTACTTTTTCTTTTTGGTATTCTACAATTGATATAATGGAAGGTTCTAAAGGGGATACAGTTTTTTTTCAAAAAACTCCAGTAGTGGTAATACCAATACTGGAGACAGCGGAACAGATACCAACGGCAATGGCAACGACACTGAGACTGATAATTCCAATTGGTTTAATAATATTATCAATGGTATTGGTAATATACTTAACAAAATCGGTAATTTGGCGAATGAAATAGGAAAAGCAATAGGAAACATATTTGAACCATTATGGGATTTTATAACTAATATACTAGATTGGTTAAATCCATTTTCAGATAATTTTATATTAAAAAAGTTATGGGAATTGTTAGGAAGTATTATAGATTACTTAAATCCATTTTCTGATAACTTTATATTAAAGAAATTATGGGAATTTTTAACAACAATAATAAGTTATATCAACCCATTTTCAGATAATTTTCTAGGAAAAAAATTAGTAGAATTATTAGGGGATTTATTAAAATGGTTGTTTATACCTTCTGACGATTATTTTTCAAATATTAAAGATACATTATTAAGTGAATTAGAAACAAAACTACCATATCAAGACTATGTAAATATGTTTGGAACAATAAAAGATGTTGCAACAGACGGACAATTATCAAATGTAGAAATAAAAAATTATAAAGTAGGAAAATTAAATATAAACTTACCTTCATTTGTTAATTTCTCTATTATTACAAAGTATCGTTCAACTTGGTATTCTTGGGTTAGAGGTTTTGTATTCCTATTTTTAATAATATATCATATAAATCAAATGACAAAATTTTTACGTGGATTTAATATTGCAGACGGCACAAATGGAGGAAATTTTAAGGAAGGTGGTAAACAATGATAATAGAGTTAATATGTACACCATTATTGCTATTAGTTAGAGGAATATTAAGTATAATACCTATATTAACATATATACCTAGTTCAATAGCAGATACAATAACATTATTAGTTAAAGGAATGCAATTTTTTCCATTTGATGTATGGCTTATATGTATAAGTTCATTTGTATTTTGGATAACAGTACATCTTGTTTATGGTTTAATAAACTTTATAATAAGGCTAATACCATTTTTACATATAGGACAATAGGAGATGTTGAAAGGGGCAATTATGAAAAGAAATGTAGTATTTAATAAATATTATAGAAAATTAAGAAATAATGTATTTGAAGATATAGAAATAAATGAATTTATGGAAATATGGCTAAAATTTAAAAGATTAAAAATTCAATATAGATTACTAAAAATAGCAGAAAAATTAGAAGGTGTTAATATAGGTATTATAGAAATACCTATATTAAGATTTATAAGTAAATTAATAGATTTTATACGTTGGAAAATGTATGATTTATTAATGTTAATAATTAATGGAAGAAAATTTGAATTATATGGTTTAACAGTTTTTTGTGGTCGACAAGGTGGCGGAAAAACAATATCAATGGTTGAATATCTGGATAGAATGAAAGAAAAATATCCAAATTGTATTATAGTTACTAATTTTAATTATATACGTCAAGATATGCCATTTGTAGATTGGCGACAATTTACAGAAGTAAGGAACGGTGTAGAAGGTGTCATATTTGCAATAGACGAATTACAGAATGAATACAACTGTAATAATTGGCAAGACTTTCCAGAAGAATTACTTTCTACTGTTACAATGCAAAGAAAACAAAGAATAAAAATTGTTGCAACTAGCCAAGTATTTACAAGAGTAGTAAAACAATTAAGGGAACAATGCTACGAAGTTATAGAATGTAAAACATTTTTAGGACGTTGGACAAGACAAAAATGTTATGATGCAGATGATTATAACTTGATTATAGATAATCCTGACCCAAAGAAAAAATTTAAAACACCAAAGAAATGGAAATATAGCTTTATACAAAGTAATAGAATAAGAGATTTATTTGATAGTTATGCAGTAGTTGAGAGTATAAAACAAAAAGAATTTATTAAAAGGAATGAAAGAGGTTAATATGGAAAATAAAGAAAAAGAATATACAATTACTATGACAAAAGAAGAATATGACTATTTAATATTAGTATTATCTAATTTAATTAATATAGAAATGAAAGTACCTAAAAGATTTAAGACAGATAAAAGCAGAATATTAAAAGCATTACAAAGTAAATTAATAAAGATAGATATTACAAATATATTTAAAAATAATGATTAATTTTGGAGGGTGCTTAGTAACACCCTCCGACAGTCTCATATATGGGAATAATATATAAAAAAGTAGGTGCAAAAATGATAGATACTATAAAAATATTTTCTATGATAGATAAATATACCTATGACAAAATTTCTAATAATTCTATTATAAGGACAAGCTATAATAGTTCTACTGGGGAAATATTCTATAAAATAGTAAATGATAAGTTAGAAGGTTCTTATAGTTCTTCTATTTCTGTAAGAGTTGGCGAAGGTGCAAAGTATAATTTTAAAGATAAATATTATATAGAAATAGAAGGTAGTTATCATAAAATAAAAAGAGGATATAATTCTCATAATGGCTTTTACAATTTAATAGATATGTCAATGAAATTAATAGAATTAGCAAGTAATAGCTATAATGTAAATTTACCTAATATACATCATTGGTTTTTGCAAAGAGTAGATATAGCAATATGTTATGATTTAGAAGAAAATAAAAATGTAAGGTCATATATAAATAGTTTGAGCCTATGCAATTACCCTAGAAGAAATTTGAAATTTTATCAAGACGAAAGCATATATTTAACTGGGACAACTACAACACTAAAAATATATAATAAATTATTAGAATTTAAAAAACACGATTTAAAAAAGTTAATAAATAAAAATTTCTGTTTAGAAAATTACCTAATAAATATTGACGGTTTAATACGTTTTGAATGCGAAATAAAGAAAAAGAAATTAATTAACTATTATAATAAAAAATATATACGAATTTTAAATACAAGATATGAAGATTTTAAAGATATATGGAGTGAAGAATTTATGAAATTACTTAAGATATTTGAAAGTGATTTAACAAAAGTAAATAATAAAAAAGATGTAGAAAGAAGAATAAAAACAATATATCCTAATAAAGATAATCAAGAATATATGAGTAAAAAAGCAAGTGCATTATATAACTTTTATCTTTCAATTATGGTAGATGGAATACGTAATGTAAGAGAAAGAACAACAAAATCTACATATTATAGAAATATAAAAGAATTAAAAAAAGCAAACATAGATTTTTCGCAAAATATGGATTTAGACTTTAACGATTTAGTTTTTAAATTTGACCCATTTACATACGAAGAGGTTGTATAGATAGGTATATATTAATTAATAGATAAACAATAAAGATGTCAAATAAGGCATCTTTTTGTATTATTATAACTAGTTTTGTCGAACATATTTACAAATTATGTAAACAAGA
>CANQMG010000084.1 GCA_947624925.1 uncultured Clostridia bacterium | reverse complement strand
ATAACACTAATTGCCCTAATATTAACAATAATAATATTATTAATATTAGCAATGGTAAGTATAAGTTATATAATGAGAGAAAACATAATAAAACACGCAGAAACTGCAGCAAATCAATATCAAATAGATGCAGAAAAAGAGGCAATAGAATTAGCATATGGAGAATATGTAATGGATAAGGCAACAGGAAAAGCTGATGCAAAATTAAATATGGATGGACAGGCAACAGTAGATGAAAATAAAGATGAAGATGGAAATAATAATGGTTGGACAGTAACATTCCCAAGTGGAAATGTATATACAGTAGATTCAAATGGAAAAATAACAGGACCTAAACAAGGAGGAAGCATAGTAGGAGGAGAACCTCAGACAGAAGATGATGGCTCAGATCTTACTGAAGAAGAGCAAAGCCAAATAACAATAGGAAATGTAGAAAATAAGCAAAAATATGGTAGTATTGTTGATGGATATTCTGCAGGAGGGATAAACACTTGGAGATTATTTTATCAGGATAGTAACTATACTTATATAATATCAGATGAAAGAATAAGATTATATAAATCTTTACAAGAATTGTATACAGAGGCTGGATATGGAAATGCAACTGGAGCAGATGTTAGTAATATAGGAAAGAGACTAAATTTACAATTTACGAATTTTATTGAAAGTAATACAAATGAGAATATGAAAGCTGTTGCATATTTGACCGACCCTAAAAATTGGAAGAAGTATAAAAATGATGATGCCTTATATGCAATAGGAGGTCCAACATTAGAATTATTTGCAGCATCATTTAATGCTGGGGAAGTTGAACGTAAAATTGGTATAACTCCAAATAATGCGGGTTATGAAGCAGGACATTGTGGCATTCCTCAAGGAGAGTATGGGGGAATTTATAATAAAGAAGGTTTCAATACGTGGTGGTTAGCTACGCCAGGGGTCGAAATATCAGATAATCAGGAAGAGAGGGTTGATCAAATTCTTTATATTGAAGAACAGGGTGGTGGGTGTATATTTCCCATGCCGGTTTCAACAGAAATGTACTTTCGACCTATAGTTTGCTTTGATACAACTTATTTTAATGAAACATATGGAGATAAACTAAAATAAAATATCATCGTATTCACACTTAAATTTGGACATTATAATTAAATAAAATATCTAAAAATGAAAATATAAAAGTAACCAAAAAAGGGAAAATAAAAACTACCAATATTGGTTACTTTTAATTTATAGCCATAATATTCAATAAATATAAACTAAATTTTCTTGACAAACTAATAAAAAGTTTATAAAATATTATTAGATTTTTTTATAAAAAGAGGAAAATTAGGTGGAAGAATACAGAAATAAAAATTGTGGTGAATTAAGACAAAATAATATAGGAGAAGAAGTAAAACTTGCAGGTTGGATACAAAGTAATAGAGACTTAGGTGGATTGGTTTTTATTGATTTAAGAGATCAATATGGAATAACTCAAATTGTAGTTCAAAAAGAAACAGGATTATTAGAAAGTGCAAGTAAAATTCCAACAGAATCCACAATATCTGTAGAAGGAAAAGTTAGAAAAAGAAGTGATATTAATTCTAAAATCCCTACTGGAGATATTGAAGTATATGCAGAAAAAATTGAAGTATTAGGTAAAAGATTAAGGGACTTACCATTTGAAATAAATTCAGATAAGGAAACAAAAGAGGACTTAAGGTTACAATATAGATTTTTAGATTTAAGAAATGAAAAACTAAAAAATAATATTTTATTAAGATCACAAGTATTACAATTTTTAAGGAATCAAATGGTAGAAAGAGGATTTACAGAGGTACAAACTCCAATACTTACAAGTTCATCACCAGAAGGAGCAAGAGATTATTTAGTACCAAGTAGAGTGCATCCAGGAAAATTTTATGCACTTCCTCAGGCACCACAACAATTTAAACAATTACTTATGGTTTCAGGAATAGATAAATATTTTCAAATAGCACCTTGTTTTAGAGATGAAGATGCAAGAGCAGATAGAGCACCAGGAGAGTTTTATCAATTAGATATGGAAATGGCATTTGCAACTCAGGAAGATGTGTTTTCTGCAATAGAACCAGTTATATACAATACATTTACTAAATTCTCAAAAAATAAAGTAGCACAGTATCCATTCCCTAGAATACCATATAAAGAGGCAATGCTAAAATATGGAAGTGATAAACCAGATTTAAGAAATCCATTAGAAATTCAAGATGTAACTGATATATTTGAAAATACAGAATTTAATGCATTTAAAAATAAAAAAATTAGAATTATAAAAGTACCAAATGGAGGGAATAATCCTAGAAAGTTTTTTGATTCTATGGCTGAATTTGCAGTTAAAGATTGCGAGGCAAAGGGCTTAGCTTGGATAAAAATTAATGAAAATGAAGAATTACAAGGCTCTATTGCAAAATATATAGATGATAATACAAAAAATAAATTAATTAAAGAAAGTAATGCAAAAGTTGGAGATGCAATATTCTTTATTGCTGAAGAAAACAATAAAGTAAATATACTTGCAGGAAAAATAAGACAAGAATTAGGAATAAGATTAGATTTAATAGAAAAAAATATATTTAAATTTTGTTGGATAATAGATTTTCCAATGTACGAATTAACAGATGAAGGTGAAATAGACTTTTGTCATAATCCATTTTCTATGCCTCAAGGAGGAATAGAGGCTTTAAATAGCAAAAACCCATTAGAAATTTTAGCATATCAATATGATATAGTATGTAATGGAATAGAACTATCTTCTGGAGCAGTAAGAAATCATAATCCAGAAATAATGATAAAAGCATTTGAAATTGCAGGATATAACAAAGAAGTTATAGAAGAAAAGTTTACGGCTTTATTTAATGCATTTCATTATGGTGCGCCACCACATGCGGGAATAGCACCTGGCGTAGACAGAATGTTAATGATTTTAACAGATGAGCCAAACATAAGAGGGGTAATAGCATTTCCTATGAACAGTAAAGCACAGGATTTATTAATGGGAGCACCTGGAAATGTAACAGAAAAACAATTAAAAGATATACATATAAAAATTGATTTGTAAAAAACTTTAGAATAAAATAAAAAAACATAGGAGGAAAATGAATATGAAAGCCAAAAAAATAATTCAAAATAATGGAGTAACCTTAACAAGTCTTGTAATATCAATTATTATAATGCTTATACTTACAACTGCATCTATTGTAATAATACATAGAGAAAATTTAATATCAAATGCAAGAAATGCAGCAATTATATATCAAATTGAGCAAGACAGAGAAGTAATAGGACTTGCATATCAAAGATATATGTTAAGTGATGTAGATGGAAAAGAAAAACAAGAGTTAGAAGTAGATGGAGCACAAACAGATGGAGACGAAGAAAGTGGTTGGAATGTACAAATGGAAGACGGAAATAAATTTACAATGGATAGTGAAGGAAATATAAAGTATGCTGGAAACACAGGAGAACATAATGAATATTATCCAACTGCTGGAGTTGATGTTTCTGCAACTACTGCACAGGCATCAGATGTTTTACAGGGTAAATTCTTTTATGATGCAGAAGGAAATTTAGTGGAAGGAACAATTCCAAATAATCAAGGTATAAGTAAAACAATTGAAAGATATGATGAAAAAGTAGAAATACCTGCAGGCTATACAACAGGAGGAACCGTAGACGTAAATTCAACAAATATTAAAGAAGAAAATATAAAAAATGGAGTAAGCATACTTGGTGTTACTGGAAAATACCATAATGAAACAACTACAGCAAATGAAGGAGATGTGTTAACAGGGAAAAGCTTTTATAATGCAGAAGATAGGTTTACACAAGGAACTATGCCAAATAATGGATCAGTTGGCGGAACAATAAATAGCCTAAATGAAAAAATAACAATTAATGCTGGATATACTACAGGTGGAAGTGTTGACGTAAATAAAACAAATATTACAGCAGACAATATAAGATCAGGAAAAAGTATACTTGGCGTAAATGGAACATTTACAAATGATGCAAATGCAGGAAATTATGATATTGTAAAAGGACAAACAGCATATGTAAATGGAAGTAAAGTAACTGGTTCTTATGAAGCATATAATAAGCAATTAAATTCATCAAGTACAAGTTGCTCTACAACTGCGTTAAAATTTAATTGTTCATTTAAACCAACCTATGTTTCCATTGTATATAATCATGGAGCATACGATAATAATAAAGTTATAGCGTGTTGGGCAGCAGAAGATGCGATTGTGTATCATACTAAAACAAGTTCTGGTATTGTAAGAACACAAATAACAAATGGTGTATCAAGTTATTGGTCATATAGTAATGGAATGGTGACGGTAAATAGACCTTCATCTTATACCTGGAGTTCTAATAACTATCGTGTTTTTGCATTTAAATAAACAAAAATTATATATAAACCTATTGCAAAGTGCATAAAAAAATGTTATTATATTTGTATAAAATTTAAAAACTATAATAAAGACAAGATAAGTTTTATTTACCTAAAGAGAGCTGGGCGTATGGTGTAAGCCTAGTAGGAAGAAATTTTACTTATTATCACTTTATTGTTGCTTATCCTAAGTTTATGAGTAAGATAAGCCGTAGTTCTGCGTTAAAGATATTTAAAGATGTATATATTTTATTATATATAATTAAGGTGGTACCGTGAATTAAAGCTCGCCCTTAAACAAGGGTAGAGCTTTTTTATCTAATAAGAAATTTCTTCGAAATTCTTATTAGATAAAAATGCTACAATCGCTATTGCCTTTGAGATTTCCTCCTTTCAGTCGAAAACTCAAATCGGCACGAA
>CANQMG010000083.1 GCA_947624925.1 uncultured Clostridia bacterium | reverse complement strand
TAGAAAGACTAATGACACAGTAAATAGCAATAGAAGACAAGAATTTAATAAAAATAATAATCAAAGACAATATAATAATAATTCAAATCAAAGGAATAATAATAAAAACAACTATAATAGAGGATATAATAATCAAAACCAAAAAACATCAATGAATAATAGAGAAATTGAAAAGAATATTAAAAATATTATGGCTGCAGATGTTGTTGAAAAGGAATCTGTAAGAGAATATAACAAAAATAACAATAAACAAAGAAATAATGATAGATATGAGGATAAATCTAAGAAAAATTCTAAATCAAGAAGAAACAATAATGAATTTGATGAAGACAAATTAAAAAGCCTAAAACAAGAAAGCAGATTATCTAATATGTTCCATGATCAAGAAGGTGGAATGCTAGATTATTATGACTTAACAACTACAAGAGGAAGAAAAAATAAGAAAAAACCAGCTAAAGATGATACTCAAAGAAATAAGCAAAAAATATTCCAATTAACTCAAATTTCTATACCTGAAACTATAACAGTAAAGGATTTTGCTGCAGAGATAAAGAAGACGAGTGGAGAAGTTATAAAAAAATTATTAGGATATGGAATTATGGCAACAATAAATAATGAAATTGATTTCGATACAGCTTATCTTATTGCACAAGAATTTGGTATAAATGCTACTAAGAAAGAGGTTGTAAAAGAGGAAGATATTTTATTTGATGAAACAGAAGATAAGCAAGAGGATTTAGTTACAAGACCACCAGTAATTGTTGTTATGGGACACGTTGACCATGGTAAAACATCTTTATTAGATGCAATAAGATCTACAAATGTAATAGAAGGTGAAGCCGGAGGAATTACACAACATATTGGTGCATATAAAGTAGAAGTTAATGGAAGAGAAATTACTTTCTTAGATACACCAGGACATGAAGCTTTTACAAGTATGAGAGCTAGAGGGGCACAAGTTACAGATATTGCTATACTTGTTGTAGCAGCAAATGATGGTGTTATGCCACAAACAATAGAAGCAATTAATCACGCTAAAGCAGCTGAAATTCCAATAATTGTTGCGGTAAATAAAATAGACTTAGAAGGAGCAAATGTAGAAAAAGTAAAACAAGAACTTACTAAATATGATTTAGTTCCAGAAGAATGGGGTGGAGATACAATATTTGTTCCAATATCTGCAAAAGAAGGAACTAACATAGATACATTATTAGAGATGGTCTTATTGGTTGCAGATATGAAAGAATTAAAAGCAAATCCTAAAAAACAAGCTAAAGGTGTAGTTATAGAAGCAAAACTTGATAAATCAAAAGGAGCTATTGCTACTATGCTTGTACAAAGAGGAACATTAGATGTAGGTGATACAATAGTTGTTGGCTCTGTAATTGGAAGAATAAGAGCTATGACAAATGAAAAAGGAAAAAAGGTAAAAAAAGCAGGACCATCTACTCCTGTTGAGATAGCTGGACTTCCAGAAGTACCAGTTGCAGGAGAAACTTTTTATGAAGTTAAAGATGAAAAAACAGCTAAGCACTTAATTGAAAGAAGAAAACGTCAAGAAAGAGAAAAGAAAGTAAATGCAACATCTAAAGTTACATTAAATGATTTATTCTCACAAATAGAAAAAGGTAATTTAAAGAAATTAAATTTAATAGTTAAAGCAGATGTTCAAGGCTCAGTAGAAGCTGTAAAACAAAGCTTAGAAAAAATTTCTAATGATGAAGTTGAAGTAAAAGTTATACATGCTAATGTCGGTGGTGTTACTGAAACAGATGTTACTCTTGCAAAAGTTTCAAATGCAATAATTATAGCATTTAACGTAAGACCAGAACCATTAGCAAGAGATATGGCATCTAAAGAGGGCGTAGAAATAAAACAATATTCTGTAATATATCAAGCAATAGAAGATGTTGAATCAGCTATGAAAGGAATGCTAGATCCAAAATATGAAGAAAAGGTTATTGGAACAGCACAAGTAAGACAAACATTTAAAGTTTCAAGTATAGGAACAATTGCAGGTTGTTATGTAACAGATGGCAAAATTTCTAGAAATGCAGGAATAAGAGTTATACGAGATAATGTAGTTATACATGATGGAAAATTAGTATCATTGAAAAGATTTAAAGATGATGCTAAAGAAGTTGCAGCAGGTTATGAGTGTGGAGTTCAAATTGAAAACTTTAACGACATTAAAGAAGAAGATATGCTAGAAGTGTATGTTATGGAAGAAATAAAAAGATAAATTCTAAATACCAGCAATTATAAAATTATTAAATGACTATGAAAGGAGACAATAATGCAAAAAAATTCTAACAGGTTTAGAAAAGTTGAAGAAGAGCTTAAAAAAGTGATAAGTAATATTATATTGTATGATATTAAAAATCCAAATATAACAGGTTTAATTAGTGTTACGAAGACAAAAGTTACTCCAGATTTAAAATATGCTAAGGTATATATAAGTATATTAAATTCCAAAAATATAAAAGAAACTTTTGCCATAATGAAAAAATCATCAGGATTTGTAAGATCTCAGGTTGCAAAAAAAATGAATTTAAGAATTACACCTGAAATAATATTTGAACTTGATGATTCTATGGAATATGGTGAAAGAATAGATTCAATATTAAAGGAAATAATGAAAGAATATAAAAATGAGGAATAGGCCTAATTTTTAATGAAAGGAATTATTATGACTATAGATAATATAAAAGAAGAAATAAATAAAGCAAAAAGCATAGTTATATTAACACACGAAAACCCAGATGGTGATGCTATAGGAAGTAGTTTATCTTTATATCTTGCTCTTAAGAAGTTAAATAAAAATGTAGATGTTATAATACCAAAATATTCAAGAATATTTAATTTTTTACCAGGAGCAAAGGATATAAAAAAAGAAAGTAATAAAAAATATGATTTAGCAATCTCTTTAGACTGTGGAAATGAAAAGAGATTAGTTGGACATGAAGAATATTTTGAAACAGCTAAATCAAAAATATCAATTGATCATCATGGAAGCAATGAAATGTATGCAGATTATAACTTTGTAAATCCAGATGCACCAGCATGTTGCCAAATTTTAATATTTATAATAAATTTATTGCATATAGAAATTGATATAGATATAGGAACATGCTTATTAACAGGTATAATTACAGATACAGGTGGTTTTCAATATAAAGGTGTATCTGCTGAAACATTTGAATTTGCATCATTCTTACTTAGCATAGGAGTTAATGTATCTGATATATATAGAAGAGTTTTAAGAACTAAAACAAGAGCAAATTTTGAGCTTACTAAATTGGTATTAAATAGAATGGAATTTATAGAAAACGGAAAAATTTGCTATACATATATAACATTAGAAGATGAAAAAAATGTTGGTGCTGAAGAAGGAGATCATGAAGGATTGGTAGACCTTGGAAAAGATGTAGAAGGCACAGAAGTTTCTATTTTTATAAGAGAAACAGATAAAGGATATAAAGCATCTCTTAGATCAAACACATATTTAAATGTGTCAGATGTGTGCTTAATGTTTGGTGGTGGAGGACATCCTAGAGCAGCAGGATGTACAATTCAAGGATCACTTGAAAATGCAAAACAAAAAATAATTAATCAAGTAAAAATGTATTTAAAATAAATTTATTAATTAAAGAGGAGAAGAATGAAAATACTAGCAGTAGGTGATATAGTAGGCGAAAATGGATTAAAAAAATTAGAAGAGGTATTACCAAATCTAAAAAAACAAATGAATATTGATTTTGTTATTGTAAATGGTGAAAATGTTGCAGGTGGTATGGGAATTACACAAAAGCATTTTAATTTAATTATAAAATGTGGAGCAGATGTTGTAACATTAGGAAATCATACATGGTCAAAAAAGGATATATTTACATTTATAGATGATGAAAAACTAATACGACCAGCCAATTACCCAAAAGACGTATGTGGAAAGGGATTTAATATATATAAATGCAATAATAAAAAAATTGCAGTTATTAATTTGATTGGTAGAACAAATATGAACATTCTTTCTGAAAATCCATTTATAATTGCACAAGAACTTATAAATAAAATAAGAGAAAATGTTGATATTATTGTAATTGATTTTCATGCAGAAGCAACTGCAGAAAAAATAGCAATGCTAAACTATTTAGATGGAAAAATAAATATAATATTTGGAACACATACTCATGTACAAACATCTGATGAAATTATAACAGCTAATGGAACTGGCTATATAACAGATATTGGAATGACTGGTCCTATACATTCTGTAATTGGAATGGATACTAAAAGTTCAATAAAAAGATTTGTTACAACTTTGCCAGAAAAGTATAAATTAGCAGATGGTAAGTGCAAATTTAATAGTTGTTTATTTGAACTTGATGACGAAAATTGTCGAACCAAGAAAATAACCAGAATAAATATGTAGAAAATATCGAAAAACCAGTAATTATCAAACACGAAACTATTTAAAACTTTCATAAAATACTAGACATTAGAATTTAAATATAATATAAATATATTTGTTCAAACGAATGAAACAAATTTAAATTTTAGGAGGCAAAAAATGGAAGTTTTAAAAATTTCAGCAAAATCAAATCCAAATTCAGTAGCGGGAGCAATAGCAGGATTAGTAAAGGAGTTCAACAGAGCAGAGATGCAAGCAATTGGAGCTGGAGCATTAAACCAAGCAATTAAAGCAGTTGCTATAGCAAGAGGATTTGTAGCACCAGCAGGAGTAGATTTAGTATGTGTACCTGCATTTGCAGAAGTAGAGGTAGAGGGTGAAGATAGAACTGGAATAAAAATTCTAGTAGAATCAAGAGCATAATAATTTATTAATTTTATAGGTAAATTGGGGGGTTAGAAAAATCTAAAACCTCTTTTTGTTTTTTAGAGGTTAGAAATTGGAGGTTAGAAATTTGAGATTAGAAGATAGAAG
>CANQMG010000082.1 GCA_947624925.1 uncultured Clostridia bacterium | reverse complement strand
TTCCCTCGAGAGCCTTAATTAGTGTTACCTCATCTGTATATTCTAAATCTCCACCAACTGGTATACCATGAGCTATTCTAGTAGTTTTTATTCCTAATGGTTTTAGAAGTTTAGATATATACATAGCAGTTGCTTCTCCTTCTACTCTCGGATTTGTAGCAAGTATTACTTCTTTAATATTATCATTTGTAGTAACTCTTGATAACAATTCCTTAATTTTTATATCATCTGGTCCGATGCCATTCATTGGCGATATTGAACCATGAAGAACATGATATACACCTTTATATTCATGAGTTCTTTCCATAGCAATTATATCTTTTACATCCTCTACTACACATATTGTAGATTCATCTCTCTTTGGATTTGCACATATCAAACATGGATCTGTATCAGATATATTGTAACATTTAGAACAATATTTTAAATTAGTCCTTGCTGTTTTTATTGCATTTATAAACTCTTCTGTTTCTTCATTACTTGAATTTAAAACATAAAAAGCAAGTCTTATTGCTGTTTTATGTCCTATACTAGGAAGTTTTTCGAAGCTTTCTATTAATTTTTCTATTGATGGTGAATAATATGACATTTAATTCTCCTTTTACATTAAACCTGGTATGTTATATTTACCAAGTTGTGCTGCTTGTGCTGAATCTACTTTTCTTAGAGCTTCATTAACACAAGTTATTATTAAATCTTGTAGCATATCAACATCATCAGGATCTACAATTTCTTTATTAAGTTTAATTTCCTTTAACTCCTTCTTGCCTGTTACTTTAGCATAAATTGCTCCCCCACCTGCTGTTGCTTCAAATTCCTTATTTGCTAAATCTTCTTGGTCCTTCTCCATGTTTGCTTGCATTTTTTTTGCTTCTTTCATAAGTTGATTAATATTCATTCCTCCGAATCCTCCCATTCCTCCTGGGAAACCACCTCTTTTTGACATTTTATATTTTCTCCTTTCACATTATATATTCTTTTATTATATGGCTAAGCATAAGGCCTACCACTACATTGCAATTTATATTTTTCAAATTACAAATTTATTCATCTACAATATTAAATGGTATATCTAAATTTTTTGCTATATCCTCAAGATTATCTTTTTTATTACTTGTACTAGCACTTTGTGAGTTATCTACATATCTTACATTCATTTCTTTTCCACAAGCAATTGATACAAGTTTAGTTACCTCATTTATATTCTCTGGTTTTTCTAGTACAGTTTTTCCAAACTGTGTTAAACCATTTGGAAATTCAACTTCTATTGTTACATCACTGACTTTTTTTGCTACACTATTCATTAAATTTGTATATAACATCATTTTACCAGATTGCTTTAAATTACCAACTACATCTTTCCAATAATCTTCATTTTTTGCATCTATCGTTTGAGTAATTTTCTTTATATTTTTTTCTGCCGGCTTATTTAAATTTTGCATTGGCTCATTTGAAACAAACTTTGCTGCATTATTTGTTTGGTTAATTTGCTTGTTAAAATCCACCTTGCTAATTATATCTTCTATTTTCTTTATTCTGTTTTCTAGTTCATCTGTAGAATTTCCAGATGTACCACTAGAAAGCTTTATTAAGCCTGTCTCAAATAAAATAGTTCTTTGTGATGACCATTTTATATCATTTTCTAATTCAGAAAGTTTACAAATAACATCTAATAATTTCTCTTTTGAAACTTTTTGTGAAATTTCTTTTATTTGCTCAATTTCATCTTTAGAATATATGTCCAATTTACCAGTTGTTTTATATATTAAAATATCTTTAGTATATTTAATCATTTCCCATATTATATTATTAATATCTTTGCCTTCATTTAAAATTTCTTCCGCAGTTTTTAAAACATCTTCTACATTATATTCTAGTATAGAGGTAACAATTTTGTTTATATATGTAAGCTTTGGTATTCCTACCAATTCTTTTATATTATTTTCATCTATTTCATTCATACCATCTTGAACACATCTTTCTAGAATACTAAGAGCATCTCTCATTGCTCCTTCAGCCAATATAGAAATCGTATTTAAAGCCTCATCTGTTATTTTCAAATTTGATTCTTTTGCTACTATTTTTAGTCTTTTTATAATATCCTTTGGAGCAATTTTTTTAAAGTCAAACCTTTGGCATCTAGATAATATAGTCATTGGTAACTTTTGAGGTTCAGTCGTTGCTAATATAAATTTAACATGTGCTGGTGGCTCTTCTAATGTTTTTAATAATGCATTAAAAGCTCCAGTTGATAGCATATGAACCTCATCTATTATATATACTCTATATTTTGCAAGTGTTGGTAGAAAATTTACCTCTTCTCTTATAGCTCTTATATCCTCAACACTATTATTTGAAGCAGCATCTAATTCTACTATATCTGTAAGTGATCCATCTAAAGCTGCCTTACATATCTCGCACTCATTGCATGGCTCACCATCTTTCGGATTTAAGCAGTTAATAGCTCTTGCTAAAATCTTTGCAGCAGAAGTTTTTCCAGTTCCTCTTCCACCATTAAATAAATAAGCATGTCCTACTCTTTGTGCCATAATTTGATTTTTTAGCGTTCTAGTTATGTGTTCTTGCCCTACTATTTCTGAAAATGATGTTGGCCTAAATTTTCTATATAAAGCTGTATATGCCACCTGAATTCACCTCTTATTTAAAAATGGTGTGAGTTTTTAACTTAACTCCTCTATGGAAAGTATTCCACATAAATACACTACTTATTGCTGCTTCCTTCCGGACCTGACAAGATTCATAGCTTTTTATCGAAATGCTTTCCATACAAGAGTTAGACTCATACCATTTATATTATATTATTTAATTTAAAATTTATCAATAGTTTATTTAAAATAAATTATATTATGAGAATATAAAACTTAGCACTAAATCTCATAAATTGACTAACCTAATTCTTATCTAACCTTAACTAGTCAATTTTACTTTTAAAATATAAGTCTGCTATTATGGATAATTCTTTTATGCTTTCTTCTGGTATATTGAATGAATATATTTTTTTGGCTGGGGCTTTTACTATATATGTAATTGCAGTTTTTGTGGTATTATTCATTTGTATACAACTTTTATCTTGTTTTGCACAGTTTTTACATTTAAATCCATTTTCCTTTATACTAAAATAGTTTAATTCTTCTTTTGTATTACACTCTCTGCACATTTCTACATTAGGTAAATAACCTAATATGCATAATAATCTTAACTTAAATATTGCAAATACTAGCTCTAAGTTTTTATCTGTTTCTGAAATTATATATAATGTATTTAATAGTAATTGCAAAATTTTATATGTGTTTTCATTTTCGTTTGTTACTTCTAGTATAATTTTTGATATTTTGGATGCAATTTCAAGTTTATCTAAATCTGTCCTTATATTATAAAATACTTCTATAGTATCACATGAATTTATATTATACGTATCTTTTCCTTTATATAATATGTATTCTCCAAAACACAAAAATTGAGTGCCAGATAGCAAAAGACTTCTAGGTCTTCTAGCGCCTTTTGCAGCACACCCAATTTTTCCGAGTCCTGGTGTTAACATTGTTAACATTTTATCAGAATCTCCCATATTACTTTCTAATAATATTATCCCCTTCGTTTTTATTATTCCCATCAATTTCACCATTTAACTGTTTTTCTAAGTTTTCAACTTGCATAAGTTCTAAAAAAGTATCTATGTTCCCTGTATTTTTAAAAGTATTCCATGCCATTTTTTTAATCATACAATCATCTCCTATTTAAAAGCAAAATTACTTTTAAATTTATCTTTTGCATTTTTTGTGTTTTTATTCATATTTAACTTTTAATTTGGTTTGAATTTTTTTACAATTTTTTCTTCATCAAGCCAATCTTTCTTTACTTTTACCCATGTTTTTAAATTAACCTTTGCATTTAACATTTTTTCTAAATCTTGCCTTGCATATGTTCCTATTTTTTTTAGCATTTGCCCATTCTTTCCTATTATAATTCCTTTATGCGAATCTCTTAGGCAGTATATTGTAGCTTCTATATTATATAAATCTTCCTTTAATTTTGATTTTGTGTGTTTCATTTTCTCAATTTCAATATATATTCCGTGTGGAACTTCATCATCTAATAGTTTTAAAGCTTTTTCTCTTATTACTTCTTCTGCTAATTGCCTTTGCGTTTGATCTGTAAATTCTTCTATATCATAATATGCAGGTCCTGGTTTTAATAATTTTTCAATTTCATCTAATATTTCTTGTGTTTGTTTATTCTTTAATGCAGATATAGGAACTATTGCATTAAAATTAAGCTCATTACTATATAAATCAATTACTTTAGCTAGTTGCTCTTTGTTAACCAAATCTATTTTATTAATAACTAGTATTACATTACCATTATGCTGCTTTAACTTTTCTAAAATAATTTTATCTCCTTTGCCTATTTGGTTACTTGTAGCTTCTACTAAAAATAATATTACATCTACATCTTCTACTGTTCCAAATGCTGTTTCTATCATTGTGTTTCCTAATTTACTTTTTGGTTTATGAATTCCTGGTGTATCTATAAATATTATTTGAGAATTTGGTCTATTAACTATTGCTCTTATTGCAGTTCTTGTTGTTTGGGGTTTATTAGTCATTATTGCAACTTTTTCACCTGCTAATGAATTTATTAAGGTTGACTTTCCTACATTAGTTCTTCCTAAAATTGATACAAATCCTGATTTAAATTTTTCCATTTTGCCTTCCTCATTATATATTATATAAAATGCACAATTTGTAAAATTGTGTAATCAAAATAAATTTACTTTATTTCAACTTTAGAATTTATTGGAACAATTTGTATAAATGTGTTACCATCATTAACATTTATTTCATTTCCATCTAAATCTTTATATATTGTTTTTTCTTTTCTAGATTTTTTTTCACATGTTATTTTTATAGCTTTTCCATTTGTTATGTAATATCCTTCAAGTTTTCCTAAATTATCTAAATCTTGTCTTCCTTTTCCTGAGCCGTCATTTAAGGTACTATTTTGTGCAAATGTTATAATTATATTTTTAGTATCTACCACTTCTTTTGT
>CANQMG010000081.1 GCA_947624925.1 uncultured Clostridia bacterium | reverse complement strand
ATAATAAAAATAAAAAAATACAGCTTACATACCAATAATATACTCTCATCGCCGACTTATTATCCTATAAGGTCATTACAAGACAATAAATCTTTGCTCGAACCATATAAAACCCAAAACAGATCTCATATGACTCTTATTTTAACTAATATTAATCTTATGCTATTAGTATCATCAAAAACAAAAAAAATATACAAAAAATAAAGAGAGAAATTATCCCAAATGTCGAAATTTGTCGCACGATTTCTCTTGACGAAAAATAAATAACCATATAAAATAAAAATAACAAATTTATTCAATTTAAATTTTATTCTAAAATAAAATCCCCCAAAAAGAAAAAAGAAAGGAGAAAAAATTCATTTTATTGCATGAAAAAAGAAGAAATAAATTCAGTTCAATTATGGCTTCCTTTTGAAAAAATATTAGAAAATGGAATAATAAAATTAAAAGATAATACTTATATTAAAATTATTAAAATAAATCCTATTAATTATAATTTAAAATCAGAATTAGAAAAAGAAGCTATTATTAATTCCTACAAATTATTTTTAAGAACTTGTCATTTTAATTTTCAAATTTTAATTCAAAGTAGTAAAGAAGACTTATCAAAACATATTTCTAATCTTAAAAATCAATTCAATCTAGAAGAAAAAAATATCCAAGAAATTACAAAAAAATATATAGAATATATTAAAAAATTAAATCATAGTAAAAAATCCTCCTCTAAAAATTTTTATATTATTTTAAAAAATAGCGATAAAAATCAAGAAGAAAATTATGCTATAGAAGATTTAAATGAAAAATATTTTAAAATAAAAGAAGCAATAGCAAGATGTGGAAATATTGCAAAAGATGTAAATCAAAAAGAAGAAATTAAAAATATTTTATATTCATTTTTAGATGTAAGAATGAATATAAACGATAATATTAATCAATAAAAGGAAAAAATATGAAAGAAAAATTAAATAAATATAAAATAATATTAAAAAATAAAATAAAAAATATTTTTCATTTTAAAAAAGAGGAAAAAAATAAATTAATGTTTGAAGAAGGTATTTTTTCAGAAAAAGATTTTTTATCACCATCTTACATAAATATATCAAATCCAAAATACATTGAAATGGATCATTTATATTTTTCATCTCTTTGTGTCATTAATTATTATCGTGAACAGACAGATTTAATTTTAAGATCAATTATTGACACCAATATAAATATGAATATTTCTATTTTTTACGAAAAACAAGATACATATAAAACAATAAAAGACTTAACCTATCACATTGGAAATGTAGGAGCAGATTTAAAAACAATCAATGAAAATAGGCAAGACATGGAAATAGCATCATTTACCTATAATGATGCGAAATACATTAGAAGAGAGATGCAAATTAACAACGAAGAATTATATTTTTTATATATTTATATAAGTACATATAGCGAAGATTTAAAAGAATTAGAATATACATTAAATAAAATTGAAGGAATTTTTCAAAGTAGAGGTATGCAAACAAGAAGGGCCTATTTTAGACAAGAAGAAGCCATAAAAGCCTGTATGCCACTAATGGAAAATAATAAATTATTAAAAGAAATTTCTAAAAGAAATGTTTTAACAAGTGGATTAGTATCTACATATCCTTTTATTTCTTCTGCCATATTTGATGAAGAAGGTATTTTTATTGGAACTAATATTTATAATAATTCTTTAGTATTTATTGATAGATATAATACAAAAAAATATAAAAATGCAAATATGTGTATTTTTGGAACAAGTGGTGCACGGAAAATCTTTTTATACAAAAATATTAATTTTAAGATATCGTTTGCTTGGCATAGAACAATATATTATTGATCCAGATAGAGAATATGGGAATCTGTGTCATAACTTAAATGGAGCATGGCTAAAAATAGGACCTAAATCAGATACTTATATTAATATTTTAGATATTAGAGAAGAAAGTATAGAAGATGATGAAAGAGGATATTTAGCAAATAAAATTAATAAATTAATGGGATTTTTTAATTTAATATTTGGAAATCTAAATGAAGAAGAAAAAGCCATATTAGAAGAAAAAATTATTGATTTATATCAAAATAAAAATATTACATTTGATGATAAAAGTTTATATAAAGAAAATAATAATTTAATTAAACAGGATTTTAAAGATACAAATGATATGCCAATATTAGAAGATTTTTATGAGTTGTTAAAAAAAGATGAAAAAACAAAAATATTTGCTATTAAATTAATTCCATTTGTAAAAGGATCATTAAATTTTTTTAATCACCATACCAATGTAGAAATTAATAATAAATTAATCGTAGCAGATATTTATGAATTAGGGGAAGAAAATTTAAAATATGGAATGTATTTATTTACAGATTTATTTTGGGATAAAATTAAAAAAGACAGAAATATTAAAAAAGCAATTTATCTAGACGAAATTTGGAGATTAATTGGAGTAACATCAAATAAAGAAGTAGCAAGCTTTATTTATAAAATATTTAAAACCATTAGAAAATATGGAGGAAGTAGTGTAGCAATTACACAAGATGTTTCCGATTTATTTAGCTTAGAAGAAGGAATATATGGAAAAAGTATTTTAAATAATTCTGAAATTAAAACATTTTTTTCACTAGAAGAAGAAAATATAAGAGTATTAGAAAAATATACAAATTTATCAGAAAAAGAAAAAATAGAAATAAAATCTTTAAAAAGAGGAGAATGTTTAATGTTTATAGAAAATGAACATATTTTAACAAAAATTGAAGCAGCAGACTTTGAAAAAGAAATAATAGAAAAAAATAAATAAAAAAGGAAGAATAATAAAATGAAAAATATAATAACAGCACTAGCAAATCCAATGATAAACCAAGAATTAAAAAAACAAAAAAATATTAATATATTATTTCAAGATATACAATATCAAGAAGCAATATTTGAAGTTTTAGAAATGAAAAAAAATACCCATATAGATTATTTAGTATTAAGTGAGATATTACCTGGCGAACTAGAAATAACAAATTTAATTTCAAAAATAAAAAATATAAATCCACAATTAAAAATTATTTTAATTTTAGAAAATAAAAAAGAAAATTTAGAAAAAATATTATATGAAAAAGGAATTTATAAAATTTTATATTTTACAGAAATAAATATAGAAAAAATTGCTCAAGAAATTACCAATGAAGAATTAAAAAATAAAATACAACCATTAGTAGAATTAGATAAAAAACAAAAAGAGATACAAAAAATAAAAAGTGAAATTATTTCTATATCAGGACCAAGTGGAGTAGGAAAAAGCATTATTTCAGTTAATATTGCCAAAGTAATGGCAAATCAAAAAAAGAAAATTTTAATCATAGATTTTGATATTCTAAATAATAGTATACACACAATTCTAGGTGTAAAAAAATATCCAATTCAAATAAATAAAAATAAAAATACAATTAATCAATTCATCATAAAAATTAATAAAAAAATTGATTTTCTATGTGTCACAGAATTCATGCTAAATAAAGAAAGTCATACAGAGATAATCGAATTATTAAATAATATTAATCAATTAAAACAAATTTATAATACAATTATTATTGATACAAGTTCAGAATGTTTTTTTGATTATACAAAAAATATTATTAAAAATAGCAATAAAAATATATTTGTAACAGAAGCTAATATTTTAGAAATAAAAAAAGCAAGAAACTTATTAGACATTTACATTCATGAGTGGAAAATTGATAAAAGTAAATTTAATATATTATTTAATAAATATAATGAAGAAGCTATTAGTATTTATTTATTAAAAAAATTATTTCAGGAATTTAATATTTTAGGAGTATTAAATTACGAAAAAAAATATAATAAATTAATTAATAAAAATATGAAAAATAATTTTATGAGTAAAAAAATAAAAAATGAATATTTAAAAATTCAAAAAAAATTATAAAGGAGGAAAAAATATGGAAAGAGAAAATGAATTAAATCAAAATCAAGAAGTACAAAACGAATTAGAGATGGGGCAAGAACAAAATAATTTTTTACAATCTACTTTAGGACAAGTAGTAAATACCGCTCTAGATACGGCTTTAAGATGGATATTACCAGACTTTGTAGAAAATCAAGTCATTGACGTAAAAGATAGTTTACTAAAAGGAGGATTAAAAGAAGGTGTAGATACAGCTATAAGTAATGCTATTAATTTTGGAAAAAGCATCGTAGGAATTTTTACTGGAAATTTTGAAAATATTTCACAAGCCCAATCAGCAATCAAAAAAGGAGGAATTATTGAAGGAATATCTAATGTGATTGATAATGTATTAAATAAAACACAAAAATCAGGATTATTAAATCAAAATATAGTAAATTTAATTAAACAAGGAAAAAATGTTATTCTAGATAATATAAGTAAAAATATAAGTGATGAATTTACTTCTCAATTAGGCAGTTTAGAAAAGTTAGGAAAATATGAAGAAAATTGGAAGAACTATTATGAATCACAAGACTTTGAAGGAATGGAACGTGAATATGGAAAAATAAAAGAACAATTACAAAATTTAATGCCAATGGAAAATACTTTAAAAGAAGCAAGAAATATTGAAAACATTCATTTGCTAATTAAAAATAATGATGGACAATTTAATTTAAGTAAAGAAGAATTAGAACTTGCTCAAATGCTTACATAAAAATAGCGATAAATTCACTTTTTTACCGATTTTCGCTTGCATATTTTTTGGCGTTTTAGTATAATGACAAAGGATATAAAAATACTAGAAAAGAGGTTAAAAAATGGAAGAATATGAGGGAAAAATCATTGAAAGAGACATTGAAAAAGAGATGAAAACATCATATATAGATTATGCCATGAGTGTTATCGTTTCTCGTGCCCTTCCAGATGTAAGAGATGGTTTAAAACCAGTACATAGAAGAATTTTATACTCTATGTATGAAGACGGAATTACATCAGACAAGCCATACAGAAAATGTGCTAATACCGTAGGTTCTGTTTTAGGAAGATATCATCCACATGGTGATAGCTCTGTATATGATGCCATGGTAAGATTAGCACAAGACTTTACCATGAGA
>CANQMG010000080.1 GCA_947624925.1 uncultured Clostridia bacterium | reverse complement strand
TATAAAAACTGTTGCGGAAAAAACTAGTAATATCATAGGTTATTTGAGGTGGACAATAGTGCCATCCACACACCTAATAGGTCAAAAGAGATGCAGGATTTGGCACACCTGCCAAATAACCAAGAGTTTAAAGGAGCTATGGAAACATAGCTCTAAATTTTTGCAACTCTTTTAAATTTTATTGACAATTGGAGAGTTAATAAATATAATAATCAAAGATGGTAGATAAAAGTGGAAAAAAATACAAAAATTGTTGTGGAAAAAATTAGTAGTTATATATTAAATATGTTAAACAAAGAAGAAAAATGTTAGGAGTGATTTAAAAATGAATAAAATATTTATAATATGTAGTAAAGCTTTTTATAAAGATATACTACCAATTAAAGAAAAATTAGAAAAAAACGGCTGGGAAGTTTTTTTACCTCATACATATGAAAACCCAAATGCTGAAAATGAATGGTATGCTAAAGGAAAAGAAGAACATGCAAAGATGAAAGGGGAAATGTTTAAAAGAAGTAGAGATAGAATAAAATCTATGGATGCAGTTTTAACTTTAAATTTTGATAAGAACGGAAAAAAGAATTATATTGGTGGTTCAACATTTCTTGAATTATATGAAGCTTTTATGGAAGGTAAAAAGATATATTTATGGAATGAAATACCAGAAGGTATTTTATTTGACGAAATAAGTGGATTTGCACCTGAAATTATAAATGGTAATTTAGATTTAGTAAAAAGCAAAAATTAAAAATATATTGCATAAAATAAATAACTGTTATAAAATAATTACATATATTATACGTAGAAAGAGAGGAATAATTATGTCAAATATTAAGGTAGATTTTTCAAATTCAGGAGTTGTTAATAGCGATATAATGAAATATAAAAATGATGTTGAAAAAATACATAATGATTTCTACGCTAAAAAGGATGATGAAAACGAATTTTTAGGATGGCTTGATTTACCAACAAATTATGATAAAGAAGAATTTGAAAGAATAAAAAAAGCAGCTAAACAAATTCAAAATAATTCAGAAGTATTTATTACAATAGGTATAGGTGGTTCATATTTAGGTGCTAGAGCAGTTATAGAAGCAATGACTAATACATTTCATAATTTCAAAAAAAGAGATGTTCCACAAATGTTGTATGCAGGAAACAATATAAGTCAAAGATACATATTAGATATGATTGATTTAATAGGAGATAGAGATTTTTCAATAAATGTTATATCTAAATCTGGTACAACAACTGAACCTGCAATTGCTTTTAGAATTTTTAGAGAAATATTAGAAAATAAATATGGAATAGATGAGGCTAGAAAAAGAATATATGTAACAACAGACAGAAAAAAGGGTGCATTAAAACAATTAGCAAATGAAGAAGAATATGAAACATTTGTAATACCAGATAATGTAGGCGGTAGATATTCAGTTTTAACAGCAGTAGGATTATTACCTATAGCAGTAGCTGGAATTAACATAGATAAATTAATGCAAGGTGCAAAGATTGCACAAGACAAATACTCAGATAAAAATCTAAAATATAATGAATGTTATCAATATGCTGTAATAAGGAATGTTTTATATAATGAAGAAAAAAATACAGAAATACTAGTTAATTATGAGCCTAAATTACACTATTTTACAGAATGGTGGAAACAATTATATGGTGAAAGTGAAGGAAAGGATTTAAAAGGAATATTTCCTGCAGGTGTAGATTTTACTACAGACTTACATTCTATGGGACAATATATACAAGAAGGAAGAAGAAATTTGTTTGAAACAGTTATAAATATAGAAAAAACTGATGAAGATATAACAATTAAAGCAGATGAAGATAATTTAGATGGATTAAATTATTTAACAGGAAAGACTTTAGACTATGTAAATAAGAAAGCAATGGAGGGTACAATTCAAGCACATATTAAAGGTGGAGTTCCAAATATTCTAATAAATATAGAAGGATTAGATGAAGAAAATTTGGGACAGCTAATATATTTCTTTGAGCTTTCATGTGCGGTTTCAGGAAAAATATTAGGAGTTAATCCTTTTAATCAACCAGGAGTTGAAGAATATAAAAAGAATATGTTTAAATTATTAGAAAAACCAGGATATTAAAATAGGAGAAATATTATATGGCACAAATAATTGATGGAAAAGAATTAGCTAAAACAATAAGATTAAGCCTAAAAGAAAAAGCAAGTGAAATAAAACAAAGAGGAATTATACCTAAGCTGGCAGTTATAATGGTTGGTGACGATAAAGCATCAAGAATATATGTAAGGAATAAAAGTAGAGCCTGTGAAGAAGTCGGTATAGAATATGAAGAATACATATTAAATGCGAATATAAAAATTGAAGAACTACTAGAATTAATCGACAAATTAAATGTAGATGATACTATACATGGAATATTGGTGCAAAGTCCATTACCAAATGGTTTAGATGCAAATGAAGCCTTTAAGCGAATAGATGAAAAAAAGGATGTTGATGGATTTAATCCGATAAATGTTGGAAAACTAGCCTTAAATCAAGATTGCTTTGTATCATGTACACCATATGGTATTGTGAAAATGCTAGAGGCATATAATATAAAAACAGAAGGTATGCATGCTGTAATAGTAGGTAGAAGTAATATTGTTGGAAAACCATTAATACAATGTTTGCTAAATAAAAATTGTACAGTAACAGTTTGTCATTCAAAAACTAAAAATATTTCAGAACTTACAAAACAAGCAGATATATTAATTGCTACATTAGGAAAACCAAAGTTTATTACAAAAGAAATGGTTAAAGAGGGAGCCGTTGTAATAGATGTTGGAATTAATAGATTAGATGACGGAAAAATAGTAGGAGATACGGATTATGAAAATTTATTAGATAAAGTATCATATATAACTCCAGTTCCAGGAGGAGTAGGACCAATGACAATAGCAATGCTTATGAATAATGTAATAAAATCTGCAAGTAATAAATAAATATAAGGGGGCAATAAAATGTTGCTCTCTTTTTTGTATTTAAAATTAAAAAATAGAAAGGATAAACAGAACATATGAAAATAAATAAAATAGAAATAAACGATGAAAAATATCCAGAAAAATTAAAAAAAATATATTGTCCTCCTAAACAATTATATGTATTAGGAAATATAGATATATTAAATAATAAATCAATAGGAATAATAGGTTCAAGAAATTGTAGTAAATATGGAGAAAAAGTTGCTAAAGAATTTTCATATAAGCTATCTAAATATAATATAAATATTATAAGTGGACTAGCAAGAGGCATAGATTCATTTGCACATATAGGATGTATTATGGCAAAAGGAAAGACAATTGCAGTATTAGGAAGCGGATTTAATTATATTTATCCAAAAGAAAATATTGGCATACTAAGAAAAATATTAGAAGAAGGTGGAGCTGTAATTACTGAATATGAAATAGATACACCACCTAATAAACAGAATTTCCCAGCAAGAAATAGAATAATTAGTGGATTATCAGATGGGATTTTAGTTGTAGAGGCAAAAAGAAAAAGTGGAACATATATAACAATTGATTTTGCATTAGAACAAGGGAAAGATGTGTTTATAATTCCAGGAAGTATTTATTCGCAAAATTCAGAAGGGACAAACGAATTAATAAAGCAGGGAGCAAAAATAATAACTACGCCTGAAGAAATTATTCAAGAAATAACACTATTTTAATAAAATTTTGTCCAAAACTCTTTATCTTTTTTTTAATATAATATATAATAGATTTGTATATTTCGCATAGGAGGAAAAAAGATGGGAAATAAATCAAAAGGTAAAAAAGAAACAAAGAAAAGCAATAAAAAAGGTAAAAAAAATAAATCAAAGTTAAAAACAGCAATAAAAGTTATATTAATAATATTATTAATATTGTTTATTGTTGTAGCGGGCGTATTTGTTGGAATTATATTCGGACTATTTGGCGATGATATGAAAATTACTAAAGAAAATTTGATTATTGAATATTCAAATACAACAGTTGTGAACAAAAAAGGCGAAATAATTGCAGAATTAAGTGATATTGAAAATAGAAAAATAATTACTAAAGAAGAAATGAGTAAATATTTGCCAGATGCATTTATTGCAATTGAAGATAAAAGATTTAATAAGCACCATGGAGTTGATATATCAAGAACATTAGCTGCAACAGTAACATTCTTATTTAACAGAGGATCTTCAGGATTTGGTGGTAGCACGATAACGCAACAATTAGTAAAAAATATTACAAATGAAAAAGATGATGAAGGAATTGAGGGTGCTACAAGAAAAATAAAAGAAATGGTAAGAGCTTATCAAGTAGAAAATATATTATCTAAAGATCAAATAATAGAAATGTATTTAAATATTATATTCTTAGGTGGAAAAGTACATGGAGTTGAAATGGCATCAGAATATTACTTTGATAAAAGTGCTAGTGATTTAAATATAGAAGAATGTGCATTTTTAGCAGGAATAACTCATTCTCCAAATTCATATAATCCATTTAAAGAAGATGCTAATATGGATGATATAAAGAAAAGAACCAAAACTGTTTTATATCAGATGAAAGATCAAGACAAAATTACAGAGGAAGAATATAATGAGGCAGTTAAAAAAGTTGAAGAAGGTCTAAATTTTAAACAAGGTGATGTAAGTCAGAAGTCTTATTCTTATCATACTGAAGCAGCAATAAATCAAATTATAGATCAGCTTGTAAATGAAAAGGGAATGGATAGAGAATACGCAAAAACATATTTATATAGTAGTGGTTTTACAATTTATACTACAGAGGATTCAGATATTCAAAATAGAATGGAAGAAGAATTTGCAAAAAAGACATATCAAGTAAAATCTAAGAAAACAAAAGATGAAGATGGAAAATATGTTACATCACAAGCTGCAATGGTAATAATTGATCAATCTACTGGATATGTTGTAGGAACAGTTGGAGGACTTGGAGAAAAAACTGCATTTGGATTAAATAGAGCAACACAATCTCCAAGACAAACAGGTTCTTCAATGAAACCAATTGCTGTATATGGACCTGCTCTTCAAGAAGGAATTATAAATGCTGGGTCAGTTTATGATGATA
>CANQMG010000079.1 GCA_947624925.1 uncultured Clostridia bacterium | reverse complement strand
GGAAAAGTAAAATAAATTAATAAAATTTAAAAGGTGCAGTAATGAGTAGTGCTTATCTGCATATTAGGTAAAATAAATATGATTTTTAAAGACATTATTGGAAATGAAAAAAATAAAGAATTGCTAAAACAGATAATAGATACAAATAATATAGCACATAGTTATATGTTTATAGGAAAAGAATCAATTGGAAAAATGTTATTTGCAAAAGAATTTGCAAAAGCAATTTTGTGCTTATCACAAAAAAAACCATGTGATAAGTGCAAATCATGTATAGAATTTAATACATTTAATAATCCTGATTTTACAATAATTCAGCCAGATGGAAATAATATAAAAATAGATCAAATAAGAGAACTTGTAAAAAAAGTATATGAAAAACCAATAGTATCTAATAAAAAAGTATATATTATAAATGACAGTAATTTAATGACAAAAGAGGCACAAAATAGTTTATTAAAAACATTAGAAGAGCCTCCAGAATATGTTACAATTATTTTAATTACGTCAAATGAAAATTTATTTTTACCTACAATAAAATCAAGATGTACAAAAATAATATTTAATAAATTAACAAACGACGAACTAAAAAATATATTGCAAAAACAATATAAATATTTACAAATTCCAGATATAATATTAAAAATTGCAGATGGAAGTGTAAAAAAAGCATTAAATTTGCAAGGAAAAGAAGAAAATTACAAAAAAATTAATAATATATATTCAAATTTAGAAAATATTACTATAATTGATATAGTTAATAGTAAAGAAGAAACATTTAAAAATAAGGAAGAAACAATTGAAATTTTGGAGTATATAAATTTAATATTTTTTGATAAAATAAGTATAAATGCAAATTATATAGAATGTATGAAAATAGTCGAAGATACAAAAGATAGATTACAAAAAAATGCTAATTATAATATGACCATAGATAATTTTAATATGACTATATGGGAGGAAATAAATGGCAAATATTATAGGAGTTAGATTTAAAAAGCCTGGTAAAATATATTTTTTTGATCCAAATGGTACAAATATACAAAAAGGAAAATATGTAATAGTAGAAACTTCAATGGGAATGGAATATGGAGAAGTAGTTATAGCAAATAGATATTTACCAGATGAAAAAATAGAAAAACCATTAAAAAAAATTATAAGAGTTGCAACATATAAAGATAAAAAACAATATGAAGAAAATAAACAGAAAGAAAAAGAAGCATTAAAAATATGTCAAAATAAAATAAAAGAGCATAAATTAGACATGATATTAACAGATGTAGAATATAAATTTGATAGAAGTAAATTACTTTTCTTTTTTAAAGCAGAAGGAAGAATAGACTTTAGAGATTTGGTAAAAGATTTAGCAGCTATATTTAAAACTAGAATTGAATTAAGACAAATAGGTGTAAGAGATGAGGTAAAAAGATTAGGTGGAAATGGAATGTGTGGAAGAGAATTATGTTGTTGTTCTTTTTTAGGTGATTTTGAAACTGTATCTATAAAAATGGCAAAAGAACAAAACATATCGTTAAATCCTGCTAAAATTTCTGGCAATTGTGGGAGACTTATGTGTTGCCTAAAATATGAACAAGAAGTATACGAAGAAAAACATTCTAGACTTCCTAATGTTGGAGCAATTGTAAAAACACCAGATGGAGAAGGAGAAGTTTGCCGGAATTGAAACTTTAAAGGAAACAATAAAAGTAAAATTTAAAGATGGAGAAGATACATTTTTTAAAAAATACCAATCGAATGACATAAAAGTTATAAAAGATGTTGAAAAGGAAGATGATGATATAGACTTAGAAAACCCAGAGGACTTAAAGGAATTACAAAAATTAGAAAAACTAGAAGAATTAGATAAAAAGAATAATAATTAGACATAAAATTTTCTAATTAATATAGAAATATAATATAAAAATTTAAATCAAAAGCATGTAGGGGTGGGCCTTTTGTTCACCCGTAAAGAAGGAAGGTGAAAAGTTATATGGCATATAAAATAACAGACAAATGTATATCATGTGGAGCATGTGCAGCAGAATGTCCTGTTGAATGTATATCACAAGGTGAAGATAAATACATAATAGACCAAAATTCATGTATAGGATGCGGAACATGTGCAGGAGTTTGTCCTGTAGAAGCACCTTGCGAAAGCAATGATTAAAAAAAATAAGAAAAAAGCGCGGTTCCAACTATGGACATATCCGCGCTTTTTCTTATTGAATTATCTTCTCACAAACGAGAATAATTGCCCGAATGAAGAAGATAATGCAAAACCCGTAGAAAAGGGCTTTGCTCAGGGTTTTAAAGTACATAAAAATTCTGCTGAGATCATCTGCTTTTGCAAAAGCAGAAATGACCTCGTTTTCACTAGCAAGCAAAGCGTTTCTCTTTGCTTGCTCTTCTTCGTATTTTTTTATGAGCTTGTCTGTCCAACCGCCAGGGGTGGAATTGGCAATATCCTCTATATAGAGAATATTGTCTGTAATGGCCTTCAGCTTTACAGCTGTGACCATCATATCCCAGCAGCTTTTGACTGCTGAGAAACATACACTAAGTAACAGCACAATTGCTGTTACCCTTGGCGTAACATTTACCACTAGCCGTATGAACCTCACAAATATTTTTTTCATTTAATGACTGCACACCCTTCTATGTTTTGTAATATTATTATATCACATAAAATATATTTTTGCAAATTTATCTTTAAACATTGACTTTTAAGGCTTTTAGAAATATACTTTAATAGTTAAACATTATAATTGGGAGGAATATTTAGAATGGATAATCTAATAGAAATTAGATGGCACGGACGTGGCGGTCAAGGTGCAAAAACTGCATCACTTCTTTTGGCAGATGCAGCATTTAATACTGGTAAATACATACAAGGATTTCCAGAATATGGACCAGAAAGAATGGGTGCACCAATTACCGCATATAACAGAATAAGCGATAAACCAATAACAATACATAGCAATATATATGAACCAAATTACGTTGTAGTAGTTGATGATACATTATTAAAAGATGTAGATGTAACGGCAGGGCTAAAAAAGGATGGAGCAATTGTTATTAATACAACTAAAAATGCAGAAGAAATTAAAAGACTATTAAAGGGATATGAAGGAGAAATTTACAAAATAGATGCAAGAAAAATATCAGAAGAAGCTTTAGGCAGATACTTTCCAAATACGCCAATGCTTGCTGCTATAGTAAAAGTAAGTGGAATAATGACAGATGAAGAATTATTAAACGACATGAAGGGGTCATTTAAACATAAATTTGCAAAAAAACCAGAAGTTATAGAAGGAAATATGAAAGCCCTAGAACTTGCTCTAAAGTCTTTAGAAAAAGTTAATAGCTGACATCAATAAATTGCAGTAGGGACATACCTTAATCTATGAGGAATGCTTGTTACTAAGGTGTGTCCCTATACATTAATAAGGAGGTAGAAAAAATATGAATATAAATTCAAATACTCCAATGGAAGATTTAACTCAAGGTGGAGATATATATAATGCTGGAAATGCAAAAGAATTTAAAACAGGAGATTGGAGGAGCACAAAACCAATTTATTTATTTGAAAAATGTAAACAATGTGGCATGTGTTTTCCTGTGTGTCCTGATGATGCAATTCCAGTAGGAAAGGACCAAAAGCGAACAGATTTTAATTATGATTATTGTAAAGGTTGTGGAGTGTGTGCTAAGGTATGTCCTTTTGGCGCAATAGCCATGGAGTAAAACAAATGAAAATGAATATATACCTACAAACAACAATTTATATGTGAAATTTTAATTAATAAAAAATTAAAGGAGGAAATAAAATGTCAATTAGAGAACGTTTAAGTGGTAATGAAGCAGCAGCTATTGCAATGAAACAAATAAATCCAGATGTAGTAGCAGCATTTCCAATTACACCTTCAACCGAAATACCACAATATTTTTCTACATTTGTTAGTAATGGCGATGTAGATACAGAATTTGTTGCAGTAGAAAGTGAACATAGTGCAATGGCAGCAACTATTGGAGCAGAAGCAGCAGGAGGAAGGGCAATGACCGCAACATCTGCAAATGGATTGTCACTTATGTGGGAAATGATATATATTGCATCAAGCTTAAGACTTCCAATAGTAATGAGTTTAGTAAATAGAGCAGTATCAGGACCTCTTAATATACACAATGACCATTCAGATGCAATGGGCGTACGTGATAGCGGATGGATAATGTTGTTTTCAGAAAACAACCAAGAGGCTTACGATAATTTAATAATGGCGCATAGAATTGCAGAAAATAAAAATGTAAAATTACCGCTTATGGTATGTCAAGATGGATTTATAACATCACACTCTATTGAAAACATTGAATTAATAGAAGATGATAAAGTTAAAAAATTTGTAGGAGAATATAAACCAGATGAATATCTTTTAAATAAGGATAATCCAATAGCAATTGGACCATTAGACTTGCAAGCTTATTTGTTTGAACACAAAGCACAGCAGGCTTTAGGCATGAAAAATGCTAAAAAAGTAATTTTAGAAGTAGCAGAAGAATTTGAAAAAATGACAGGAAGAAAATATTCATTTTTTGAAGAATATAAATTAGATGACGCTGAAATAGCAATAGTATGTATGAACTCAACAGCAGGAACAACAAAATTTGTTGTAGATTCTTTAAGAGAAAAAGGAATAAAAGCAGGATTATTAAAACTAAGAGTATTTAGACCATTCCCAGCAGAAGAAATAGCAAAAGCCTTGGAACATATAAAAGCAGTTGCAGTTTTAGATAAAGCAGATTCTTTAAATGCAGCAGGCGGAGCATTATTTGAAGATGTAACATCTGCAATGTATGTAAACAAAAAACAAGTTCCAATAGTAAATTATGTGTATGGAATAGGTGGAAGAGATACAAAAGCAGATGATATAGAAAGCGTATATAAAGACTTACAAGAAATTGCAAAAACAGGAAGAATTACAGAACCTTATAGATACCTAGGATTAAGGAGGTAAGAGCAATATGGCATATAATTTAAAACAAATAATAGCAGAGAAACCATCTAGATTTACATCAGGACATAGAATGTGTGCAGGATGTGGTGCACCACCAGTAGCAAGAATGGTACTTAGGGCTCTAAAAC
>CANQMG010000078.1 GCA_947624925.1 uncultured Clostridia bacterium | reverse complement strand
TATAGGCAAGATTATAAACAAGTAATTGAAGAAGTTATAAAAATACTTAAAACAAAGAAAAAACTTGATGAATATAGTAGATTTGAAATGTGTAATAACTTGTATTCATTGTTATTACAGTATTTTGATAGTCCTAAAAGAGAAGATAAAAACAGACAAGAAATAGAATTATCTGCTTGTAGATATGCAATTACAACCCTAATTCCAGTAGTAGAAAGTAGGGTTTATAATGCTGAGCCTGAATATATGCCTAAATATTATGAATTATGGGAAAAAGCGTATGCTTTTGCAGGAAGAAGATCATTAGAACATTTTATTTTGTATATGGAGATGGATATGCCCATGCAATCCAGAGTATATACGAATAGAAGAAATGTTTTAAGACCTTTTGTTTTTTATCTTAATAAATCTGCATTTGACTCAAAATTGCAATACATAGAAGCTTCTTTCCCTCCACGGATATGGTAAGAGTTATACATTAAATATGTTTAGTGCATGGATTTTTGGAATAGATATGAATAACAGCATTTTAAGATGGTCTTATTCACAAGAGTTAGTTCTTGGATTTAGTAGAACAATACAAGGGATTATAAAAAATCCTAGATATAGTAATGTATTCACTCAATATAAGATATATGGGGATAAGCCATTTGAAAAAGAGAAAGAATCAGATTGGATTTTAAAAGGAAGTAACAATCAAAAATCACATATTGCGAGAACAAGAGAAGGTTCATCTACTGGTGAAAGAGCGAATAAAGCACTTATATTTGATGATATGACAAAAGGTGCAGAAGAAGCAACTAATAGTCAGATACATCAAGATATTTATACGAAATGGAATACAGAATGGTATAACAGAAGAACTGACCCTAGTGTTACATATATCTTTGTAGGTACAATGTGGTCACCAGAAGATATATTAAATAGGACGATGACAGACATTGAGGCAACACACGAAATGAAATCTAGTAAAATAAAAGGTTTTGAAAAATATGTAATGGAAGCGGTTGATGGATATGCTGTATTTATAAAAGTACCATTGCTAGATGAAAATGATGAAAGTACTTGCTCTTGTGTAATGACAACAGAAGAAGCAAGGAGAATGAGAGATACATCAGACCCATTTAGTTTTAGTTGTGTATATCAACAAGACCCTATTGCTCCAACTGGGCTGGAATTTGCAGATGAAAACTTGGAGCATTTTGATAGATTACCAAGATTAGAAAATGGCGAAGAAGCTTGTTATCCTTATGGATTAGCCTCATTAGACCCAGCAAGACGTGGTAAAGATAATGTATCGATGCCAATATATAGAACAGATGGGGAATTTTATTATTTTATAGATTGCATTTTTAAAAAGAAAGCTATGACGGAATTATATGATGAAATTGTAGATAAGATTATACAACATAATATTATAAAGTTTGTAATAGAAAACAATATTGATACGTCTTTAAAAACGCTATTAGAAGAAAAGTTAAGACAAAAAGGATATTATAATTGTGAAATTTTAGAGAAATATAATACGCCAAAGAAGGAGCAACGTATTAAAGATGCTAGAGGACTTATTATCAGAAAAATAAGGTTTAAAGAAAAAAAAGATTATAAGCCTAATACTGATTATGGCAGATTTATGAAAAACTTTACTACATATAGCTTTGATTACCCTGTACGTAATGATGATGCTCCAGATAGTATGGCGTTATTTACAACGGAAGTAATATTAAATGGTGCAAAACCAAGTGTGCCAAAGCCAATAAATAGGGCATTATTAGGAATATAGGGGGGAATTAATAGGATAAATATTTGTTGGAAATGTAAAAATTGGGAGAAGTGTTTTAAATATAGATATGGTAATAATATACAAGATTATATGGTAAAAACTTGTAGAAAAAAGGATTCCTATGGATATAATGTTATATATGTTCAAAAATGTAAAAAATATTTATTAGAAAATCCAGATAAGCCTAAACTTAAGCCAATTGAGTTATATAAATTATGTAAATGAGTTTGCATAAAATAATAGAGATAATATAATTAAATAAGGAAGAACTATTTTTTATGATAGTGGGGAATAGGTACGTTAAGTTAAGTTGGAGGGAAAAGGTATCTATACTAATTCACTCCATCAAGTCTGCCAAGGAATAATGTTTTATTGTTCCTTGACGGATAATATATGGAGGTATGAATTAGGGAAGAAAAGGAGAATGAAGAGAAAAAACGAGATATAGTTGATGAAACTCTTGATAAAGTTAGAGAGGAAAATGAAGAAAAGTTAGCAACACAAAATGAACGAAATCGTTTTAATGGAAGAAAAGTAATCTATTGTAATTTACAAAAAGATGAACTTACGCCAGAAAACATAATAGCAAAAATGCCAGAAATATTGGCAATACATAATCAGAATGTAGAAGAAATTAAATATCTTGATGACTTTAAAAGAGGTATTCAGCCTATATTAAACAAAATAAAAAAAATAAGACCAGAAATTAATAATAAAATTTTAGTAAATCATGCTTATGAAATAGTGGAATTTAAGAAATCGTATGTTTTTGGAGACCCAGTACAATATGTACAAAAAGGTGAAAAAGGCTCAGAGCTTACAAATCCTAAAATATCATTATTAAATAAGTTTATGGAAAGTGAAGATAAATCTAGTAAAGACCAAGAACTTGCTGATTGGTGGTATACAATAGGCACAGCTTATAGATGGTCTGAACAAGATAATCCAAAAGATGAAGATGATGCGCCTTTTGAAATGTCAATACCAGACCCAAAAAGAACAGGAGTTGTATATAGTACAGGTATTACGGAAGAACAATTATTTTCATTTTATATACAAAACTTTACACAAATGGTAACAACACAAGATACACAACAAATATCAGAATATCAGGAATATACAATTTATTGTGAAGATAAAATAATGATTTTAACAACGCAATTTGGTAAATTGCAATTAAAACCGTTATATAAAAAGAACAGACTAGGGTTAAAGAAAAAATTACCAAATCCATATCCACTAAACATTAAAGGATTTAGAATCATAGAGTATCCTTTAAACAAAAATAGAATTGGACTTATAGAACTAGTAATATCACAATTAAATGCAATAAATAGGATAACAAGTAATGAATTAGATGATATAGAGCAATTTGTACAAAGCTTATTGGTGTATATAAATCAACAAATAGATATAGATAGACATAAGGAAATAATAAAACTTGGAGCAGTAGAAATATCAACATCAGACCCACGGAAAACCAGCAGATATAAAATTGTTAAGTCAAAAAATGGATAATTCCCAAGTTAAAATATATAAAGATGGAATATATAATGATGTATTAACAATAGTAGGTATTCCAAGATTAAATGATAAACCTTCTGGAGGAGATACTGGACAAGCAAGATTATTAGGTGAAGGTTGGGCAATGGCAGATGCAAGAGCAAAGCAAGATGAATTATCATTCAAAAAACCAGAACGACAGTTTTTAAAGTTAATTTTAAATATATGCAATGAAAAGCTAAAAGGAAAGACAGAAAATCTAAAAGGCTTAAAATTAAGTGATATAGATATTAAATTTACAAGAAATAAATCGGACAATATATTAGTTAAAACACAAGCACTTATGAATTTAATGTCAGCACAATGCCCACCAGATATAGCATTTACAGTTATTGGATTATTCAATGACCCAAATGAAGTATTTGAAAAAGCAAAAGAATATTATGGAGATGACCTTTGGAAAAAAGCAGTATCAAATGTTATAAGAGAGACAAAAGAAAATAATGACAAAACAGAAGATAAAGCTAAGAAGAAGGAAAATCGAAGTATAGATAAAATTATCTCAGCTAACGAGGGTTAAGAGTTAGCCACTTACAATACGTGGACGGCACGGTAAAAAACGGTATAAGTGAGAAAGGGAAAATGATGGAAGAAGAATTAGGAAATGTATTAGACAATGCAGAGTTAGACAGTAAAGCAAAAGCAGAGGCTATTAAAAAGTTGATTGGAGATAATTATGTTCCAACTAAAAAGTATTCAGATGATGTTGCAACTGTAAAAAATGAAAATAAGCAATTAAAAGCAACTATTAAAGAAAAAGATACTGAAATAGATGGATATAAAACTTCACAATTAACAGATGAACAAAAGAAACAAAAAGACTTGGAGGATATTGCAAAAACAAAAAAAGATTTAGCAATAGAAAGAAGTCAAATTCAAGCAGAAAAGATTTTATCAAAAGTAGTAACAGATGATAAAGAATTAGAAAGTCTAGTAAAGGGTATTTCAAATGAAGATATTGAAGCAACAAAAAAATTAGCTAATAATTTAGTAAATACTATAACTAAACAAAAAGAAGCAACAGAGGCTAAAATTAGAGAAGAACTAATAAATGATACACCTAAACCAAAAGGTGGAGAAGAAGATAAACCTATGACGAAAGAAAAATTTTTCAAATTAGGTTATAACGAACAAGTAAAGTATAAAATAGAAAACCCAGAAGGGTATAAACAATTATTTAATTAAATTATAGGAGGTAATGTTTTAGGGCAGGAACATATTTAAATATTCCATTTGATGAGGAAATTTTTATTAACAGATGGGGAGCAGAACCAGACCCAGTATTAACAGCACTATTAGAAAGTGGTGCAGTAGTAAACAGTGCTGAGTTAACAGCAAATTTACAAGGAGCAGGATTACAATATACAATACCATTCTTAAAAGATATAGATAGTAATGACCCACAAGTAAATGATGGTAAAACTGATATTACTACATCAGAAGTAACAGGTGATACACAAAGTGGTGTAGCATATAAAAGAATGAAAGCTTGGACAGCAAGAGACTTTATCAATGATGTCCAAAAAGCAGATCCTATGGGTCATATCATAAGTAGAGTCGCAAAATATTGGAATAAATATAGACAAAAACAAATTATAGCAATGTTAAATGCTATTTTTGGAATTACAGGAGATGAGGAATTAAGCCAACACGTTTACAATGTTGCAACATCTACTGAAAGTGTAGCAGAAGAAAACAAAATAGGTGCTACAACTCTTAATGATGCTATAACAAAAGCATTAGGAGACCATAAAGACAGTTTTGCTATGGCAATAATGCACTCAAACGTAGCAAAAACTTTAGAAAACTTACAATTATTAGAATATAGTAAATATACAGACCCAGCAGGAATAACTAGACCTTTAAATATTGGTTATTATAACGGCAAATTAGTA
>CANQMG010000077.1 GCA_947624925.1 uncultured Clostridia bacterium | reverse complement strand
TAGATGTAATATAATGAAATCATAAAATGGAAAGGAGAAATTTTATGGAGATATTAAGAGTTGAGAATTTAAGTAAAGTTTATGGAAAAGGTGGAGCAAAAGTAGTGGCTATTGATAATGTTTCATTTAAGGTGAATAAGGGAGAATTCGTTGCTATAGTAGGTGCATCTGGAAGCGGAAAATCAACTTTATTGCATTTAATCGGTGGGGTTGATAGACCAACAAGTGGTAAGGTTTACATAGATGGAAAAGATATATACAAATTGAATGACGATGAACTTGCAATTTTTAGAAGAAGACAAGTAGGATTAATTTATCAGTTTTATAATTTGATACCAATTTTAAATGTTGAAGAAAATATTACTTTACCCTTAAAATTAGATAATAGAGAAATTAATGAAAAAAAATTAGATGAAACTATAAAGCTCTTAGGACTGAAAAATAGAAGGAAACATTTACCAAATGAATTATCTGGAGGGCAACAACAAAGAACATCCATAGGTAGAGCAATGATAACAGCACCTAGCATAATTTTGGCAGATGAGCCAACTGGAAATTTAGATTCAAAATCAAGTGATGAAATAGTATCATTATTAAAAAAATCTAATAGAGATTATAAACAAACAATTATTATGATTACACATAATATGGAAATAGCCAAAATAGCAGATAGAATTATAAAAATTGAAGATGGAAAAATTGTTAAGGAGGTATAGAAAAATGAATATTCTTCGGCAAGTTATCTATTAGAAATTTAAAATTGAATAAAAAAAGAACAATAAGTACAATAATTGGTATAATTTTATCTTGTAGTTTAATTTGTGCTGTATCCACAATGGTTACAAGTTTTAGAGAAACACTAATCGAAAATGCAGTAAATGAAACAGGATATTATCATTTGAAAATGCTAGATGTTTCAGATAATAAAATAAAAACTTTAGAAAACAATAGAGATATTAAAGAACTTTTTACAATATATGAGAATGGATATGCAAAATTAAAAAATGGACAAAATGAAGATAAACCTTATTTAAGACTATATTCAATGGATAAAACTGTATTTGATAATTTAAAATTTAATCTAGTAGAAGGCAAGTTTCCTAGTAATAAAAATGAGATAATTATTAGTAAACACATTATAGATAATGGAAAAGTGAATTTTAAAATAGGAGATAAAATTAATATAGATGTTGGACAAAGAGAAACATCCGATGGATATAAATTAGATTCAAGTAATCCGTATAATGAAAAACTTGAACAATTAGTAGGTACTAAAAATTATGAATTCACAGTTGTAGGAATTATAGAAAGACCTGGATACGGATTTGAACAATATTCAGATCCTGGATATTCAATAATTACTACTAATATGAATAAAGGAAGCAAAAACGTATATATATCATTGAAAAATCCTAAAGATTATAAAGAGGCATTACCAACACTTTTGGGAGTATCATCTTATAATGATTTATCAAATTCTTCAGATTCATACGAGATTAATACAGAGCTATTAAGGTGGGAAACCTTTGCATTTAGTGATTCTACTATTTCAATGTTATATGCTGTTGTGGGAGTTGTAATATTTATAATAATATTTACAAGCGTATTTTGTATTAGAAATTCATTGCTAATTGCAACAACTGAAAAGATGAAAATGTATGGAATGCTTTCAAGTATTGGAGCGACCAAAAAACAAATAAGAAAAAATGTAATATTTGAAAGTTTAATACTAGGTTTGATTGGAATTCCACTAGGAGTAATTTCTGGAATATTTGCAGTATTTGTATTAATAAAAATTGTAAATAGTATAGGTGGAGAATATTTTTTAAATAATATGGACGGAATCGTTGTAAAGGTCACAATTTTGCCAATTATTATATCAGCGATACTAGGAATAATTACAATTTATTTATCTGCTCTTTTCTCTGCTAGAAAGGCAAGTAAAGTTAGTCCTATTGAGTTATTGAGAAATGCAGATGAAATAAAAATAAAAACTAAAAAACTTAAAGTACCTAAAATTATTTCAAAAGTATTTAAGACAGGTGGAGAGCTCGCTTATAAAAATTTAAAAAGAAGTAAGAAGAAATATAGAACAACAGTAATTTCTTTAGCTGTTAGCATATTTATTTTTATTACAATGAATGTTTTTGTAAATAATATGTTTAATCTAGCTGATATTTACTATGAAGATTATGATTATAATACAAAATTATATTTAAGAGGTAACGAAACATCGGATGTAGATAAAATAAAAAAAGTAAATTTCATAGATGAATGTTTTGTATTGTATGAAAATCAAAATAATTTAAAAATTTTTGATTTAGATAAAATAAATGAAATAGATGCAATTGAGCTTTCAGAAGATTCAGTTTATGATAAAGAACAACAAAAGTATATTCCAACTGGAAATGGAAAATATTCTGGAATTCGTATTGAAGCATTAGATAATGATAGTTTTCAAAAGTTTGCTAAAAAAGTAGGAGCTAATCCAGATAAACTAAAACAAAAAGGAATTTTATGTGATGAATTTTTGTATTATAAAGATGATAAACAAGTAGAAACTAGAAGATATAAGTACAATATTGGAGATACTATTACTGGAAAATTAGAAGGAAAAGATATTAATATTAATGTTGGATATATAAGTAAAGAAAGACCTTATGGAATAGAAAACTCATATTATGGAGGTGGATATTTAGTTGTAAATAAAGACGAATTTAAAAATATTAAATTTACACCTGCATATATGTGCGTACAATCTAGCAATCCTGATAGTTTTATAAATGAAGTAAAAAATTTAAAGATTAATAATATAGGATATACTAATTTTGAAGCACAAGCTAGAGAAGAAAGAGCAATGTCCTTAATTGTAAAAATCTTTTTATATGGATTTATAGCAATTATAACATTAATAGGAGTTACAAATATATTTAATACAATTACATCAAATATGGAGCTAAGGCAAAAAGAATTTGCAATGCTAAAAAGTATTGGTATGACTAAAAAAGAATTTAATAGAATGATTAACCTAGAAACTATTTTCTATTCTACAAAATCACTAATTTATGGTATTATCTTAGGCCTAATTGGAACATTTGCCTTATATAAAGCATTCTCAATAAAAATAGAAAAGGGAATGTATATACCTGTAAATCCAATTATCATTTCAGTTATTGCTGTATTTATTTTAGTATTTGTTATAATGAGATATTCAATGTCCAAGATTAATAAGCAAAATACAATAGAAACAATCAGAAACGAAAACATATAAGAGTAGTTAAGAAAAGGGGCTTGCAGATTGAAAAGTCCCTTAATTTATTATATAATAACCATGAAAGGAAGAAATTTGGATGAATATTTTATTAGTTGAGGATAATGATAGTTTAGCAAAAGGTTTAATGTATTCTTTAAAACAAAAAAAATTTGAAATAATTCATAAAACTAATGTAAAAACTACCAAAGAATTTTTAAGTATAAATAGACCAGATTTAATTATCCTAGACATATCACTTCCAGATGGAAATGGGTTTGAATTATATGAAAATAATATTAAAAATAAAAAAATACCTACTGTGTTTTTAACAGCAAAAGATGAAGAAGATGATATTGTAAAAGGATTAGAACTAGGAGCAGATGATTATATAACAAAACCATTTTCTACAAAAGAATTAATAGCAAGAATGAATAAAATATTATTAAGAGAAAAGAAAAACTATGTATTTAAAGTTAAAAATATAGAGTTTAATTTAGATAAAATGATTGTATATAAAGATAAAAAAGAAGTTACTTTAACAAGCTTAGAACTAAAAATATTAAGTTTATTATTTACGAATTTAAACAAGGTGGTTACAAGGAACAGTATAATTGACAAAATCTGGGAATGGACAGGTAACGATGTAAATGATAATACTGTTACAGTTTATTTAAAAAGAATTAGAGAAAAGCTAGATACAGATATAATTGTAACAATAAAAGGAATAGGGTATAGGATTGATGAAGATGAAAAATAAAATTGAATTTAAGAAAACTATAATTAAAATTGTAATTATAATAGCTATAGAATTAATTGTAATAAGTTTATTTCACTTTTATCAATATAAAACCTATACTACAAATTTTAATAACAAAATTGGAAGCATAATTGCAAAAATAGAAAACGACTATCCTAATATAACTACAAATGAATTAATAGAAATCTTAAATTCTGAAAATGATGTAGATATAAACTTATTTAGAAATTATGGTATTGATATTAATAAAGAATCTATTCTTTTAAATAATAATAAATCTTTTACAATTTTTGCTATATGTATGCTAATCATTATAATTATTTTTACATTATTAATTATAATATTATTTTTAAAGTATAATTATAATAAAGACAAGAGCTTAAAAAAAATCACAAAGTATATAGAAGAAATAAATAATAGAAATTATAGGTTAGATATTGATGATAATACAGAGGATGAACTATCAATATTAAAAAATGAAGTATATAAAACGACAGTTATGCTAAAAGAAATTGCGGAAAATTCTGTAAATGACAAAATAAATTTAAAGGATTCACTATCAGATATATCACATCAGCTAAAAACTCCTTTATCATCTATTACTATTATGATAGACAATATTTTGGACAATCCTAATATAGATAAAAAAACACAAATGGAATTTTTAAATAATATAAAAAGGCAAATTCTTAATATAAATTTTCTAATTAACTCATTATTAAAATTATCAAAGTTAGATGCAGATACTGTTAAATTTTCTAATAAAGAATATTTAGTTGAATATATTATTAATCAGGCAGTAAACAATGTTTCTATTTTATCAGATTTAAAAAATGTAAAAATAAATATCTATGGAAATTCAACAAGTAAAATATATTGTGATGCCAAATGGCAAACTGAAGCAATTACTAATATTTTAAAAAATGGTATAGAGCATTCTAATGAAGGGGAAGTTGTAGATATATATTTTGAAGAAAATAAAATATATTCTCAAATAAAAATAAAAGATTATGGAATAGGAATAGATGAAAAGGACTTACCACATATATTTGAAAGATTTTATAAAGGAAAAAATTCTTCAAATGATAGTATTGGAATAGGTCTTGCATTATCAAAATCAATTATAGAAAAAAATAATGGAAATATAGATGTAATTTCAGAATTGAATAAAGGAACAGAATTTATAATAAAATATTTTAAGTAACCCAAGAAACCTTACAAAAATGTAAGGTTATTATTATCTAATAAGAAATTTCTTCGAAATTTTTATTAGATAAAAATGCTACAATCGCTATTGCCTTTGAGATTTCCTCCTTTCAGTCGGAAACTCAAATCGGCACGAACAAAGAGCGCCTAGGCGC
>CANQMG010000076.1 GCA_947624925.1 uncultured Clostridia bacterium | reverse complement strand
TATTATATTGTCTTTGATTATTATTTTTATTAAATTCTTGTCTTCTATTGCTATTTACTGTGTCATTAGTCTTTCTAGCTGTATTTTTAGTATTTGGCAATATTTCTTGTTTCTTTACAGGTTTAACATCTACTTTTTCAGATTTTTTAACCTTTTCTTCTTTTTCTACTTCTTTTTTCTTTTCCTCTTCTTTTTTATTATCTTTTAGTCCAAATAATTCACTTACAGTCATTGGTTTTGTAGGTTTGTTTCTATATACAATGTTATAATCTTTTTTTCTTTCTCTTTCAACAAATCCTACCTGTTTTTCCTGCATAGCCTTTTTTTTCTTTTTTTCTTCTTCTTCTCTTTTCTTTAATTCTTCTTCTGAAATTATTACTTCTCTTCTAATTATTACTGGTGTTTCATTTTTTTCTTTTTTTATCTCTTTTTTATTTTCTTTTGTATTTTCAACTTTTGCATTTTTTACATCAGATTTTCCATTTAGTTTTTCTTCAATTTTTTTAACATCTTGCTCCTCTAAAGAACTAAGGTGACTTTTTACATCAATTCCTAAGTCCAATGCTATACTTATAATCTCCTTGCTATTTTTATCAAATTTTTTTGCTAATTCATATACCTTAATCTTACCCAATAATTTCACCCCCATTTATTATTTTTAAGATTGCATCTGCAAAATTTTTATCTTTAATAGCTATTATAGCTTTATTTACTTGACCTATAGCTTTGCTAATATCCTCTTTATTACCAAATATTTTCATTTCTATATTTTTTTCTTTGCATAATATAGTAAAACTATCAATAGTTCTTTGAGCTGAATCTTCTGCTAGTATTACTAATTTTGCTTTTCTTCTATTTATAATATCTATACAACTTTCTGTACCAAAAGCAATCTTTCCAGCTTTAGTACATAATCCCAATAATCCATACACCTTTTGTTTATTTACCACTTATTACACCTCTTAAATCATTATAAATATCATCTGAAATATTTGTTTCTAAAGCTCTTTCTAGTCTTTTATTTTTTATAACTTTTTCTAAACAATTTATATCATTGCAAATATATGCTCCTCTTCCATTTGCCCTTCCAGTTTTATCTATACTTATATTTTGATTACTATCTTTTACAATTCGAATAAGCTCTCTTTTATCTTTTTTTTGGTTACAACCCATACAAGTTCTTTGTGGTATTTTCTTCAAAATAATCTACTCTCCCTTTAATTATAGTTTGTATATTACTGTTTATTCCACATCTACATCATTTTCTGTTTTATTTTGCATTTCTGAAAGCATTTGTCTAAACTGGCTTTCAGATTTTATATCTATTTTCCAATTTGTTAGTTTTGCTGCAAGCCTTGCATTTTGTCCAGATTTTCCTATTGCAAGTGACAATTGATCATCTGGAACTATAACTTGTGCAAATTTTTCATCTTGTTTTACATCTACAGCCATTACTTTAGCAGGTAAAAGTGCTGCAGATATAAATATAGCAGGATCTTCGTTCCACTCTATTACATCAATTTTTTCACCATTTAATTCATTTATTATATTCTGAATTCTAACTCCCTTTTGACCAACACAAGAACCAACAGGATCAATATCTGGATTTGTAGAATATACTGCTACTTTACATCTACTTCCTGGATCTCTTGAAACGCTTTTAACTTCAATAAGTCCTTCATAAATCTCTGGAATTTCAAATTCAAATAATTTTCTTACAAAATCACTAGCTGTTCTAGATACTATTACTTGAGGATTTCCCTTTGTACCTCTTGTAACATCTAAAACATATCCTCTAACTTTTCCATTTACTTTATAACTTTCAGTAGGGATTTGTTCCTTTGGTGGCATAATACCTTCCAATTTACCTAAGTCTAAAACAACAACTCCACCATCTGCCTTTTGTATAATACCAGATACAATTTCACCTTTTCTATCATTAAATTCTGTATATAGTATATCTCTTTCGGCTTCTCTTAATTTTTGTATAATAACTTGTTTTGCAGTTTGAGCTGCTATTCTACCAAAATTTTTAGGTGCAAGTTCTATATCTACACTATCACCAATTTCTAATTTTTTACTTATATTCTTTGCATCTTCAAGGCTAATTTGTAGATTTGGATTTTCAACAACTTCTACAACTTCTTTAACTGAATAAAGATGTGCTTCACCTGTTTCATTATCCATTAATACCTTAACATTATCCATTGAATCATAGTTTCTTTTATATGCTGTAATTAATGCTGTTTCAATAGACTCTATTAAATATGATTTTTTTATTCCTTTCTCTTTTTCTAGTTCATCTAAAGCAATTATTAATTCTTTATTATCTATTGCTTTCATTTTGTTATACCTCCTTCAAATTAAAAAGTAATTTATATTTTTCACTATTTATTATTCAATTTTAATTAATAGTAGAAATTTACTTCTTTATTTTTTTATTACATTAATTAATATTTCTAACATCTAATATCTAACTTCTAATTCACCACTCATATACTGTTTTAATTTGTGAAATATTTTCCCTTTGTATTTCTACTCTATTTTCATTACAATTTAAAATAATATTTTGTTCATTATAACTTTCTAAAATTCCTATTACAGTTTTTCCTATATTATCAATTGGCTTAAATAAATTCACTTTAACCTTTGTTCCAATATTTTCCTGTAAATGCTTATCTTTTCTTAAAATTCTCTCTACCCCTGGAGAAGATACTTCTAAAAAATAGCTATCTTTTATATAATCTGCCTCATCTAATAAATCTGTAATTTCATTATTTACCTTTTCACAATCATTTAAATCAATTCCAGACTCTTTATCTATGAATATACGAAGATAATAATCCTTACCTTCTTTTACATACTCAACATCATAAAGACTATATCCTAATTCATTTATAGGCTTCTCTAATAGTTGTTCAACTTTACTTTCAATATTTGCCAAACCATACCTCCTAACATTTATTAAAGAGTGGGATTTGTTCCCACTCTTCTGATTTTAAACTTTGCTATGGAATTATTTTACAACATTTATTCAATAAAATCAATAGTTTTAATCAAATTTATATAATTTCTATAATTTGCCTATTTCCTCTCTTATTTTATTCATATAATCTGATAATATATTACAACTTTCATCTAATTTTTTTTGATTTTCTAAAGATAAATCTAGTTTTAATAATTCTCGTGCACCATTACTATTTATTATTGCTGGCATACCTATATAAATATCTTTATGTCCATATTCTCCATTTAAATAAGCCGATACGGTTAATATTTCATTTGTATCATTTAGAATATTTTTAACTATTCTTGCTAACCCTAAACCTATACCATAATAAGTAGCTTTTTTTCTATCTATAATTTCATATGCAGAATCTCTTACCTCTACATATATTTTATCTAAATCTGAAAAATTTCTTCCAGAATCTTTCATAATATCTATCATTCTTTTACATCCAACATATGCATGCTCCCATGGTACAAAAGATGAATCTCCATGTTCTCCCATTACATAAGCGTGTATATTCTTACTAGATACATTTAAATATTTTCCAATTTGAAATCTAAGTCTTGAAGTATCTAAAGCTGTTCCAGATCCAATTACTTTATTTGTTGGAAATTTTGATACTTCTTGTACAACTTTTGTCATAATATCTACAGGATTTGACGCAACTAAAAATATTCCTTTAAATCCGCTTTCTACAACTTGATTTGTAATATCTTTCATTATTTTAGCATTTTGCTGTGAAAGCTCTAATCTTGATTGCCCTGGTTTTTGATTTAATCCTGCTGTAATTACAACAATATCTGCATCTTCACATTCTGAATATTCGCCAGCTTTTATTGTCATATGACTAGGAGAACAAGGAAGTCCATCTGATAAATCCATTGCCTCTCCTATTGCTTTATCTTTCAAAACATCTATTAATACTAATTCATTTACTCCAATACCTTGATTTACAATTGAATAAGCCATACTCATTCCTACAAATCCAGTTCCTACTAAAACCACTTTTCTTTTTTCTATCATAAAAAACCCCCTATTAGATTATAATAACATTTTTCCACATTTAATTATAATAATACTTGTTTTAATTTTAATAAAGGTATTAAATAATACAATTTAATTTTTTATTAAATTTAGGGATAAAAATCTTGCAGAATGCAAAATTCTACGAATATAAACCTTGTTTAAATTAACACTATATATTATTCTATATGATTTATAAATTAATTCTCTAAACTGTAAGATATCAAAAGACTCTAATCTCTTTCCTAAATATGGCATATACATTAATTCTAAAATTCTATTTTTTATTTCATTTTTTGTTTTTATAGCATAATATATAGAATCTTGTTTAATATAATTATATATACAATTTATATCTTCTTTAGCATAATTAGATAGCTGTATTTGATATCTCTTTTCCAAATACTTCCTCCATAGTATAATAGTTTCCATCCTTATATTCTCTATCTGTTACAATCATTGATGCAACTATTATTTCCTCGTAGCTTGCATTTGGATTATTGGCAATATCTTTAAGTTCTTCTGTACTAAATTTTTTTAATTTATTTAATAATTCTAATTTTTGCATATTCTCATCACTCCTTATATTATTATATTCATTTAATACCTTTATTAAATAATTATATTTAAGTTTCCATTTTTTGTCAATATGTATTATAAAATTATTAGGAGAATTTCATAAAATATTACAAAATTGTAATATTCTATGAACAAAAAAATAAGCATATAAATTGTATATGCCTATTTTATATAAAATTTTAGTTTTGTTTATAATTATTGGGCTATGAATTAATTTTAAATTAATTAGCTAGCACTATTATTTATTTCCTCATCTTTTTTATAAACAACATTTTGGCTTCCATACCAATATGTGTCCCAGCTTGACGTTTCCTCTTGAGTCTTATCTACATAAATCGTTATTTTGTCGCAACGTGAAAAAGCACTACCTCCTACGTATGTTATAGTTTGGGGTAAACGTATTTCTTTTAAGCTCGAACAATTGTCAAACGCATTATTTCCTATATATGTTATATCTTCTGGCAAATTTATTTCTGTTAAGCTTGAACAATCTCTAAACGCACTATCTCCTATTCTTGTTACATTTTGAGACAAATTTAATTCTGTTAAATTTGAGCAACCGTCAAACATTTGATTTGCGATGATTTCACAATTTATTGTAACGCTTTCTAATAATTCGCAACCGTTGAAAATCACAACCTCCAACTTTTTTTACACTACTTGGAATAGTAACTTTCGTTATTGGGCAACCAGCAAATGCACCCATACCAATACTTTCTACGCTATCTGGAATAGTAATTTCCGCTATTTGGCAACCTGCAAACGCACCCCAACCAATGCTTTCTACGCTATCTGGAATAGTTACCTCTGTAAAAGAAGATTTTCTTTCTCCGTGTATATAGGTCAGCACTAAATGCAATTTCTCCTATACTAGTTACTGGTTTTCCATTATATGTTGATGGTATTGATATTTCTAGAAGTTCTTTTCCTTCATCTGT
>CANQMG010000075.1 GCA_947624925.1 uncultured Clostridia bacterium | reverse complement strand
TAACAGTAGTTAATTATTTGAATGTTGATAAAATATATAAAGATTTATTTAATAAGTTAGGAGAAAATTAATGAAATTATATGTCATTAGACATGGCGAAACTAATATGGGAATATATGAAAAAATTCCTTTTGAACAACTAAAATGGAATGAATTTTGGAATTATAACTCATATAAATTATATCCAAAACTAGAAAGTATGAAAAGTGTATATGAAAGAATATCAGAGTTTTTAAATGAATTAAAATCAAGTAATAGAAATGAAAATATTTTAATAGTCACTCATGGGGGAACATCGAGAGCGATTTATTGGTATTTTAATGGAGTACCAGAAAACGGGAACTCAACTAATATTAATGAAAATTGCAGAATTTACAATTATGAATTATAAAAGGCGACCTATGGAAATGACGGTAAACATAACATTTTGATTTCTAATAAGGATAATATTTTCTCATTCATCTTAACAATTTAATATACTCCTCGAATCCTGTCAAAAGTCATTAAAAACGCTGAAATCATGTTGAAAACATTGAGTAAAATTGATATAATTTAGGCATAATAATAAATTAAAAAAAGGATAAGGCAAAAGGAGAGAAAAAATGCCAATTATAGAAGTTAAAGATTTAGTAAAAACATATAAAATCATAGAGAAAGAAGATGGAATAAAAGGATATTTTAAAAATTTAATAAAGCCTAAATATAACTATGTTACAGCAGTTAATGGAATAAACTTCAATATAGAAGAAGGCGAATTAGTAGGCTATATTGGAGAAAATGGAGCAGGAAAATCAACCACGATAAAAATGCTTACAGGATTATTAACGCCTACATCTGGTAAAATTTTAGCAAATGGAATAGTTCCAAATGAAAAAAGAATAGAAAATAATAAAAATATAGGTGCAGTTTTTGGACAAAAAACACAATTGTGGTGGGATTTACCTGTAATTGAGTCTTTTAGATTAATAAAAAAAATGTATAAGATACCAGAAAATGAGTATAGAAAAAATTTAAAAAGATTTACAGATATTTTAGATTTAGGGGATTTATTAGAAAAACAAGTTAAAAATTTAAGCTTAGGTCAAAAAATGAGATGTGAAATTGCAGCAACTTTTTTACATAGTCCGAAAATAGTATATTTAGATGAGCCAACAATAGGATTAGATGTTTTTGTTAAAGAAAACATAAGGAAATTTATTAAAGATATAAATAAAGAAAAGAAAACGACAGTAATATTAACAACACATGATTTAAATGATATAGAAGATGTATGTGATAGAATAATACTTTTAGATAAAGGTCAAATAATTTATGATGGAGAAAAACAAAAATTTAAAGATACTTATGGGAAATATGTTATTGCTGAATTTATTATAAATTCAAAAAAGAAAAATATATCTAACCTAGATAATGCTATTATATTGGAAGAAAATGAGAAAAGTTTGAAAGTTAAGTTTATGCATGATGAAACTACTATAATTAAATTAATGAATGAAATATCTACTTACTGTATAATAGATGATATACACATAAAAGAAGCGGAATTGGAAGATATATTAAAAGAAATATATAAAGGAGTACACAAATGTTAAAAAGTATGTTAGCATTAGGAAAAATGCAATTTAATCAATATAATATATATAAATCAAATTTTTATTTATGGACATTAAACAGGATTGTTGAAATTGTAGTATATATTTTTGTATGGCAAGCTATATATAATCAAACAGGAAATGTTGGAGAATATACAATAGAACAAATGACTACATATTATATTTTAGTATTTACATTAAGTTCTATAAGCTGTTGGGGTGTAAATGAAGATATGCATACTCTATTAGAAATGGAAATATTAATAAAGAACTATTAAATCCATTGTCGTACTTCCAGTATTATTTTGGAGTAAATATTGGAGAAATGGGATTTGCATTAGTGGTAGGAATGGCAACTTTCATCATTTGTAGTTTATTTTGGAGTATTACATTACCAGTAAGTTTTATAAACTTCTTATTATTTATTATTGTGATATTATTAGGCATTCCAATTACGTTCTTTATTACAATGATAGTAGGTACAGTTGGATTTTATAGTAGTTCAATATGGGGAATGCAAATATTAAGAAAATCTATTATATCAATATTTTCTGGACTTATTGCTCCAATAACATTGTTTCCTACATGGTTTCAAAATATAGCTAATATATTACCATTTAAAGAATTAATTTATACACCTATAAATATATGGTTGGGTCAAATTACAATTAATGAAATATCATTTATAGTAATGAAACAAGTTTTATGGATTATGATATTATATATACTGGCTAAATTGTTTTTTAATCATGCAGTAAAAAAAGTTACAATAAATGGAGGTTAAAATGACAAAGATATTTGATAATATTAGTTTGTACTTATCTTTTTTGAAAGCATCATTAAAAGAAATGTTAATTTACAGATTGGATTGTATTGTAGGTATGGTATCTCAAATAGTTACCCAATTAGTAGAAATTATCTTTATATGTATAATTTTTCAAAATACAGATAATTTAGCTGGATGGAATTTCATGCAAATACTTTTATTATATGGAGTAACATTAATATCAATAGGAATTTCTGATTTTTGTTTTGATGCATTATATGATATTGGACCTAAATATATAAAAAATGGAGAATTTGATAAAATTCTATTAAGACCAGTCCATCCATTAATATCTATAATTGGATCATCAAAAGCATTTACTTCACTTGGCTATTTTGGATTAGGATTATTTTTGACAATTATAATGCTAATAAAACTTTCTATTCCTATTACGATGATTCTAATACTGAAAATAGTATTTTTCAGTATTGTTGGTGCAGCTATTATAGGATCAATAAATACAATATTTAGTATTGCATCATTCTGGACATACAGGTCAAATGAAGTTATATGGTCGTTTTATAGAGTATATACATTTTCACAGTATCCACTAGATATATATAACAAGTTTATAAAAATTTTGATAACAGTGATATTACCATTTGCTTTTGTAGCATATTATCCAACAATGAATTATTTAAGAATGAACTCAAATATGATTTATATTGCTCCAATAATTATGATTATTCTTTGGATAATTGCAATAAAAATTTGGAATTTTGCTTTAAAAAAGTATAGAAGTACAGGAAGCTAACAATAAAAATAGGAAAATAATACGGATTATACCTTGTAAATATTTAAAATTATTTATATATTATAATAGAGATTTAGGAGTAAGATTGTATGATAAATTGTGAAAATGATATAAAACAATTAATTAATAAATTTGAAGGAAATATAAGTTTATATGCTATTGATGATTATAATAATGAAATTAAAATTAATGAAAATACAATTGTGGAAACAGCAAGTTGTATAAAAATATTTGTACTAATTGAGTATTATAATCAAATATTAAGAAATGAAATATCTAGAAATGATATGCTTATATATGATAATAAGAATGACTATGTAGCAAATGGTAGTGGAATAATACAATATTTAGATAACTTAACTCTAACATCTAAAAATATGGCAATTTTAATGATGATTGTTAGCGATAATATCGCTACTAATAAAATGATTGAATATTTAGGATTTGACAAAATAAATAATACAATAAAAAAATTAGGATTTAATAATACAGAATTAATTGCTAAAAAAATAGATTTTGAAAAATATAATACGATCGGAATAACAACTGCTTATGAATATGTTAAGATATATAAAATGCTATTAAATAAAGAAATATTAACATCTAATTTGTGCGATGAAATAATTGAAATTTTATCGCATCAAAAATATAATGAAATGCTAACAAGGTTTTTATCACCTAAATATTTAGAAGAAAGAGGAACTAATCAAGGTTTTATAAATTATATAGCATCAAAAAGTGGAGGACTTGGAAATGAAGGTAGAAATGATATAGTTAATTGTAGAAATGATGGTGGAATTATATCTACAAAATTTGGAAATTATATTGTAAGTATTTTTATCAATAATTTTTCAAATCATTACTTTTATTGCGATAATCCAGCAAGTTTATTAGGGGCTAGAATAAGTAAATTATTATTTGAGTCTTTTGAACAAAACAGAGGAAAAATAAAATAATATAATATATAAATAGAGACATGTTAAAATAATTGCTATTTTTATCCATGTGAAGAAATTCAAAAGTTGGAGATATCTACGTCAATGGCACAAGATTTTAAGGAGGAAAGATGCCACTACAAGAAATAAGTGATAGTATAGATAAAAAAATAGCATGGATTGGTTCTTACCACTGGAATTTAGTTTTTTAAAAGTCAACAATATCTTTTAGTTGTGTCAAAAAATTATTTTTTTCTATTAAAATATCAAACAGTAATGCATGTGAACTTAAACATATTTCTAATTGATTATTTGTTTTTAACATAGTTATATCAACCCTATGTTAATTGTATCATTTTTGATTATTTTAGTACACAAAAAATAGCGGATTAGAAAAAATTATTTTCTAATTTACTATTTTCTTGGGCTACTTTTTCAATAGCCTCATTTCAATAACCTTGTATTTTTTATGCAAAAATGTTAAAATATTATCTAATGTTATTTAGTTTTATTTAATATTATTTAGTTTAAAAAGCTAAGTTCGTGAACCAATTTGTGTAAAATTAGTGTAATATAAGTTTTAGAAAATATTTTAATTAATAGTTAAAATTAAATTGAAATAATAAAATATAAAAGAAGGTGAATCTATGCTAGATGAAAAAAACGAGATTATAATATTTGAAAATCAAGATGTTAAGCTAGAAGTAAATATGAAAGATGAAACTGTATGGCTAACTCAAGAACAAATGGCTAAACTTTTTGATAAAGCTAAATCTACTATAAATGAACACATAAAAAACATATATAAAGAAGGTGAACTTGAAGAAAGTGAAACTTTAACTAAATTCGGAAATTCCGAATTTACTGATAAGCCTACTAATTATTATAATTTGGATATGATTATATCTGTTGGTTATCGTGTAAAATCTCAAAATGGTATTGAGTTTAGAAAATGGGCAACAAAAGTCTTAAAAGATTATATGTTAAAAGGATATGCAATTAATCAAAAAAGATTAGATTATCTAGAAAAAACTATAAAATTAATTGATATAGCAAATAGAATTGATGAGCGATTAGAAGAAAATGATGCTAAAGAAATTTTAAAAGTAATAGGCAGTTATTCAAAAGCATTAGATTTGCTAGATGATTATGATCATAAAACTTTAAAAAAGATTAAAGGAACTACTACTGATAATAGAATGATTGGATATCAAGATTGTCTAAATATTATTCATAAATTAAAGTTTAATGAAAAGAGTGAAATATTTGGTATAGAAAGAGATAAAGGATTAGAATCTATCATTAATAATGTGTATCAAAGTTTTGGAAAACAAGATATTTATAGTAGCATTGAAGAAAAAGCTTCCAACTTTTTATATTTAATAGTAAAAAACCATGTTTTTGTTGATGGAAATAAAAGAATTGCTGCAACATTATTTATTTACTTTTTAAATTTTTATGGACTTTTATTTAAAGATAATAAACAAGTAAT
>CANQMG010000074.1 GCA_947624925.1 uncultured Clostridia bacterium | reverse complement strand
GGTATTTGTATATCTTCAGTTTTAGAAATATATGTCATATAAAAATTCATAAATTGATTAAATGTTAATGGCAATACATATATATTTTCTATTCTTCCTAGTAAAGATTCATTTGCGTCTTTAAATAAATGCATTGATGATGAACCCGTTATAATAAATTTAATATTATACTTTCTGTCAAAATATGTTTTTAAATAATTTTGCCAATTTTTTATAAAATGAATTTCATCAATAAATATATATACTTTTGATTCTAATTTTGATATATTCTCTTCTAATATTTCATTAAAATATATATCTAACACATCTGATAATTTATCATTTTCATCGAAAAATAAACTTGGATCATCTCCACTAAATAATAGTATTCTTTTGTTATCTATTTTTTTCTCTTCCAATAGATAATTGATTGTTTGATATATTAAAGTAGATTTTCCAACTCTTCTAGGTCCAATAATACTTAAGATTCTTTTACTATTTATTTTTTCTATAATATCTTCAAATTCTTTTCTTTTTCTTCCTAATAAAAATTGATTATTTATTTTTTGATTGCTCCACCAAGGATTCATTATTGATAAATTTAATTTTACATCCATCTCTATTTTCTCCTATTGTTATTATATGTATCTTTATTCTTATTATAACATTTTTGTTGAACAAATTCAATATATTTTTTAATTTTTGTTGAATCGATTCAATAAAAATGGGCGTGAAAAAGGGGACGGTTCTCTTTTCCACCGTTCCCTTTTCAAATTTTCAACTCATTCTATTTCAAATTTATATTCTGAATATTCACAATTTTTAAGAGCAAGATTTAATAAATTATCATATTCAGGAATTCCATTAAAATAACAATTTACAGGTATGCTCACTCCGCCATGTGTTACAAGTAATATATTTTTTCCTTTAAATTTTACTTTTATATCATCTAAAAAATTGTATATTCTTTTGAAAAAATCTTGTATATTCTCTACTTTATCATATTTATTATTGTTTTTATAACTCCACAATCCTTGATAATCAAAAGTTTCTTTTTTTCTGCCTTCAAATTCACCAAAATCTCTTTCGGAAATTCTATCATCGTAGATAATATCTATATTTCTATTTTTATTTATTATATTGGCTGTTTCCATTGCTCTTTTTAGTGGTGAACATATTATTAGTTCTATATTTTCATTTAATAATTTTTTGGCAACTTCTTCTGCTTGTTCATACCCTTTCTCATTTAAAACAATATCTGCTTTACCTTGTACTTTTTGTTCAACATTCCAGTCAGTCTGCCCATGTCTTGCAATATATAAATTTTCTTTTTTATCTTTAATTAGCGATATTTTTATTCCAATAACACCATATTCTTTCTCTTTTTCAGGAGTGTAATATTGATACATTGATTTAGTTTTTCTATTTATTTCTTCTTCATCTGTATAAATTTTTTTGAATAATTTTTCAAATGTTTCTTCTTTATATAAATCTAATACTTCTACAAGTATTTTTTCTTGCAGTTCTGGTAATTTTGAAAATTCAATTTTATCTCCAATTTTTATTTGTTTTCTTTTTTCATCATATAATCTAAATTCTATGGTTTTTGTTCCATCTTTTATTCTTTCAAATGGACTTTCTTTTAATTTCATTTTATGTATCATAATATTTCCTTCCTTCATACTTTTTTAATATATTTTTAACACATTTAATTTTCCTAAAAAATTTATTTTTAAAATTAAAAAGAAATGAAAAAAAATAATTTATATTAGTCTATTTTTTTAATATAAAATAGGGTAATCTCTTCGTAGATAGGCAGGCACAAGTCCTGTTCCTACAAGCTTTTGGAGATTTTATTTTGTTATTAAATTCTTAAAAAAATGGAAAAGGGTGGAAAAGAGAACCGTCCCCATTTCCAGCCTGCCGTCCCCATTTCCATTAAATTCTTAAAAAAATGAAAAGAGAATAGCCCTCTTTTCCACTTTTCCTCTTTTCATTATATATCCTTATATTTTCTTGTTTTTACATAAGATGATATACCAGTAATTACTATAGAAATTAATAATATCACCAATCCAATTTTAATTCCTGTTTGTGGTAAAGTTCCTGTAGCTACTGTTTTATCTACTCCACTAGTAGTTCCTACTTTATTTCCACCACTTGTTGTTCCACTATTGCTAGAACCTCCATTATTTGTACCAACATTTGTTGTACTTCCATTGTTAGAACCTCCGCTATTTGTTCCTCCATTTGTTGTATCAGCATTATTTACATTATTGCTTGGATTTGTTACAGTTCCATTTGCATATATTAAATCTCCTCCATCAATACTATATTGAATTCTTAAAGCAGGACAGCTTAATGTTGCAGTATTACCAGCAGCATCTTTAATATTTCCTCCCTTATAATCAACTGTTGCCATTATACCTTTATCTGTACTTTTTACAGTATAAACATATGTAATTTTAGAACCACCAACTGTTCCATCTGTTATTTGTATATTTTGTCCATTCCCAAATTTAATAGTTAAAGTTGGAACTGTAGTTCCATCTACAACTTCACTAAATACTACATTAATTACTAATTTAGCTTGTGCTGGAACTATATACATACCTTTATTTTCATCTTTACTATAACTCATTACACTTTCATAAGTTACAAAAATATCTTCAACCGTAGGTGCTGTTATATCATTTCCTGAACCTGCTTTATCCCAATTTGCAATATAATCAAAAGGTATTTTATATTCTTCAGCATATTCTTTAGAAACCATATTATCATTACCATAAATAGTAAGTTTTGAACATCCTTGAAAAGCACCTTGTCCTATACTTGCAACAGTATCTGGAATTAAGACTTTTTGTAAATTTTTACAATCTCCAAATGCTCCATAAATATTTGACCAATCTCCCTCTATGGTAGTAACACTATCTGGAATTATTACACTTGTTAAGCCACTACAATTTTGAAATGTGCAATCACTTATTTTTGATAAATTATTAGAAAGCGTTATTTTTTTCAATCCGCTACAATTTCTAAAAGCACTTCCTCCAATTACTGTAACAGTATTAGGAATTGTTAAATCTTTAAGACCTGTACACTTCTCAAAAGCAGAATTTCCTATTGATGTAAGATTCTTTGAAAAAGTTACAGATGTTAACCCAGAGCAATTTACAAAAGCATAAGATTCAATTTTAGTAACACTATCAGGTATTACTATACTTTTTAATCCGGTACAAGCATCAAAAGCATGAGTGCCTATTGTTGTTATTGTATTTGGTATAACTACTTCTGATATGCCAGCACAACCTTGAAATGCTCCATTATATTGATAACTATATCCACTTAATGAAATAACAGTTTGCCCATTTATTTTACTTGGAATTGTAACTTTTCCTGTTTTGCTAGTAGTTTTACATCTTAAATCTATAACGTTTTCATTATCATCTAATTTATATTCCCATTCTATATTTTGTGCATCATCCTTATATGTTTGTACATCTGCTCCTTTTACAATATTTGGAACAAATAATAGAAATCCTACCAATATAAGCATAATTATATATTTGGCTTTAACCACTTTTTCACCCCCTTTATCTTTAGAATACAAAACCCATATTTATTATATATCACTAAATTTTCTAAAAGTAAATACAATATTTGACTTTTTTTATATATTTATATTTAAAATAAAAAATGGAAAAGAAAACTATCCTATTTTCCAGTCCTCTTTTCCAACTATATGTTTATTAAACATTATTCTTCTATTTTTTTACCAAATATAGATTTTGCTAAATTTCCAATTACGGGTAGTTCTGGATCTTCTTCTTCCTTATTTGCTTTTACTATTCCCATTATCAAACCAACAACATAAACTACTGATAATGCTGTTCCAAAAAATGGTATAGTAATTGGTATAAAACTGTAAGCAGTATTAATTATAATATATCCAAGACTTAATGTTATTGCCTGAGCAGCATGAAGTTTTGTATTTCTTGTATTATCCTTCAATGCATATAAAACTATTAATCCACCTACCCAACCTAATAAATATGCTAAAATGCATTTACCTTTTTCGCTCAATTTCTACACCCCCTTTAATAAAATATTTATAATAATTATATAAATAAATTCCAATAGTCATTGGAAAAACGATAAATACCCTTTTATTAAATTTGTATGCAGAATAAAAATCAAAATGTAAAATTGATAAAAAAGCTCTAGTCATTCCACAATTCCAACATTCTTTTCCTGTTATTGCTTTTATTAAGCATATATTTTCTAGTATTTTAGAATTAATTGGAATTTTATATAATATTACATATAATAATACATTTAATAGTATTAGTGAAATTACATTAACTCTTAATTTCATTTCCTTCTTTATCTTTGAAATTGCCTGTTATTATCATAATAATATCTATTACAGTCCAAACTCCACAACCACCTAATGTTAATAATTCTAGAATTCCTGTACCAATTTTACCAACATAAAATCTATGTACTCCTAATGTTCCTACAAATATACTTAATAAAAGTGTAACTAACCAATCTTTTTCACTTTTCATTTATTTTACCCCCTTTTTTATTTAATATTTGATTACAATTATTATAAGCTAGTAATTTAAATAAACACAGTATTTATATTTATTACCTATTTAAGAAATTCTTCAAAATTATAAACTTAATAATTCCACCTCCTTATCTTTTGTATGAATTTAAAATCTTATAATTACTAATTTTATATATTTTAAATTTATAATTAGAGTATTTCTTATAAATAGTTTATATTTTATTATATTAAATCATAGTAATAAAAAAAAATCAACAAAAATTGACATTTTTTTTGTAATCTCTTCGAAGATAGGCAGGCACAAGTTCTGCTCATACAAGCTTTTAGATGTTTTATTTTGTTATTAAATTCTAAAAAAAATGAAAAAGGGTGGAAAAGAGAACCGTCCCATTTTCCATTTTGTTATTAAATTCTAAAAAAAATGAAAAAGGGTGGAAAAGAGAACCGTCCCATTTTCCAGAAAAGAGAACCATCTCCTTTTCCACCCTTTTCCAAATGTGTTGTTAAAATTACTCAGGCACCTCCTTGGTGTCCCCCTTCTCCTGTCGGATTATATAATGTAATTAGAATTACAACTTTTGGATCAGATACTGGTGCAACTCCTATAAATGATGTTACATATTTATTTGTATTAACACCGTCTTCTGAAGTTCCTGTTTTGCCTCCTACACTATATCCTTTAACTTGTGCGTTTTTTCCTGTTCCTTCTGCAACTACTGATTCCATCATACTTAATACATTTTTAGCTGTTTCTTCTGATATTACTCTACCAGTTTCTACTGGTGCTATTTTTTCTGTTTCGTTGTTTATATTATCTATTATTTCTTTTACAATTCTTGGCTTCATTCTTATACCTTTATTAGCTATAGTAGAAACCATACTTATCATTTGTATAGGAGTTACTTCAAATCTTTGGCCAAAAGATATTGTTGCAAGCTCAACCGGACCTACTTTATCTTCTGCTAAAAATATTCCTTTTGCCTCACCTGGTAAATCTATTCCTGTTTTATCCAAAAATCCATATTTTGTTAAATACTCATAATATTTTCTAACTCCTAATTTTTGACCTAATCCTATAAATACTGGATTACAAGAATTCATAAGTGCCTGTCTTAAGCTTTCTGGTCCATGTGGTCTATAATATCTCCAACATTTTATTCTAGTTCCAGCTATTTCTATTGAGCCAGTACATGTAAATTCTCCTGCTTTGTCTGTTGTTGTTATTCCTTCCTCTAAAGATGCTGTTGCTGTAACCAATTTAAATGTTGAACCTGGCTCATAAGTATCTGCAAT
>CANQMG010000073.1 GCA_947624925.1 uncultured Clostridia bacterium | reverse complement strand
AAGCGCCTAGGCGCTCTTTGTTCGTGCCGATTTGAGTTTCCGACTGAAAGGAGGAAATCTCAAAGGCAATAGCGATTGTTGCATTTTTATCTAATAAAAATTTATTTTGCCCTTTTTACTATTTCTATAATATCTATTATATATTCACTAATTATAGGAATATTTAATTTTACAATTTTTTGCAATATATATACTAATACAGCTGTTAATAAACTAAATCCAATACCTATTCCTATTCCTTTAAATATTCCAGAAATTAGGTTTCGAACAAATAATTTTTTCTTGTTGTCTAACAGTTCTGATAATTCTAATATTTTATTTTTTTCTAGCATATAATTTATTTTTTCTAAGTTGCTATTTAATCTTTTTAGTTCTTTGTCTTCCATTAACTCCACCTTGTAATAGCCAAAAGAACAATTCTACAAATGCAAGATAATAATATTATATGTCTTCTTGGCAGGCACAAGACCTGCCACTACAATTTTTCAAAATTATCTTGCAAAATTTTATTATTATTTTCTATTTAATAAATTACATTTTCTACTGTGTTTACTGTATTATTTACAGAATTATTATTTTTATTTGTTTTATTTTCTTCTTCTTTTTGTTTGTTTAATTCTTCTAGCCTATCTATTAATTCTTGCAATCTTGTAATGTCTTTACCTATCATTTCCCAATTGTTTGTATCACTAGATTCTTTTAGGTTGTTATTTGCTTTAATTATGGCTTCCATTAATCCATCTATAGTATCTGTATTTTCTACCTCTATATTTACTGCGTATTGTGATACCAAATCTTTTAGGGCTTCTTCTAATGTATTTCCAATAGCAAGTTTACTACCAGATGCAACAATAATTTTCTTTAAAACAGGAACACTATTTTGTTCATTTAATGCTTGAGTATATATTGGCTCAACATATATAAGTGTATTATTTATAGGAACAATAACTATATTTTTAATCATTCTTGTACCTGTTAGATTTATATTTTGTATTTCCTTAGAGATTGTTTCATCTTCTTCTATTTGTTTATCTAGTTGAATTGGTCCTAATACATTACTTCCTGATTTATATTTATATAATTTTAAGATATTTTCTTTTCCATTAGTATATCCTATTAAATATGAATTTATATTTTGTTTATCTTCTATTGTATATGGGAATATAGTTCCTATATTTACTCCATTTTCTGTATTTATCATTGTATGATATAAATCCATTTTTGTTCCTACTACTGATGTATTTGATGTAGTATATGTGGCATTATCCCATATATCATCACCTCTATATAAAACATCTGCAGTAATATCATGATAATTCTTTAACACCTCTGATTGAACTTTGTATAAAAATTCTGGATATACAAAATGACTTGCTATATCATTAGGTATTAAATCACCATCTATAAATAAAGATGGATATGTATTGTTATAGTACATTGCGATTGGGTCAGTTTTATCTGTTAAATAAAATTTCATTGTGCCATCATATGCATCAACCAATACTTTTACTGAATTTCTTATATAATTAATTTCTTGTCTATAATTTTCATATTCTATTATAGTTTTTTGAGAATATGGATATTGATTTGATACTGTATATGCATCTAAAACCCATACTAATCTTCCCTCATCTGTTATAACCATATATGGATTTTCATCATATAAAAGATTTGGCATAATTACTTTTGCTCTTTGTCTTATATTTCTATTTATCAGTATTTTACTTTCTGGTGTAACATTCGTTCCAAATGCTAATCCTATATCTTTTTGTGATATTCCTATAACTAATCTATCTAAGAAACCTAAATTTAGTCCTGCCTTTCCATCATATGTATTTTGTGCATTTGTTTTTGATGTTTGAGGATAATCAAATTCGGTTTTGTTTTTTGTATTTGTAATTATTGTACTATCAGTTTCTAAACCAAAGTAAATTCTTGGTTCTTTAATACTTATTCCCTTATCTAATTCATTAAAATCTCTTTGTATATATTCAATATTACCATTCTCATCTACTTTGCTTCCATATGATATTATTGCCCCAAATCCATGTGTATATTCATATGTTTTATTGTTATAACTTCTTGACTCATTTACTATTTCTCTTGGTGATATATAAATTAAACTATCTTTTCCATTTATGTTATATTTATTTAGCACTGCATTCCTATACTTATAATATCCTGTATTTGTTTGAAGTGAAGAAAGAGTTTTCAATGTTATGTCATCATCTACAATTGCTATATTTGAAATAATATCTTCATTTTCATTTAGTTCATCTAAAGTAACTGTTCCTGAATAATCTTTTTCTATTTCTTCTATATTGATATTATATGCAGTTTTGGTATTTTCTATATTATATGATATATAATCTTTTTCCTTATCAAACTTATTTGGATTTACAAAAATCACCTGAAAACCTAACATAATTACAAATAAACAAACTAAATATGCTGGTACTATTCCTAAAGATATAAGCACTTTTTTTGAATTTTCATTTTTAAATGCTTTTAATGCTAAACATACTGAAACTATAAGTATAACAGCTAGTCCTCTATAGCCCCATACTTTTATATTAGCATCAGTTATACCAGCTCCCACTATTTTTGTTGAAGTATCATTATCTAAATTAATATTTTCCTGTAATACAACTCCTTGTGTTTTTATAAGTATCAATCCTGCTATTATAAAGATAACAATAAGTAAATTAAATTTTATATGTTTTATAAATGTATTCTTTTTTAATACTTCAGGATCTATTCCATCAAAATATTTATTAAATGCACATATGTAATAAATTACAATATATACAGTTAGCATTATAAATAATCCAATTACATAATACATTAATGCTTCTATACATGGTTTTTGGAATATAAAAAAGCCTATATCTATATTAAATATTGGATCATATTCACCAAATAATGCTGAATTTAGAAGTGTTATTATTTTTTCTTTTATCATAGGAGTTGTAATTAGGCTAACAATTCCAGCTACTATGAAAGAAATTGATTTGTTAGGTAATTTTGGAAATTCTCTTTTTTCTTCTATAAAAAATTTCTTTAACCCTCTTTTTATAAATTTAGTTGTTATATACATTCCAATATATATAATCATAAAATTTATAAGAGTTATCGTAATTTGATATTTATAATTATTATTAAATATTTCTATAAATTCTGGACCTATTTCTAAATATTCCAAAAAACTTACTCTATATGATATTATTATGAATGAAATGAATAAAATTAAAAATGTTATTACTAAAAAAACTTTTGTCTTACCTGTTAGAACTTTTTTTGCCACTTTATATTCCTCCCTTTATATTATAGCTTTTGCAAAATCTTCGCTATTAAAAATTTCCATATCTTCTATTTGCTCACCAACTCCAATAAATTTTACAGGTATTTTATTTTCATTAACTATTCCTATAACTACTCCTCCTTTGGCAGTTCCATCTAGTTTAGTTAAAACTAATCCTGTTATTGGTGCTGTTTCTTTAAAAGCTTTAACTTGTGCTATAGCATTTTGTCCTGTTGTTGCATCAAGAACAAGTAAAACTTCTTTATCTGCTTGTGGTAATTCTTTTTCAATAACCTTTTGTATTTTATATAATTCATCCATTAAGTATTTTTTATTATGTAATCTTCCAGCTGTATCACAAATTAAAATATCTGCATTTTCCTCTTTTGCAACTTTAATTGCATCAAACACAACAGATGCTGGATCAGAGCCTTCATCTTTTTTTACAATTTCACAATTTGCTCTTTTAGCCCATATATCTAATTGCTCTACAGCTGCTGCTCTGAAAGTATCTGCTGCAGCAAGTATAACCTTTTTTCCATCTTTTTTTAGTCTATTTGCAATCTTCCCAATAGATGTAGTTTTTCCTACTCCATTAACACCAACAACTAATATAACAGAAGGTTTAGTTTGTAATTTTAATTCTTTATTATCTATATCTAATATTTTAGAGATTTCTTCTCTTAATGCTTGTTTTACGTTTTCAGAATCTTCAATTTTTTCTTTTTTTATCCTTAATCTTAAATTCTCTATTATTTTAACTGAAGTATCCATTCCAATATCAGACATTATAAGAACTTCTTCTAATTCATCTAACAGTTCCTCGTCTACTTTTCTAAAAGTACTAAATATATTATTCATCTTTTCATCAAAAGAATTTTTTGTTTTGCTTAAACCGTTTTTTAATTTTTCAAAAAAACTCATAGTATATCTCCTTTGCATTTTAATAAGCAATACTATTCTAACACACTTTACTAAATTTTCCAATAGTTTTAAAACAAAAAAACAAGCAATTTTAAAGCTTGTTTTTTGTTTTAATTTAGAAATATAATAAAAATATATATTAATAACTTTTTCAAGCATTTCAGAAAGTTTGTGTAAACATTAAATTTTTATGATAATTTGTTAATTATTCTGAAATTGGAATTGTTACAATAGGACGTACTGGTATCGAAGATCCTCCTAATTCTATAAACATTTTATCACCATAACCGGAATCACCATCATACCAAAGTTGCACAATTAAACTTTTTTCACTGAGCTCGCCACTCTCACCAACACTAGTAATCCTGAACGAATCGCTATTTTCTTTTTCTTTAATTACCCTCCTTGATGCATACCAATAATCTTTTTCATCTCCAGACTTTGCTATTCCTAGTTTCACCATCTTATTAAAATCTGTTTCACTTTCTGATTCATTATCCGCATCTTTAATTCTTATATTACATCCATCAAGAACCTTTTCCATTGTTTCTTCTTTTTCAGTAGATAAACCAATGCTCCTTACAGTAGCATTATCAATACTATTTGCACCTGTTATAAGAGATTTGCAATAATCATTTATTGTTTTTATTGCATAGTTATATGAATATAATGCCCTTTCATTATAATCCACTTCTCCATCTTCTTTGAATACATCCGCTTTTTCTTTCAAATTAGAGTCATTTTCCCAATCTTTTTGAAATGTATCATCAAGTCCTAAGTTTAATGCTCCCATTGTATTTTTGGATATTATTTCAGTATATTCATCATCTTTGTTAAATATAATCCATTCATCTTCGGTTCCATCTTCATCTCCATCCCAATATAATATTTCACCTTCACTTAATTTTTCGATATCTTTAATTGTATATTTTGATGGATTAGAGCCTCCTCCTCCATCTCCACCATCAATTGTTGGTCCTGTTATGTTTCCATTTTTATCTACAGTATATACATTTCCATTTGGGAATGTTACCGTCCAACTACCAGTTTTGCCATCTTGTTCTACGCTATCTGCTCCATCTACTGTTAAAGTTGCATCAGATTTTCCTGTTACTTTATCCATTGCATATTCTCCATATGCTAATTCTATTGCCTCTTTTTCTGCCTCTATTTGATACTGGTCTACTGCAGTTTCTGCGTGTTTTATTATGTTTTCCCTCATTATATAACTTATACTTACCATTGCTAATATTAATAATATTATTATTGTTAGAATTAGCGCAATTAGAGTTATACCTGATTTAGAAATTAGAAATTGGTTGTTAGTATTTGAATTTACGCATAAGTTTTTAGTTTTTTTATTTTTCCTTTCTTTTTTATTCATTTTTTCCTCCTTTTTGATTTTTTATTTTTTTATATTAATTAAATCTATAAAGATTTAAAATCTAATAACAATTTTAATTTTTTTAATAAAATTTTATTTTAACGTTTTTATGGGTTTTAATGTAAATAATAATTCTTATTATTCTATTTTTTACAATATAAAATTTTAATTCTATTTTATTTGATTGTAGGGGCAAGTCTTGTGCTTGCCCATCTTCGAAGGAATAGCTAAAATTTTTTTTATTTTAATGTTTTTATATATTTTGTTTTAATGATATTATTATTTTAACCATAAAATTTTATTCTATTTTATCTTTAAGGAGCCTTGGGGTCGCAACTTACGATTTATAATTTATTAATATATGTGTAGTTAAAAATAAGATAGCAAATAATTTAATATATTCTACTTTTTTAATTAAAAGAATATCTGTAAGTTGCTCCAATTCGCACTCCACTTCGTTA
>CANQMG010000072.1 GCA_947624925.1 uncultured Clostridia bacterium | reverse complement strand
GTACATTATTTTTCACCTGAACATGCAAGAGGTGGATATACAGATGAAAAATCTGATTTATATTCATTAGGAGTAGTATTATACGAAATGGTTACAGGTAAAGTGCCTTTTAATGCAGATACACCAGTTTCTATAGCCTTAAAACATATGCAAGAAACACCTGTAGAGCCTAAAGTTTTAAATAATGAAATTCCAAATTCATTAAACAAAATTATTATGAAAGCTATGCAAAAAGATGCATCATTAAGATATGCTAATGCAACAGAAATGTTAAGAGATTTAAGTATGTCATTAAAAAATCCAGATGGAAATTTTGTTATATTAGATGGAAGTAGTGCAAATATAGATGCCACACAAAGAATATCTACAATTTACGATAAATCTGAAGAAACAGAAAATAGAAAAAAAGAAGAAAAGGGATTTAAAAAGTTTGTTAAATCTCACAAAATACTTATGTTTATGATTATTCTTTTAATAATATTTGCTATAACTATAATGTCAACAATGTTTTTACTAAATAAACTAAGTGTTAAAGATGTACAAATACCAAATGTTGTTGGCTTATCAAATGTTGAAGCAGAAGATACTGTTAAAAAATTAAATTTAATATATGAAGTAGAAGAAGAAGTATATGATAAAGAAATTCCTGAAGGAATTATTATATCTCAAGATCCTCCATATGTGGAGAATTATAAAATAAAAGAAAAGAATACAATAAAGGTAGTTGTAAGTAAGGGACAAGAAATTGTAATAGTTCCTAAACTAGTTGGTTTAACTAAGGATGAGGCAATACAAGAATTAGAAATTTTAAATTTACTTTATGAAATAGAAGAAAAAGAAGATAAAGATGTTGAAGCTGGAATTGTAATAACACAGTCTATAGAAAAAGACAAAAAGGTAAATGCAGGTGAAACAGTAAAATTAGTAGTAAGTAAGGAAATAGAAAAAGTAACAGTTCCAAATTTAATTGGAAAAACTGAGGCTGAGGCAAAAGAGGCAATAGAAAAAGCAAAACTAAAGTTAAAAACTGTTTTAACTTCTGAAGATAAAACTAAAAATGATGGTCAAGTTATAAAACAAAGCTTAGATGCCGAAACTCAAGTAGAAAAAGATAGTGAAATAACAATAACTGTAAATTCAATTCCTAAGCAAAAGAAAGCGGTAATTAATGTAAACTTACAATCTATATTAGAGGGAGAAATTGAATATGAAACAGAATATAATGAAACAACAGGAGAAACAGTTACAACCAATAAACCTAAAGAAGTTAAAGTAGAAATATTGGTAGATGGAACCTCATGGTATTCAGCAATGAATAATCCAACATTATCAAGCATAAGTAAAGAAATACGAGGAATAGGTACTGTAGAAGTACAAATTAGAGTTAATGAAGTAGTAAAAAGACAGGAGCAAATTAACTTAAACGAAGTTACAAGTTATACATTTGAATAATAAAGGGAGAAATATGATAAAAAAAGGACTGGTAATAAATATAATATCAAATTTATTTATAGTTGAAATAAATAATGAAACATATGAATGTGCTTCAAGAGGTAAATTTAAAAAAGAAGAAATATTGCCAGTAGTAGGAGATATTGTAGATGTCGAAATATTAGATAAAAGCAAAGGCGTAATAAATAAAGTATATAAGAGAACAAGTTATATAAAAAGACCTAAAATAGCAAATATTTCTCAGATGTTACTAGTAATATCTTCTAAAAATCCCAAGCCAGATTTATTAATGCTAGATAAACAATTGTGTTTCGCACAATATGTAAATATTAAACCAATAATTGTTATAAATAAAATAGATTTAGATAACAAAACAGCACAGACTATAGAAAATGTTTATAAAAATATTGGGTATAAAGTGATAAAAACTAATGCCAAAACTGGTGAAGGCATATTAGAGTTAAAAGAGATATTAAATAAAAATATAAGTGCTTTTTCAGGAAATTCAGGTGTAGGAAAATCTAGTATAATAAATAAAATATTTGAAAATAATGTAACTGAAGAAGGAGAAGTAAGCTTTAAAAATAAAAAGGGAAAAAATACTACAACACATACTAAGCTATATAAAATAGATAAAGAAACATATATTGCAGATACACCTGGATTTGGAGTTTTTGATATTTATGAAATTGAAAGTAATAATCTAGACGAATTTTTTTTAGAATTTAGTAAATATATAAATTCTTGTGAATATCAAGATTGTAATCATATAAAAGAAGAAAATTGTAAAATAAAAGAAAAAGTATTAGAAGGAGAAATAGATTCTGGAAGATATAATAGATTTTGTAAAATTTATGAAGAATTAAAAGACAGGGAGGAGCATAAATGGTAGAAGTTTCAGCCTCAATATTATCAGTAGAAAAGCAAGAATCATTAAAAACATTTTATAATTTAGAAGCAGCTAAAATTAATTATTTTCATATTGATGTAATGGATGGAAAATTTGTAAAAAATAATACTTTGGATTTAATGATAGAATATGTAAGAAACATAAAAAACATATCTAATTTACCATTAGATATACATTTAATGGTAGAAGATGTAAAGAGTAATATAAATGATTATCTAGATTTTAATCCAAATATAATAACATTTCATTTAGAGGCGTGCAAAGACTCAAAAAATGTATCTGAAATAATAGATTATATAAAGCAAAACAATATAAAAGTTGGAATTGCTATAAAACCAGAAACTAAAATAGAAGAAGTTTTTAAATATTTGCCATTTATTCATATGGTGCTTATAATGACAGTTGAACCTGGATATGGTGGTCAAAAATTAATTCCAGAAACAATAGAAAAAGTAAGTAAATTAAAAAATTATATTGAAAAGAATAATTTAGAATTAGATATAGAAGTAGACGGAGGCATTAATTTAAATAATGCAGATGAGTTAAAAAAAGCTGGCTCAAATATAATGGTAGTTGGTTCTAGTTTGGTAAATTCAGAAAATTATACTGAAACAGTAAAAGAATTATGCAAGATATAGAAAAAGCAGGTCATAGGACCTGCTCAATTTAATTTTATATAATAATTATTTATTATTTATTTTGAATTGCACCTGAATCTTCTACAGTATCTTTTTTCTTACTTTTTATTTTAGGTAAAATACAGAATATAACAATTAGTGCAATTATTATTACAGCAACTACAGCTAAAACAACATAAATTACATTTTTGGCTGTTTTAGAATAGTATCTGTCAAAGAAGAAATCGCCATTTTTCATATATTTTAAAACTTTAATATCTTTTACAGCATCCTTATCATTAGTAAATTCACCTTCAACAACTTTATCAGGTGGAGTAATATCTGATTTAGAATCTAATTTTAAATTTCCACAAACTAAAGCAACGTCATCATCTGCTCCAAAATCTATATTTCCTCCAACTTTTATATTTGCGTTAACTCCAACAGCTGTTTTAAAAACTAAATTTGAATTTACTATTGCATTCATATTTCTTATAATATAAGAATCATATGTCATTTCCATATTATCACATACAGCATATAAATCATTACAAAATCCGTCATAATAAATTTCTTTTGCAACTACAAATATTGAATTTCTAATATAAGATTTATTTAATGTTAATTTATCACATTGGACATAAAGGTTACCATCTATTTGTCCTGAGATTGTAACTTCTTTTCCTTTTATATAAGCATTACCTGCAATATATTGGTCTTCTGTTATATCAACAGTATCTTCTTCAACATATAAATCTCCCTCATGAGTCTGGGTTTCTCCTTCCTCCGAATTTTCCTCATTTTCAGTAGTATTTTCTTCAGTAGCCTCTGTGTTTTCACTTGTTGTAGTTTCATTTTCTGAATTAGAGGTTGTTGTTGCATCATCAGATGTTGCAAAACTTGTAACAGTTAAAATAGATAATAATACTGTAAAAATAATAAGTAATTTAAAAAATTTTTTGTTCATAATAACCTCCTAAAAAAATAATATATGTTAAATATATAACTAAAACACAAAACTGTCAATGAAAAAAACAATATATATGTAATTTTTTTGTGAAAATATATATTATAAATATAAAATGAAATAATGATAATAAAAGTAGAATTATTACTTGTATAGAATATTTCGTAAATGCGCAAATTAAGGTAATTTATCATTGGAATATAGAATTAAACATAAGAACAAAGCGCCTAGGCGCTCTTTGTTTTTGCCGATTTGAGTTTCCAACTGAAAGGAGGAAATCTCAAAGGCAATAGCGATTATAGCATTTTTATCTAATAAAAATTTCGAAAAAATTTTTTATTAGATAAAACAGCCAGTTATTTACTGGCTTTTGCAGAAAAATAAGCACAATCTGAATTTGGAGTTAATGCTTTAGGAATATTTTTTTCAAAAGTGCATATACCATCTTTTTGATAAATACAATTTGAAGAACAATTGATATTTGTCAAAATTATCACCTCTAATATGTATTATTATTTTTTGTATTTTTTTTATACATTTTCTATAAAATTTTTACAGTATTTATTAATAGGACAAATATTGCATTTACAATTTCTAGCAGTACAAATATTCCTACCATGCCACATAAAGATATGATTAATGTCTTTTAAATATTTTTGAGGAAAAATTTTCAATAAATCATTTTCAATTTTTTCAGGCTCAGAATTATCAGAAAGGCCAATTTTATTTGAAATTCTTTTAGCGTGTGTATCAACTGCAATACCTTCAGCTATACCAAAAACTTCAAGCATTATTACATTTGCACTTTTTCTACCAATTCCTGGTAAGGTAAGTAAATCTTCCATATTTGAAGGGACAATTCCATTAAAATCGTTTAATATTTTAATAGCGCATGCTTTTATGTTTTTGGCTTTATTTTTATAAAATCCACATGGATGTATTAAATTTTCAAGTTCATTAATATCTATATTTGCAAAATCTTTTGGTGTAGAATATTTTTTAAAAATTGAAGGAGTAGTTTTATTAACTCTTTCATCTGTACATTGTGCAGAAAGCATAACTGCAACAACTAATTCAAAAGGAGTTTTAAAATCTAAACTGCACTTTGCATCTGGATAATATTCTTTTAATATTTTTATTATATTTATTGCATCATCTTTTTTATACATTTAAATCACCCTTTTTATTTAAAATAATATAATATATAAAGAGGAGGTAATATATTATGTTTAGAGTTTTAAAAAAAACTTGTGCTGTTTGTATGATTGGTTTAGGTTTAGGGGTATTACTTGTTTTATTACTTCCTTTTACAGGATGGTTGTTTATATTTGGTATTGCCATTGTAGCTGTTGGATTACTTTGGCTTTCATGTTAGTTAAGGGAGTGTGAATAATATGAAAATTGTAGTAAAAAAAGTTCCAAAATTTTTAAGAGGTTTTGTTAAGTTAATATTTGGAATAAAAGAATAGTTACATACTAATAATTAATGTGTAAAAAAAATCTAAGAATAATTTCTTAGATTTTTTATGCTCTTTTAACTTTTCCTGAACGTAAACATTTTGCACATACACTAATTCTTTTTGGTTGACCATCTACAATTGCTTTAACAGTTCTTAAATTTGGTTTCCAAGTTCTAGATGTTCTTTTACTTATATGTGAACGAGTAATACTAAGTTTATTTCCATAACTTATAGATTTCTCACAAATTGCACACTTTGCCATATAAACAGCACCTCCTAATTAAGTTTAATAAATTGACTAAGAAATATTTTAACACAAAAGAGAAAAAAAAACAAGACTTTTTTTATTTTATTTTTATGTTAAAATATATAATAGTAAAAAATATTGGGGTATCGCCAAGCGGTAAGGCATCGGACTCTGACTCCGACATTCCTGTGTTCGAATCACAGTACCCCAGCCAAAAATCTCTTATATGAAAATTATTTACTTTGTAGGAGGGTTTGCAGTAAATTTCAAAATATAAAATAGAACAATGTTATATACTTTTATACAATAAGAAAATATTGATTATTTAATTATTTTAAATGAAAAAAGTGAAGAATACTTTTTTATAACTGCATATCCTATTTTTGAGCAAAGAGAAAAGAATGATTTAGACAAAGAATATAATGCTAAAAGTTCTATAAAAATAAAATAACGGCTGTCGCTTGCGACGCCGTGCGTCCAAATTACCCAAATGGTAATTGGAAAAATAATATATTATTTATATAATAATATGCTCAAAAAATAAAATTTAATACATTT
>CANQMG010000071.1 GCA_947624925.1 uncultured Clostridia bacterium | reverse complement strand
TTTGGCAATACTTTGTATTACCGCTTGGTCTCTTAAAGGATTTATTGTTTACTTTTCAATGTTCTTTTTGTTCCTTATGGTAGGAACTTTTTCATTATACTACGCCTACTTGCTTTTGTCAACACTTTTTTTAATTTTTTTATTAAAATTTTGTATATATTTTTTATGCATCTAGGCGACTTATATTATAATAGCACAAATACCAGTAAAAATCAACAGATTTTTACTGGTATTTATTGGTAACGTAAGTTACTATTATTGAATTGTTATATTATTTATTTTGCCATTTGAGCCTTTATTCATTACTACTGTATATTTTTTAGTAGTATCTATACTAGTTATATATGATTGTAATTGTGTTATATCTGATATACCATTTATACTAACAACATTTGATGTAGATTGATTATTTGTAATAACTTTTGTTATTAAAGTTTTAACAATTGATGCACTAACATTTTGACCTTCAAATGCTGAAAATACACTATTAAATGCTTCTGTTTCTTGTTGGTTCATTTGAGTCATTGCATTATCTATAGAATTTCCAGTTGAGCTTGAGCCTAAATTTGTACTTCCAGTTGAGCTTGAGCCTGAATTTGCTATTTCACCTGTTAATTCATTTATTTTGTTTTCAAACATTGAGCTTACTCGAGAAGATAAAGTATTCATTACAGATGCTATTTCTTCTGCTGACATATCATTTATTTTAACACTATTGTCGTTTGTTAATTTTTCAATTTCTAAATTTTCAGATAATTCAATATTATTATTTAAAACTATCTTTACTGTATTACTTTCATCTATGCCAAATTCTATAGTAACATTATCTGTTATAACATTATTATTATCTGATTCTGTTTCTGTAAATTTAAATGGAATACTTTCATCATCTATCGTCATATTTCCATCTATTGTTGTTGTATTTGAATTTGAATCTGATTGTGTTGTTATTGTCATATTTAATTGTGTTCCGTTATAATTAAATATGAAGTTTATCTTATTATCTGTATACTCAATAGAAACTATTGTAATATCGTTTAGCAATATTTCATGTTTTACTGTTTTTCCGTTTTTTTCATATACTGATATTTTTATTGTATCATTGTTTTCAATTGTTTCTTCAGTAATAGAATCTATGCTTTCTTGTATACTATCTTTCAAATCGTTTTTTAATGTTTCGGTATCTCCAGAACTTGCTTGCATACTACTTGCAATTAAGCCTGTTTTTTCTACAACTAAATTTAATGTTCTATCATCATCTTTTAGTGCTTTTAATACTTCTAACACTATGTTTTTCATGTCTTGCACACTTAAAGTTAAATTATATTTGTTTGCTTTTACTTCTACGCCATCAATTGTAATATTTTGTTGTTCTTTTGAAAACTTGTCAACTGAAATGTTTTGTTTTATAACATCCTTATATTTTTCTATAATATAATTTTTAGTTTCTTCATCTATTAGATTTTTAGTATCATAATCCTTAAATTCTATTTTGTCTGGAATATTTGATACATCAGTAACACCTAATTTAGAAAATAAACTTTTTAAATTATTATTTTCAACTGATAAGTATGTTGTTAAAATATCTTTTATAGTAATTCCATATGTATCGGCATCTCTTAAATATTTAATATTAGCAAGTTCTTTATCCTTGAAATTTAAAGATGCACTTGCTTGTTGTTGTTTTGTATTTAAATTTTGTGCATATTCATAATTTAGCTTTAGGCCATTTAATAATGTTTCTACCGCAGTCATATTTGCTGAATTTGTTTGTAAATTGATACTTGCATCTCCTGTAAGTTTTAAAGAATTAGAATCTGTAATTTTTTTATTGTTTTTGTTATTAATTTTCATTTGTTCAAGATTAAATGCATATTTATAAAATAATTCATCATTTGATTTAAATAAATCAGTTTTAAAATATACAAATGCACCTCCTGCAATTAAAATTAATAAAAGTACAATAATTATTGCAATTAATATAATTTTTTTACTTTTCATTTTTATCCTCCTCGTATTTTTTTCATATTTATTATATATTTACTTGCTTTTATTTGCAATACTTTTTTATAATCTTTGTTTTAAAATTTCATAAATTACTATTCCTGCTGAAACTGAAGCATTTAATGAGGTTATTTTTCCCTTCATAGGAATTTTTACTAATAAATCGCAGTTTTCTTTAACTAGTCTACTCATTCCATATCCTTCACTTCCTATAACTATTGCTATTGGACCTTTTAAATCTTGTTCATAATAGTAAGTATTTGCATCTCCATCTGTTCCGCAAATCCATAATCCTTTTTCTTTTAAATATTTTATCGTTTCGTTTATATTATTAACTCTTGCTATTTTTACATGTTCTACTGCACCTGCAGATGATTTAGATACCGTAGAATTTACTCCGACAGGCCCTTCTTTTAGGAATAATTATTCCATCTACTCCTGCTGTTTCGGCTGTTCTTATAATTGCTCCTAAGTTATGTGGGTCTTCAATTCCATCAAGAATTAGAATAAAATTAGGCTCATTTTTTTTATTTGCCACATCTAATATATCTTCAATGTCACAATATTCATATGGTGGAACAACAGCTATAACGCCTTGATGATTTTTAGTTTGGCTCATCTGGTCTAATCTACTTTTTTCTATTTCTGAAATTACAATTCCTTTTTCTTTTGCCTTAGCAATTATTTTTTTAATTGAACCCTGTTTTTCTCCTTTTGATATATATATCTTATTTATATCTTTTTCAGATTCTAAAAGTTCTAAAATAGAATTACGTCCTTCAACTTGGTCATTAAAATTGTTTTTTGAGTCTTCAATATTTTCTTTATTAAACTTTTTAGCATATTGACTTTTTTCTTTTTTATAATTTCTATTATCTTTCATAAATTCTCCTTTTTGTGTTTTACTCATCATCTAATTTTAATACACTTAAGAATGCTTCTTGTGGAAGTTCTACGCTACCTATTTCGCGCATTTTTTTCTTACCTTTTTTCTGTTTCTCTAATAGTTTTTTCTTTCTAGTTATATCTCCGCCATAACACTTAGCTAAAACGTCTTTTCTCATTGCTGAAATAGTTTCTCTTGCAATTATTTTTCCTCCAACAACCGCCTGAAGTGGAATTGCAAATAATTGCCTTGGTATTACAGTTTTCAATTTTTCTACCATTTTTTTACCTTTATTGTAGGCTGAATCCTTATGTACAATAAATGATAATGCATCAACGCCTTCTCCATTTACATGGATATCTAATTTAACAAGTTCAGAGCGAACATATTCTTTAAACTCATAGTCAAATGAGGCATATCCTTTAGTTTTTGATTTTAAATTATCAAAAAAATCATATATAATTTCATTTAATGGCATTTCATATATCAATGTAACTCTAGTTTCATCTAAATACTTCATATCTATATAGATGCCACGTCTTCTTTGGCAAATTTCCATTATATTTCCTACATATTCTTTTGGAGTAAATATTTCTGCTTTTACCATAGGTTCTTCTATATATGATATTTCTTGAGAACTTGGTAATTCTGAAGGATTATATAAATCTATTACAGTTCCATCTGTTTTATGTACTTTATATATAACAGAAGGAGATGTTGTAATTAATCCCAAATCAAATTCTCTATCAAGTCTTTCTTCTATAATTTCCAAATGAAGTAAACCTAAAAATCCACATCTAAATCCAAATCCCAACGCAGCAGATGTTTCTGGTTCATATACTAAAGCCGCATCATTTAATTGTAATTTTTCTAGGGCAATTTTTAAATTCTCGTATTCACTACCATCTATTGGATATAAACCACAGTATACCATTGGTTGTACTTTTTTATATCCTTTTAAAGGCTCTTTTACAGGATTGTCTAAAAGTGTAATTGTATCACCAACATGTAAGTCAGATAAGCTTTTTATGCTAGCAGCTATATATCCAACATCACCTGCTAATAATTCATCTGCTTGTATATAGTTTCCTGGTGCAAAATAGCCAACTTCCGCAACTGTAAATGTCTTGTTGGTTGCCATTAATTTTATTTCATCTCCAGCTTTTACCTTTCCGTCCATAACTCTTACATATGCTATTGCTCCTTTATAATTATCATAATATGAGTCAAAAATTAAACAAGATGTTTGTTTATTTTCATCTCCAATGGGCGCTGGTATATCTGTTACTATTTTTTCCAACACTTTATCAACATTTAATCCAGACTTTGCAGATATGCAAGGAGCATCTTGAGCTGGAATTCCTATTATGTCTTCTATTTCTTTTTTTACTTCATCTGGTCTAGCATTTGGTAAATCAATTTTATTTAAAACAGGTAAAATTTCAAGATTATTATCTAATGCTAGGTAAACATTTGCTAATGTTTGTGCTTCTACTCCTTGTGATGAATCTACAACTAAAATTGCTCCATCACACGCTGCTAAACTTCTTGATACCTCATAATTAAAATCGACATGTCCTGGTGTATCAATTAAATTTAATATGTATTCATTTCCATCTTTTGCTTTATATTTCATTCTAACAGCTTGAGACTTTATAGTAATTCCTCTTTCTTTTTCTAGGTCCATATTATCTAAAACTTGAGATTGCATTTCTCTTGCAGATAAAACACCTGTCATTTCTATAAGTCTATCTGCCAATGTTGATTTTCCGTGATCTATATGTGCAATTATACTAAAATTTCTAATATATTTTTGTCTGTCTTGCATTACTTTCCCTCCACCTATTTAATGTTTTCATTTTATCACATATGTAATATTTTATCAACAAAAAATAAGCATATAAATTGCATATGCCTATTTTATATAAAATTTAAATTCTTGTTTATAATTTTAATTATTGAGCTATGAATTAATTTAGCCAGCACTATTACTTATTTCTTCATCTCCTTTATAAACAACCTTTCGGCCTGAATTCCAATCGAATGCCCAACTCGACGTTTCTTCTTTAGTTTTATTTACATAAATTGTTAATTTATCACAACCTGTAAAAGTACCATTTCCTACGAATGTTATATTTTCTGGTAAATATATTTCTTCTAAACTTGAGCAACTACCAAACGCACCATCATTTATTGTTGTCACACTTTCTGAAATTTCAACATTTTTTAATAAGTCACAAAATGCAAAAGCACTATAATCAATTGTAGTTACCCCATTAGGAATAATAATTTCCGTTATTTTACAACTATTAAATGCTCCCATTCCAATAATTTTTATGCTATTAGGAATAGTTACCTTAGTAATGATTGAATTCTTAATCTCAAATGCATATTCTCCTATCCTAGTTACTGGTTTTCCATTATATGTTGATGGTATTGATATTTCTGAAAGTGCTTTTCCTTCGTCTGTTAAGCCTGTTACTGTTGCCTCTGTTTCTGTTGTTTCCCAGGTAAAATATTTGGCTGGTGTTTCTTCTTCAGGATTATCACTTGGCTCATTTCCTTCAGGATTATTATTATTTTTTTCACTAATATTTCCATTACTATCTACGTAATAAACGTGTAAGTTTGGAAATGTTACTGTCCAGCCATTATTATTTCCATCTGCATCTTTATTTTCAGTTACTTCTGCTTGTCCATCCATATTTAATTTTGCATTTTTATCATTTAATCCATCCATTACATATTCTTCATATGCTAATTCTATTGCCTCTTTTTCTGCCTCTATTTGATATTGATCTACTGCAGTTTCTGCGTGTTTTATTATGTTTTCTCTCATTATATAACTTATGCTTACCATTGCTAATATTAATAATATTATTATTGTTAATATTAGTGCAATTAGTGTTATACCTGATTTAGATGTTAGAAATTGTTTGTTAGATTTTGAATTAACAAATGAATTTTTATTTTTTCTTTCTTTTTTATTCATTTTTACATTTTCCTCCCTTGTTTTTTTATATTAATTAAATCTATAAAAATTTAAAATTTAATAACAATTTTAATTTTTAATTTAATAAAATTTTAATTCTATTTTTTTGATTGTAGGGGCAAGTCTTGTGCTTGCCCATCTTCGAAGGAATAGCTAAAATTTTATGGTTTAACAATTTTGGTAAATTCTTTGGAGCCTGGGCAAGCACAAGACTTGCCCCTACGTTTTTTTTATTTTAGATTTTTTTATTTTTTACATTTTGTCTAAGAACCCCCAGTCAGCCTTCGGATGACAGCCCCCTTATTAAATGGGCTATAACACAAAAAGAGCTATATGT
>CANQMG010000070.1 GCA_947624925.1 uncultured Clostridia bacterium | reverse complement strand
CAGATTCCATATCTGCCCGGAATTATTTATTGTTTTTCGGGCGGAAATTGATTCCGCCCCTACAACGTTTGCAATTAGCTTTTTTGCTAATTTTTTTTCGGGCGGACACAAGGCCCGCCCCTACAGCGTTTGCAATATACTTGCTACGGGTTGTTTTACTGTGGGTCGCCCAGGGGTGCGACTCCTACACATTTGCAATTGGTTGATTTGCTAATTTTTGCGGGCGGACACAAGGCCCGCCCCTACGGCGTTTGCATTTGGCTTGTTGTTGTTTGCAATGGTTTATTTCTAATCTCTAACCTCTAATTTCTAACTTCTAAACTACAATTTATTTTACAGTAAAAGGGGGACAAGCTATAATTTTTTAAAAAAATATTGTACTTTTTTAAATTTATCTATATAATATATAAGTATGTTTAAATTTATAGTAAGGAGGAATTTTAATGCCATTTATAGATGAAATTAAGAAAAGGGCAAAGGAAGATGTAAAAACAATTGTATTACCAGAAGCAACAGATATAAGAACTCTTAAAGCAGTAGATATAATTTCTAAGGATGAATTCTGTAAAATAATATTAATTGGTAATAAGGAAGAAATAGTAAAAATAGCAAAAGAAAACAATTTTGATATTTCAAAAGCTAAAATAATAGAACCAAAAGGTTCAAAAGATTATGATGAATATGTAAATGCTTTTTATGAACTTAGAAAACACAAAGGCATGACAATAGAAAAATCAAGGGAATTAATGCTTGATCCAGTATTTTTTGGAATGATGATGGTAAAACAAGAAAAAGCTGATGGATTAGTATCAGGAGCTGCACATTCAACAGCAGATACATTAAGACCAGCACTTCAAATTTTAAAAACAGCACCAGGAACAAAATTAGTTTCAACATTTGCTGTAATGGAAGTTCCTAATTGTGAGTTTGGTGAAAATGGAGTATTTATATTTTCTGATTGCGGGTTAAATCAAAATCCAAATTCAGAAGAATTATCAGAAATTGCAATTTCTACAGCAAAAAGTTTCAAACAAATAATTAAAAAAGAACCAAAAATAGCAATGCTTTCATATTCAACAATGGGAAGTGCAAAAGCAGAGGAAGTAGATAAAGTAAGAATAGCAACGAAGCTTGCAAAAGAAAAAGAACCAAAATTATTAATAGATGGAGAAATGCAATTTGATGCAGCAATAGTACCAAGCATTGCTAAATCAAAAGCACCACAAAGTAAAGTTGCAGGAACTGCAAATACTATGATATTCCCAGATTTACAAGCTGGAAATATAGGATATAAACTAGTAGAAAGATTAGCAAAAGCAGAAGCATATGGACCAATATGTCAAGGAATGGCAAAACCAGTAAATGATTTATCAAGAGGATGTAAGGCAGAAGATATAGTGGGAGTTGTGGCTATTACATGTGTACAAGCCCAGGAAAATTAATGAAAAGCTTTGTATTACGTCGTTAAACTGCATAAAAATTTTTTCAACATACAATTGTATAGTTTCAAAAATTTTTATTTGTTTGCCTAGTACTACTCGCTTTTGATTAATTTTAAATTGAATAAAGTTATAAAAAAGAAGGAGAAATATAATAGTTATGAAAATTTTAGTAGTAAATTGTGGTAGTTCATCATTAAAATATCAATTAATCGAAATGGAAAATGATGAAGTACTAGCATCAGGAAAATGTGATAGAATAGGAGTAAAAGGAATTGAAAGTCCTTTTGTGGAATATAAAGGAAAGGATGGAAAAAAATTAAAAAAAGAATTAGACTTACCAAATCATACAGTTGCATTTGAAGAAGTTGTAAAATTTTTATTAGATCCAGAAACAGGAGCAATAAAAGATTTATCAGAAATTAATGGTATAGGACATAGAATAGTAAATGGAGGACCTACATTTACTGGATCTGTTTTAGTAACAGATGAAGTTATGAAAAGATATACAAGTGCAATAGAATATGCACCACTTCATAATCCAGCACACATACAAGGGATTGAAGCATGTACAAAAATAATGCCTGGAATTCCACAGGTATTAGTTTTTGATACGTCATTTCATTCTACTATACCAGAAGAAGCATCACTTTACGCCGTGCCATATGAGTATTATGAAAAATATGGAATTAAAAGATATGGAGCACATGGTACTTCTCATAAATACATAACAAAACAAGTAGCTAAGGTGTTAGGTAAAAACATTGAAGATATAAATATTATATCTTGTCACTTAGGAAATGGAGCAAGTATAGCAGCTGTAAAAAATGGCAAATGTGTTGATACATCAATGGGATTAACACCACTTGAAGGTTTAGTTATGGGAACAAGATCTGGAGATCTAGACCCAGCTGTTCTAGAATTTGTAATGAAAAAAGAAAATTTAAGTATAGACGAAATGATGACAGTTCTAAATAAAAAATCAGGACTATTAGGAATTACTGGAATAACAGGGGATATAAGAGACTTAAAAGAATTAATAAAAAAAGGAAACGAAAAAGCAAAACTTGCAGTAGATATGTTTGCATATAGAGTAAAAAAATACATAGGTTCATACATGGCAGTATTAGGACATGTAGATGCAATTATATTTGAAGGTGGAATAGGAGAACACAATCCAGATGTACTTTCAAAATGTGTATCAGGATTAGAAGAATTAGGAATAAAATTTGACAATTCACATAATGATGATGAAATGTATGAAGGAATTATTAGCACACCTGATTCAAAAATAAAAATGTATATAATACCAACAAACGAAGAATTAGAAATAGCAGAAGAAACAATGGAACTAGTTAAATAACATAAAATAGTAAAAAAGGGGCCTGGCCCCTTTTTTACTATTTTAGATTATTCATCACTATATCCATATTTTTTCATTGCATTAACAACTTGAAGCCTTCTTTCTTCTCCTAGTTCATCATTTTCAGAATATACACTTGGTGCATTAGGAAGTCCAGCTAAATATGTAGCCTCATAAAATGATAAATCCTTTGGGGATTTATTAAAAAACCCGAATGAAGCGTCGTGTATTCCATAATATCCATTCCCGAAATACATTAGATTTAAATATAATTCTAAAATTTCATCTTTTGAGTAATTTTTTTCCAAATCAAAAGCAACAAATATTTCTGCAACTTTCCTAATAGGCGATTTTTCTTGTGTAAAATATAGTAGTCTTGCTACTTGTTGAGTAATTGTACTTGCTCCATAATTTAAAGATTTATTCCTAAAATTAACGTATGTAGAACGTATTATAGATAAAACGTCTATTCCATTATGATTATAAAATCTATGATCTTCTATAGCAACAACGGCATTTTTATAATTATTCGAAATTTCTTCTATTTTTGTATAATTATTATTTTCTTTTATTTTTTGAATTTTGTTTGGTATTGATATTTCATTAACTGCATCTTTGTACTTTAAGTATCCTAATCCTAATATTATAGAACTTATAATAATCAGTAAAATAAAAATCCAGAAAATAGTTTTAAAAATAAATTTCTTCATATAATACCTCACTAACTATACTGATTATACACCAATATACAGAAAAAAACATTGTTTTTAGATAATTCTTAAGATATAATATAAATAGGGGATAAAAATGAAAACAATAATAGTAACAGGTGGAAATATAAATAAAGATTTTTTAGAACAAACATTATTAAATTATAAATATGATAATATAATTGCATCAGATAAAGGATTAGAAATATTAGATAAATGTAATATAAAACCAAATTATATAATAGGAGATTTTGATTCATTAAATAAAAATATACTAAAAAAATATTTAAATGATAAAACAATAAAAATTATAGAATTAAATCCAGAAAAAGATTATACAGATACACATATGGCATTAAAACTTGCAATAGATATAAAAAGCACTAAAATATCTATAATAGGTGCAATAGGAAGTAGAATAGATCATACGCTTGCAAATATAAATATATTAAAAGAAACACTAGAAAAAAATATAGAGTGTAATATTTTAAATGAAAATAATAAAATTACTTTAGTAAATAAAGATATAACTATAGAAAAAGAAGAAGAGTATAAATATATTTCTTTATTACCACTTACTACTAATGCAACAGGTGTAACTTTGCAAGGATTTAAATATCCACTATTTAATGCTACGTTACAAATAGGAGAGAGTATAGGTGTAAGTAATGAGCAAATAGAAGATAAATCAACAATAAAAGTAAAGGATGGAATATTAATTCTTATAAAATCAAAAGATTAAGGAGATGATAATAATATGAATAAAATAATAAACTTCGTTAAATTTATTATAATTATATTATTTATATTACTATTTTCTTTATTTATTGTATCTATTTACAACGATTTTAAAGTAGTAAAACCAGTAATACAATTTGCTAAAGTAAGTGATGAAGGAATAGAAATAAAACCAGTAAAAATTCCAGACGATACAGGAGAAACTCCTGAATTAACTATAGAGCCAGAAATACAACAAAAACCAAATAATAATGAAAATACACAAGAACATATAAATAGCAATAAATTTTATTATAATCAATTAGAAGAATACTCAAAATTAATATATGAAAGCCTAGAATCAAATAAAGATAATTTGAAAACAGGAAATTATAAAATAACTCTACCAAATAAAATAAGTGAGGTTATAGAAACAGAAAATGCTGAGGAAAATATGAAGGCTGTTTTTTCACTTGCAATAAACGCATTTGAATATGACAACCCAGACTTATTTTATATAGATACATCAAAATTAATATTATTTTATGAAAGAGATAGATTAGGAAATTATAGTATTTATTTAAAAAATGATAATGAAACAAACAATTATTATGTTGACGGATTTAACAGCGAAAATGATATAAAACAGGCACAAGAACAAATAAACAACATAGTACAAGAAATAGAAGAAAAAATACAAAGCATGAATACAGACTATGAAAAGATTCTTTATATACATGATTGGATTGTAAATAACACAAAATATGATGAAACATTAAATAAGATAAATAGAAACAGCATATATGGAGTATTTATAGAAAAAGAAGCAACATGTGGCGGATATGCGAAAACCTTTAAATATTTAATAGATAGATTAAATATTAATTGTATAATAATTCAAGGAGAAGCAACATCAGAAGAAAAAACAGAAAATCATGCTTGGAATTATATACAATTAGATAATAAATGGTATGGAGTAGACTGTACATGGGATGATCCAATTATAATAGGAGGGGATAGTGAATTATATAGGCAAACATATCATACATATTATTTAAAAGGAAAAAATGTATTTAATAATAGCCATAGACCATTCGAAACATTTTTTTCAACGAATATAAGAACAAATTATCCTGAATTAAATGAAAGAGATTATAATTAAAATAATGTAAAATACTTAAATCCAAGCAATCACCTTTATTAACATAAGCACATATAATATGTATATACACATAAGAGGGGAGGGCTTGGAATTTATGTTACTTGTTGGGAAAAAGGTAGGATTTGCTTTAACAGGTTCTTTTTGTACATTTGAAAAAACTATTCCACAAATTTCGAGATTGATAGAAGAAGGCGCAGAGGTATTACCAATAATGTCTTTTAACAGCTATAATATAGACAGCAAATTTGGAAAAGCGCAAGACTTTATTGAAAAAATAGAAACAATAACAGGAAAGAAAATTATTCATACAATAGAAGGAGCGGAACCAATAGGACCTAAAAAAATGACAGATGTTATGGTAATAGCACCATGTTCTCGGAAACACAATAGGAAAAATGGCAAATGGAATAACAGATACACCAGTGCTTATGGCTGCGAAATCGCATTTAAGAAATGAAAATCCATTAATACTTGCAATATCTACAAATGATGGTCTCTCACGGAAGTGCAGAAAATATTGGAAAATTGTTAAATAGAAAGCACATATATGTTGTTCCATTTAGGCAAGATAATCCAATTACTAAACCACGTTCTTTAGTATTTGATCCTAAATATATATTAGATACTATTTTAAAAGCTTTAGATGGAGAGCAAATACAACCAATTTTATTATAAAAATGTAAAAGATGCAAAGTGTGAAGTGTACATTGGGGGTGTTCATTCAATTCTCGAAAACATATATTTATAAATGCCCTCGATGGTGCACATATTGCAAAAAAAATGTATAAAAGCTAAAACAAAAATAAGTACATACAAATAAACATAAAAAGTATTAAAAAATAAAAAAACATGTGATAATATTCTTTCATGGAAACAAAAAATAAACAAAAGAAGGGGAGAAAAACACATGTTAAAATTGAAAAAATATAACAAAAAAAGTGCAAATAATGTAGGGGTCGCACCCTTGGGCGACCCGCAAACAAAAAATATTAGCAACAAATGTATTGCAAACGTTGTAGGGGCGGACGCCTCTGTCCGCCCGCACTTCGAAGAACCAACCCTAAAAACTTCGAAGGCATACTCAAAT
>CANQMG010000069.1 GCA_947624925.1 uncultured Clostridia bacterium | reverse complement strand
AAATTAGTATATCATATTTTTATAGAAAATAATATGTAATTTGGTAATAAATAATAATTTTTTAAATTTTAAAACATAAATAGAGAATATTGTACCAAATTCTTATAGCATAATATTCTCTATTTTTATTTTATATATTTTATGCAACATCATTTATCTTTATATCTCTAACGTGCTCAATCTTTTCCCACTTTGTTTCTCTTTTAAATAAACATTTAAAATTAATTATAAGCCATGAGCCTAAAAATAATGGGTATAATATTAAACCTTTCATCATTGGTCTTATAGGTTTACCTTCTATCTTCATTATAATGATTGCAGTAAATATTGGTAGTAAAAATGTTGGTATAATATATCTTAAATAATTGAATACTAAGTCTACTGTTGTTATTCCATTTCCTAAAAATAGAATTAAGTTTAATAACAATAACACTAGTGTAATTATAAACATTGGTATACTTCCAACTATATATAATAATCCATCAAAGTTCATAAGAGTTTTATTTTTTCTTACAGCTGTTGCTAAATCCTTAGTATAATTTTCCATACATTGTATATGTCCTACTGTCCATCTAGTTCTTTGTGACCAAGATTGCTTAAATCCAACTGGCTGTTCATCATATACTATTGCATCTTTAGCCCAACCTAATTTTTTTCCTTTTATTATTTGTTTTAAAGAAAATTCTATATCTTCTGTTAATGTGTGTGTATCCCATCCTGTTGGTTTAATTATATCAAATTTTACCATAAATCCTGTACCATTTATAAGTGGTGATAATCCTAAATTATATCTTGCTAAATGGTAAAATCTATTCATTGTCCAATAGAATATTGCATAACCAGCTGTAATCCAGCTATCTGTTGGGTTTTTAATATCTCTATATCCTTGAACAACCTCTTCACCTTGACATAACTTTTTATTCATATTTTTTAAGAAATTCTCATCTACAATATTGTCTGCATCAAATATACAAAAAGCATCATATGGTGCATTTTCTTCTATTTTCTTATCTAGGAACCATTTTAGTGCTGCTCCTTTTGTTTTATGTGAAGGATCTGTTCTTTCATAAACAATAGCACCTGTTTCTTTTGCTATAACTGCCGTATTATCTGTGCAGTTATCTGCAATTACATATATGTCATATGCATCTTCAGGATAATCTTGTTTTTTTAAGCTTAAAATTAAATTTTTAATTACAGACTCTTCATTATGTGCTGGAATAATAGCCATAAATTTATTGGTTTTTTCTTCTATTATTTTCTTTTCCTTTAAATTTACTAAAGAACATATGCTAACAACTAATTGATATAACCAGAATATAGTTATTATCCAAACTAATGCTTGTTGTAGTATATATAAATATTCCATTTTTTACATCTCCTATTTAAAATCTTAGTACTATATTATTTTTCCACCTTATTTATTATACTATAATTGTTAAAATTTTGCAACTTTTTGTGATTTTAATTTTCTTCTTCAATATCTTTTTTAGTTAAATTTATACGTCCTTGTTCATCAATTTCATAAACCTTTACCTTAATTTTATCATTAAGTTTTAAAACGTCTTCTACTTTTTCTACTCTTTCTTTTGAAATTTTTGAAATATGAAGCAATCCTTCTTTTCCAGATCCCAAGTCTACAAATGCTCCAAATGGCATTATTCTAGTAACTGTTCCTTCATATATTCCATCAACTTCAATTTCTCTTACAATATCATTAATCATTTCTAAGGCTTTTTTTGCATTTTCTGTATCTGAAGAATATATAAATACCCTTCCGTCTTCTTCAATGTCAATTTTTACACCTGTTTCTGCAATTATTTTATTAATCATCTTTCCGCCAGGACCTATTACGTCTTTTATTTTATCTACCTTTATAACAGTATTTACTATTCTTGGAGCATATTTTGAAATTTCATCTCTTGGTTTATCTATTTGTTTTAACATAATTTCATCTAATATATATTTTCTTGCATTTTTTGTTCTTTCAAATGCTTCTGCAATAATGTCATAAGTTAATCCATCAATTTTAATATCTACTTGTATAGCTGTTATACCTTTATGTGTGCCACCAACTTTAAAATCCATATCTCCGAAAAAATCTTCTAAGCCTTGAATATCAGTTAGCATAACATATCTATTAGGATCGTTTGCATCTGTAACAAGTCCTGTTGAAATTCCTGCAACAGGTGCTTTTATTGGAACACCTGCGTCCATAAGTGCTAATGTACTTCCGCAGATACTAGCTTGTGATGTTGATCCATTTGAGCTTAATACTTCAGAAACAACTCTTATAGCATATGGAAATTTTTCAACATCTGGTATAACAGGTACTAGTGCTTTTTCTGCTAATGCTCCATGACCAATTTCTCTTCTTCCAGGTCCTCTAGCTGGTCTTGCTTCTCCAACACTATATGCAGGGAAATTATAATGATGCATATATCTTTTAGATTCTTCTTCATCTATGCCATCTAATGTTTGTTCTTCACTAATCATACCTAGTGTTGCTATAGACATAACCTGGGTTTGTCCTCTTGTAAATAGAGCACTACCATGTACTCTTGGTAATATTCCTACTTCACATGATAAAGGTCTTATTTCGTTTATATCTCTTCCATCTGGTCTTTTATGTTCTTCAAGTATCATTTCTCTAACACATTTTTTTTCTAATTTATATAATCCTTCCTTTATATCTGCTAATTTTTCTTCAACCTTTTCTTCTCCATACTTTTCTGTAAAATATGAAATAACATCTTCTTCAAGTTTTTCCATTGCAGCATCTCTTATTTCTTTATCTACAGCTTGTACATCTTTATACATTCTATCTTTGTACTCTTTTTCAATTTCTTCATATACTTCATGGTCAACTTCAAATGATTTATATTCAAATTTTGGTTTTCCTATTTCTTCTTTTATTTTAGAAATAAACTCACATACTTTTTTAATCTCTATATGTGCTTTTTTTATAGCTTCTAACATAATATCTTCTGGAATTTCATTTGCTCCTGCTTCTATCATAGCTATTTTATCTTGTGTTCCAGCAACAGTTAAAGTTAAATCACTTTTTTCTCTTTCATCTAAAGTTGGGTTTATTATAATTTGTCCATCTACATATCCAACATTAACAGCAGCTGTAGGTCCGCCAAATGGTATATCTGATATAGAAAGTGCACATGATGCTCCAATCATAGCAGCTACCTCTGGTGCATTGTCTTGGTCAACAGATAATGCTGTTGCAACAATACATACATCATTTCTAAAATCTTTTGGAAATAATGGACGTAAAGGTCTATCTATTGCTCTAGAAATAAGTATTGCTTTATCTGATGGTTTGCCTTCTCTTTTTAGAAAGCTTCCAGGTATTTTTCCAACAGAATAAAGTTTTTCTTCATAATCTACAGATAAAGGAAAGAAATCTATTCCATCCCTTGGTTCTTTTGATGCAGTTACATTTACCATTACAACTGTTTCTCCATATCTTACCATTACACTTCCATTTGCAAGTTCTGCAATTTTTCCATTTTCAATAACTAATTTTCTTCCTGCAAGTTCCATTTCAAAAGTCTTAAACATATTTTTCATTCTCCTTTATTAATAAATTTTTTGGGTATTATATTTATTTAGATTGTAACCTTTATAATATATTTTCCTATTCTAAAATACATTATACAAGCTACCTCTAATAAATATATATCCCTTTCATCACAATAAGGACGTTTTGCAATTAAGCGAAAACGTCCCAATGTAATTATTTTCTTAAACCTAATTTTTCAACTATGTCTCTATATCTTTGAATATCCTTTTTGGCTAAGTAATTTAATAAATTTCTTCTTTTACCAACCATTTTTAAAAGTCCTCTTCTTGAATGATTATCATGAGTATGAACTTTTAGATGTTCTGTAAGTTCTGTAATTCTTTCAGTTAAAAGAGCTATTTGAACTTCTGGAGAACCAGTATCCTTTTCATCTCTTTTATTTGCATTAATTACTTCTTGTTTTCTCTCTTTTGTCATATTACACCTCCTATATTATTATATGCCTTAAACTGAACTAAAGTGGTGTGCTATAAATCTCTTAGCTAAGAATAAGGTAAATTTTTACATAATCAATTTTACTATATTTTTTTAAAAAATGCAATAGTTTTTTTAATTTTCTATAGTGATATGTGTTAAGTAATTCGTGGCAAAATTTTGTCTAATAGTTATTTGTATTTTTAGTTGAATTTTCTCGAAACTTAAACTGGAAATTTTACTATTTTAAAACTAGAATTTAAATTTTCACTTTACATTAATATTTTTTTCATAAAATAATTGACAATATAAAATAAATTTGCTATTATAAATATTGTTAAATGATTATGCGGATGTGGCGAAATTGGTAGACGCGCTGGTCTTAGGAACCAGTGCCAAAAGCGTGGGGGTTCGAGTCCCTTCATCCGCACCAAAAAAGGTTGAAATTTTTAAAATTTCAACCTTTTTTATTTTTATTCAACATTATTTAAAAGTATTGATATTACTGGCTTTCAGAGTTTTCCATTATTCAATCTATTTTCAAAATTATTTAAAATTATTCATTATTTTTTGACTTTTGCTCGGAATATGCTCGGGGTATTTGCTCGGAAAATTGACTTTTTTTCAAAAATGACTATTTTTTACAGATTTTTACAGATTTGAGCCTAATTTGCTCGGAGTTATTATCTTCCAAAATGCTTACAAATCAAAGGTTATAAGACTTAAATAATGTTATTTGCTTGGATTTTGCACAAAAAATAAGACTATAAATATACATATAAACATCAATAAGTTTTATTTTATCATTTACAATGCTCTTAAATATAAATTTTTATAAAATATGCTTAGCTTACTACTGGTTTAGGAATTATGACAAAGTCCTTTGCTACAAAAAGTTGAAAATATACAAAATACATGTTATAATTATATTATGTAACCATAAAATTTTAATACAGAAAGGTTGGCAAAAAATGATTAAGTATCTTATGCGGAAAACTATTTACAAGGAGGTAGACTACGAGACACAAGACATGCTCTTACAACTCATTGCTCGGTATCATATAATCGAATTTCTTTGTTTTATGTTTTGGGCAGTAATCTACATTTTCCCCTTCATACCATTATTCATAATTGATGTGTTTGAAGATGTAGAGATATCTATGACTACTCAAATAGCAATTTTAGCTTTTGTGCTAATTAATGCTGTGGGTTTGTTAGTATCTCTCAAAGTGTTCAAAAGAGCTATGTTCGGATTTTCAAAACTGTTGGCAGAAAGAATATACTTTTTAGCATGTACTAAAAAAGGTAAAGCAATTTCTAAAAAAGATTTTGAAACTATTAGGCAAGTTAATGAAAAACTGTACGCACTTATAGCAACACAGAATTGTAGAGGCTATTGTTATGCAATTTGTTTTGAAATGTGCAAAGCTCTAAAAAAAGGCTCTATAGAATTTATTGCTGTAAAAAAGTTCGCCGTAGATAAAGATGACGAAGATGACGGAAAAGCTTTTACAATGCATGTTCTATATATCAACGATGGTTGGGCTTTTGACACATATAGTTCAAGACAATATCCAATTGAAAAACTGCACAAAATCTACAAAGCAAAAGTTTATAAAGTATTTGATTATGATTCGATTCGCGATAAATCGTATGAAGAGTTTAGAGACGAACAAGAACCTGAATTAGCCAAGTGGTCTACTATCAACGATTGTTCCATATTTTGGAAAGAAAAGAATGAGAAAACTTAAACATTTCACGACTGATTGTAAAACTTACAACCAGTCGTGTTTTTATTCATTGGAAATTGGGACGGTTCTCTTTTCCACGCTAAATGCACAGTTAAATTAAGACTAAAAAAGCCAATTATATTTTTTATATAATTAGCTTTTTTATATTAGTAAGAACAAATGGCTCCAATATTTTTATTCTTATATATTTTAGTTATTGCAACCACAATTATTATTCATATTATCCATATTCATACCATTCATATAAAATTTCTTTTCTGCAAGCTTATCTTGAACTCCTCTTAATGCTTCACCGAATCTTTGGAAGTGTACTACTTCTCTTTCTCTTAAGAATTTTAGAGGATCTATTACATCTTTATCATCTGCACATAGGTCTATTAATTTTTCATAAGTTGCTCTTGCCTTTTGCTCTGCTGCTAAATCTTCTTGTAAATCTGCAATAGGGTCTCCTTTTACAGCTAGAACTGATGCACTAAATGGCCATCCAGCTGCTGCTTGTGGATATACTCCATTACCATGATCTGTATAATATGCTCCTAATCCTGCATTTTCCATTTCTTGTGGTGATACTCCTTTGGTTAATTGATGCACTATTGCTCCAACCATTTCTAAGTGTGCTAATTCTTCTGTTCCAATATCATTTAATATAGCCTTTGATTTTTGATCTGGCATACCAAATCTTTGTGATAAATATCTAAGTGATGCAGCAAGTTCGCCATCTGGTCCACCATATTGTGATATTATATATTTTGCTAAACGTGGATTTGGATTTTTTATATTAATTGGATATTCTAATAC
>CANQMG010000068.1 GCA_947624925.1 uncultured Clostridia bacterium | reverse complement strand
TATGCTTATATGCAGGCTCTAGTGCAATTCTACCTCTTGGTGTTCTAGATATAAATCCTAATTGCATTAAATATGGTTCGTAAACATCTTCTATTGTTTCTACCTCTTCGCCTATTGTTGCAGCAAGTGTTTCTATGCCTACAGGACCACCTGAATATTTTTGAATAATTGTTTCTAATAACCTTCTATCTATTTCATCTAATCCTAATTCGTCCACTTCTAATTTATTTAATGCAAGCTTTGCAAGTTTTAATGTTATATTCCCATCTCCTAAAACAACTGCATAATCTCTTACCCTTTTTAACATTCTATTTGCTATTCTTGGCGTTCCTCTAGAGCGTCTTGCAATTTCATGTGCTGCCTCATCATCTATTGAAATATTTAATATTTTACTTGAACGTTTAACAATAGTTGTAAGCTGTTCATCTGTATATAATTCTAATCTATTTACAATTCCAAATCTATCTCGAAGCGGAGTAGTTAATGAGCCAGCTCTTGTAGTTGCACCAATTAAAGTAAATTTCGGAAGATCTAATCTTATTGACCTAGCACTTGGACCTTTTCCTATTATTATATCTAAGGTATAGTCCTCTAATGCAGGGTATAAAATTTCCTCTACACTCTTATTTAATCTATGTATTTCATCTATAAACAAAACATCAAATTCGTTTAGGTTAGTAAGAAGTGCTGCTAAATCACCTGGCTTTTCTATTGCAGGTCCTGATGTAATTTTAATATTAGAATTCATTTCATTTGAGATAATATTAGATAAAGTCGTTTTTCCAAGTCCTGGTGGTCCATATAACAACACATGATCTAATGGCTCTCCTCTTTGTTTTGCAGCTTCAATGTATACTTTTAAATTTTCTTTTATTTTATCTTGTCCTATATATTCGTCTAATGTTTTAGGTCTTAAAGTTTTTTCAACTTTTTCTTCTTCTATATCTTCTAATTCTGGACTTATTATTTTGTTATCTTCCAATTTTTTCTCCTTACCAATGGTTTATCTTTATGTCTGTATTATAACAAAAAGATTTATTAATAACAATAGTTTCAAATTATTTTTATAATTTTAGCATATTCCTAAAAAAAGCTAATATAAATTAATAAAGTTAATTGTACAAACATTTTCAAGGGGGTAAATTATAAATGGAAAATTTAAGTTTATATCAGGATATTGCTACTCGTACAGATGGTGATATTTATATTGGAGTTGTGGGCCCTGTAAGAACTGGTAAATCCACCTTTATAAAAAGATTTATGGATTTAATGGTCATACCTAATATAGATAATGAATACAAAAAGCAAAGAGCTCAAGATGAATTGCCACAAAGTGCTGGTGGTAGAACGATAATGACTACAGAACCTAAATTCGTTCCAAATGAAGCAGTTGAAATAACTATTGGTAATAATTTAAAATTAAAAACAAGATTAGTTGATTGTGTTGGATATCTAGTAAACAATGCAATAGGGTATTTAGAAGATGATATGCCTAGAATGGTAAAAACTCCATGGTTTGATGAAGAGATTCCATTTGAAACAGCTGCTGAAATTGGTACCAAAAAAGTTATTCAAGAACATTCTACTATAGGTTTACTTATTACAACAGATGGAAGTATTACAGATATTCCAAGAGAAGACTATATAGATGCAGAAGAGAAAGTTGTAAGAGAATTAAAAGAACTAAATAAGCCTTTTGTTATAGTTTTAAATTCTGCTACTCCTTATTCTGATTATACAAGGGAATTATCAAAAAAATTAGAAGAAAAATATAAAGCCCCAGTTGTTGCAACAGACTGTAGCTCTCTTTCAAATGATGATATTAATGATATTTTTGGAAGAATTTTATATGAATTTCCTATAGAACAAATAAATATTAATTTTCCTAAATGGATTGATGGATTAGATAATACACATTGGTTAAAAGAAGAATTGTATAAAGAGATTAAAGATGCATTTTCTAATATATCAATATTAAAAGAGATAGATTTTGGAATTTCTAACTTACAAAATACTGAAATTATAAGTAAAACTCTTTTAGAAAATATAAATCTTGGAACAGGTCAAACAACAATAACACTTCAGCCTTATGAAGAATTATTTTATAAAATACTATCTGAAGTTTCTGGCGTAAATATTTCTAATGAAGCGGATATGTTTAATATTATTACAGAACTTGCTAGAACTAAAAAATCATATGATAAAATTGCATATGCACTAGAAGAAGTAAATGCAAAAGGCTATGGAATTGTAACTCCTTCTATTGATGAACTAATTTTAGATGAACCTACAATGGTTAAACAAGGTTCAAGATTTGGAGTAAAATTAAAAGCAAAAGCTCCATCAATACATATGATAAGAGCAGATATAGAAACAGAAGTATCTCCAATTGTTGGAAGTGAAAAACAATCTGAAGAATTAGTTAATTACCTTCTTTCAGAATTTGAAAGTGATCCTAAAAAAATATGGGAATCAAATATCTTTGGAAAAAGCTTGCATGAACTTGTAAATGAAGGTTTACAAACAAAACTTAGCAAAATGCCAGAAGATGCACAGATGAAATTACAAGAAACATTAGAGAGAATAGTAAATGAAGGAAGCGGAGGTTTAATCTGTATAATATTATAAAAATACACATGGGCAGGCATAAAGCCTGCCCCTACGTATGTTTTAACGTTTTTATGTATTTTAATGTAAATAATAATTCTTATTATTCTATTTTTTACAATATAAAATTTTAATTCTATTTTATTTGATTGTAGGGGCAAGTCTTGTGCTTGCCCATCTTCGAAGGAATAGCTAAAATTTTATTTTTATTTGGTTACTTTTTTTGCTACTACAACAAACCTTCCATTTTTTTGAGAATATTCACAAGTAGATAATGTTAAAAGTTGATCTCCATATTTTGCAGTAACTCCTGTATCATAAATACTAGCTTTTTTTGCGTTATTTACATAGTCGTTATATTCATCCTCATTATTTGCATTTACAAAATAATAATATCTGAAAACATTTTTTTCTCTTTTATAATATACTCTTGAATAAAATACAGCTAATATTTCGTATGTTGCATCCTCATTTGTTGTTGCAAATTGAATTTTTGTATGTTCTTTATAGAAATCTTCTTCTGCATATTTTATTAAATCTTCAAACATAATACCTTTTTTATGTCTATGACCATATATTAAGTAATTTGAACTGCCATTTTCTAAGTCAAAATCTTTATCTAAAAATAAACTTCCTGCCTCTGATTCATCCTTTTTATAATTATGATTTAAATAAAAGTCATTATTTGTAGTTTGTACTACTGGATAATTTATTTTTGTTCCTTCAATTTGTAGCCAACCTATTACATCACTATTATCTTTTTGTAATTCTTCTATTTTTAGCATTTTTTCTGTTCTTGTTTGAGTTACTTTTGAGGTATCTATCAATATGTTATTTAATTTTTCATAGTCTTTTACATCTTTATAATCACTATAAAACGTGTTTGCAATATAAATAATGCATACTATAAAAATAACAATTAGAATTATTAAGATTATTTTTTTTAATTTTTTTTTCTTCATTTTTGCATGTTTAGGTTTATTCCTCATGATTTTTCACATCTTTTCATCTTTAAAATTTACATATATAAATATACACTTTTTTTAAAGTTAAATCAAGATTAAATAAATTTATTTTTGATTATAATTAAATTAAGAAAAAAGAAAAGCAATGCATATTCTTTTCTTTTCTCTTACTATTATTTATTATATTTTTTTATAGCTACTGCTCCAGCACATGCAATTACACTTATTAAACTAGCAATCATTGAATAACTTTCAACACCTGTTTTTGGAGTTTCATCTAATTCATCTTCTTCAGCTAAATCTGCTCCATTTTCTGGTTGTGTTTCAGGTTGTTGTTGTTCTGGATTTTGTTGTTCAGGTTGTTGTTGCTCTGGTTGTTCTGGCTGTTCTGGTTGTTCTGGTTGCTCTGGTTGCTCTGGTTGTTCTGGCTGTTCTGGTTGCTCTGGTTGTTCTGGCTGTTCTGGTTGCTCTGGTTGCTCTGGTTCAACTGGAAGAGCCTCTATTGAAACACGATAAGGTATACTTCCCTTATCCTGAGCAAAAAGAAAACCAACTGAAGTTACATTACTTACAATAATATTACTATATATTGTAATATCTCTTTTTGCTTTTAATTTTACTTCTACTTTATTAATATCAGAACTATCACTTGCAATTGGAGCTGAAACTTTATAAGTTCCATATGTTGGAGTATCCTCATATGTTGCAACACCTTGATTTGTTGCGCCACTTTGAACTGGATTTCCAACTATTCTTACTTCCTCATTGTTTTTATTATATGCCTTAACACTATCAATATCAAATGCTGCTGTATCAAATTTTATATTGAAATATATACCACTTTCATTTGGATAACCTACAGTAACTGTTACAATATCTCCTTCTTTAACTAAAGAAGTCTTGTCTAAACTTACAGTTGGCTCTGCAGCACTTAATATACTTGGAATTATAAATGATATTATAAGTACAGCTATAATAGATAATAATGTAATATTTAATTTTTTCATCTTTTTCCCCCCTTTCTTTTGTAATATTTTATATTAAATTTTAGAAGTATTAATTTTCTAAAATGTTAATACTCAAAAAACGCAATAAAAGATAGACTTGTATTTCTACAAACCTATCTTTTTATTTTTTGCACGAAGAATAAAAGCAAAAACTTTCTTTAAAGTATTGCTCTCTCTCTTACAGTATCAGCGCTTTCACAGTTTTGCATTTTTATTCCTCCATTACTTTTTTATTTTTACGATTTAATTTTATCATTTTCAATTTTTATTGTCAATATTCTTGCAATTTTTTTGGAAAAATGGCAGGCACAAAGCCTGCCCAGTACTTCTTATATTAATATTTCTTATTTTCAAACTTTATTTTTATTATTCACTTATTGGTATTGTAACAACAGGACGAACAGGGTAAGTAACACTTAGTCCTTGCCCTTCTTTCTCCCTGATAGTTAACAACTCTTGCGAGATACCGCGTTCCCCATTTTCAAATTTAATATAACCATTAAAAGTCACTAATGTACTTTCAAAAATTTTTCGTGTTGCAAACCAATAGCTTTTATTAGTTTTTTTCTGTTCGCTACTCATCTCTTTCCACGGTTGTGTTTCATCACCATCTATACTTTCTCTTCCCTTTCCATCATATTCTCCACTGCACAATTTTTTTAAATTAGATGAAGTATACAAATTTTTGGTGTCATTCTCTATAGTCACACCTAGACTACAAACCGTACTTTTCAAAGGCTGATTAATCAAATCATCACAATACTTGTTTATTATTTCGATACAATGATTATATGAATATAGTGCTTTTTCTTCATTACTTAACTCGCCATCCTGACCATTTATTACGTCAGCCTCATCTTTTATATCTTGTTTATTCCAATCTAAACTTTCCTCTTTCCAATCTGAGCTTTCTTCATCCCAAATTTTCCATTTACATTCTTGTCCTAATGTTAAACTTCCCATTACATTCTTTGATACAATTTGAGCTGATGTATCTGTATTTTTTAATATTAGCCATTTCTCATCTTCTCCATCTCCATCTCCATCCCAATCTATTTCTTCTTGGTTATTTTGACGTGCATCACTTAAAATTGATATTAAATCTTGTGGTTCATCTCCTTGTTCTTCTCCGCCATCTCCTGAATCAGTTCCACCACCTACTAAACTGCCTCCTGTTTTTGGTCCTGTTATATTTCCATATTTGTCTACTATATATTCATTTCCTGAATTTTCAAATTTTACATTCCAACCATTATTATTTCCATCTTCATTTTGGTGGTCAGTTACCTTTGCATCTTCACCTACATTTAAATCACCCTGTTCATCATTATACATTACCCATTCCATATATGCTAAACTTATTGCCTCTTTTTCTGCCTCTATTTGATATTGGTCTACTGCAGTTTCTGCGTGTTTTATTATGTTTTCTCTCATTATATAACTTATGCTTACCATTGCTAATATTAATAATATTATTATTGTTAGAATTAGCGCAATTAGAGTTATACCTGATTTAGAAGTTAGAAGTTGGTTGTTAGTATTTGAATTTACAAATGAATTTTTAGTTTTCCTTTCTTTTTTATTCATTTTTACATTTTCCTCCTTTGTTTTTTTGTTTTTTATATTAATTAAATCTATAAAGATTTAAAATCTAATAACAATTTTAATTTAGGGTAATTTCTTTGGAGCTTGGGCAGGCACAAGACCTGCCCCTACGTATGTTTTAACGTTTTTATGTGTTTTAATGTAAATAATAATTCTTATTATTCTATTTTTTACAACATAAAATTTTAATTCTATTTTATTGCACGATTTTACAATATAAAATTTTAATTCTATTTTATTTGATTGTAGGGGCAAGTCTTGTGCTTGCCCATCTTCGAAGGAATAGCTAAAATTTTATGGTTTATAAATTTGGGTAAATTCTTTAGAGCCCCTACAATTTATATTTTAAAATTTTTTTATTTTTTACATTTGGTCTAAGAACCCCCAGTCAGCCTTCGGCTGACAGCCCCCTTATTAAAGGGGCTATAATACAAAAAGAGCTATATGTAATTTTTAAAAATTACACATAACTCTTTTATTCATACCAAAATAAACATTAGATTTTCTAATGCTATTTTTTATTATATTT
>CANQMG010000067.1 GCA_947624925.1 uncultured Clostridia bacterium | reverse complement strand
GTATATATCTAAACTTCTAAAACCATTAGGAATAAAAACTACTAGAATAGCTCATGGTATACCAGTTGGTGGAGACTTAGAATATACAGATGAGGTAACACTAATTAAGGCTCTCGAGGGAAGAAGAGAAATTTAAAATTAAAGGAGGTTAATAAAAATAGCAAAATATCATATATAGATTTATATATATGGAAAAGAAAGATATACTAACTAGATGCTAAAATTGCTAAATTATCTCCTATTGCAGAGAAAAATCCAGAAAGAGTATTTAACTCATCACTTGATAGACCTTTACTTATAGAAATAGAAACTAAACTTGCTAAAGCAACAAGTTCACTTCCAGAAAGTTCAGATAAACAAGACATAATATAATACCCTCCTATTTAAATATTATTAATAGGAGGGCATTATAATTACTAAATTATTTTAATAAAATATTGCAAATATCTTTAGTTGAATTTTTTTTGGCAAGAAGTCTAGCATTAATTTTCATTTTATTTACTAAATTATTGTCTGTTAAAACTCTTTCTAAAGTTTCCTTAATATCATCACCTTTTTTAATCCATATTGCAACATTATTACTTTCTAAAAATTCAGCATTTTCTTCCTCTTGCCCTGGTATAGGATTAATAATTATTATTGGTAGACCAGATGCAAGACTTTCTGTAGTGGTAAGTCCACCAGGTTTGGTAATAACTAAATCTGCAATACTCATAAGTTCAGGAACTTTATTTGTATATTCTATAACCTTAATAGAGTCCTGTTTTTTAGTGGCTATTACAATTTCTTCAAATGATTTTTTCATTTTTTCGTTTCTACCAGATATAGCAACTATTTGAATATTATTAAAATTATTTGCAAAAGTTTCTAATATATTGTAAGTAGTACTTTTTCCCAAACCAAATTCTCCACCTGCAAAAAATAATATAGTTTTTTTATTTGGCTTTAAATTAAAGTAATTTAAAGTTTCATTTTTATCGTAACTCATAAGAAATCTATTAGAAAGTGGAATACCTGTAGCATATATTTTATTTTCAGGTATATTTTTAGCTATTAAAGCATCCTTCATACCATTATGTGCCACAAAAAAGTAATCAACAAGTTCTGGATATAAAAGCCATTGATCGTGAGGCGCATAATCTGTCATAATGGTTGCAATTTTACAATTTAATTTATGCCTTTTCTTTAAAAAAGCACACATTTGACTACTAAAAGGATGTGTAGATATTATTAAATCTGGTTTAAAATCCTCTAATAGTTTATTTAATTTTAAAGACATAAGTTTGTTAGATGTAGAAGAAATAACGGCTAAAGAACCTTTTTCAGATTTTTTATAAATATGCCCCCATGCCCACGGAATTTTTTTTGCCATCTCAGAATATGTCTTTGTAGAGATTTTATTTATTAATTTATTTACATATTCTATACAATCTACCATTTGTATTTGAACATCAGTAAAATTTTGCTCTATATATTCTTTTATGGCTCGTGCTGCAGATAAATGACCACCACCATACGAACCATAAAATATCATTATTTTTTTCATAACATCACCTTAAATTTTTAAAACACAATTTTATTTTTACTATTTTATCATAAAAAAATATAAATATCAAAAAAAATTGAATAATTTTACAAAAATTAAAACAAAATATTTTTAGATAAAATTTTTTTGGAGGAGAAATGAAAAATAGAGTTATTACTTTTATTATTATAATGTTAGGTATAACAATTTTAATAAATTTATTTATAGACATAAAGAAAAATACATCATATGCAGCAGATAATGGGAAAACATCAGATGTACAGTTACTTGCAAGAGCGATAAATGGCGAGGCAAGAGGAGAATCATATGAGGGACAAGTTGCTGTTGGAGCAGTTATATTAAACAGAGTAAAACATTCAAGTTTTCCAAATACAATTGCAGGAGTAATATATCAAAAAGGTGCGTTTACAGCAGTATCAGATGGACAAATAAATGTACCAATAGATGAGGATTCAACAGTATTTAAAGCTGCACAAGATGCACTAAATGGTTGGGATCCAACAAATGGAGCAATATATTACTATAATCCAGATACGGCAACAAATGGATGGATATGGTCAAGACCAGTAATAGTAACAATAGGCAAGCATAAATTTTGTAGCTAGCTTGGGTTAAAACCAGACTATAAAAAATTTACAAACTGGGTTAGATATACGAGAAAGGATGATAGAATGAATTTTAAAGAAAAAGTATATGATTGGAAGAATAGACTAAAGGATAGACATATGTTTACTATAATAATAGTTTTAATTGCTATAATTATTGCATTAGGATTATTTATTTATAAACAAAGAATACAATATAGGCAAGCATCAGAAAATTCATATAATATGGCTTTTTATGAGCTTGTTGATTATGTTGATGATGTTGAAGCATATTTGGCAAAATCACTTATTTCCACAAGTGCAGAACATGGAGCTGAAACACTAACAACTGTATGGAGAGAGGCTAATCTTGCACAAGTATATTTATCGCAAATTCCTATTTCAAATGAAGGGTTATCAAATACACAAAAATTTTTAAATCAAGTTAGTGATTATAGTTATTCTTTATCAAGAAAAAATATTAATAATGAAGAATTAACAGATGAAGACCTTGATAATTTAAAAAAATTACACGATTATAGTATTGAACTTAAAAATACATTAAATCAATTATCAAATGATATTAATGAGGGAAATATTAAATGGGGAGAGCTTACCAAAAAAGGTAATTATGCATTTGCACAACAAGTTAGCAATGTTTCGAAACAAAGTTTTAGTAATATAGAAGAAAATTTTCATGAATATGAAGGATTAATTTATGATGGTGCTTTTTCAGAGCATATAACTAAAGCGGAGAGAAAAGGTCTAACAGGAGATGATATAGATGAAGAAAAAGCAAGTCAAATTGCAAAAGATTTTATTGGTGAAGATAAAATAGAAGAAATAAATTCAAACGGATTATCTGAAAACGGAAATATTCCATCATATAGCTTTAACGTTAAAATTAAAGATAATGACAATATGGCTTCAATTGCAGTATCTCAAAAGGGTGGACATGTTGTATATATGAATTATGATAGAGATGTAGAAGCTGAAACAATATCTCAAGAGGATGCAAATGAAATTGGAAAAGATTTTTTAACTAAAAAAGGTTTTGAAAATATGAAGGAAACATATTATTTAAAACAAGAGGGAATTGTTACAATAAATTATGCATATCATCAAGAGAATGTAGTTGTTTATCCTGATTTAATAAAAGTTAAAATAGCATTAGATAATGGAGAGATATTAGGAATTGAAACTACTGGATATTTAAATTCACATGAAGAAAGAAATATAGATGAAGTTTCAATAACAAAGGAAAAAGCAAAGGAAAGCATAAATAAAGATTTAGAAATTCTAGGCGAAGGATTGGCTATTATTCCAACAGAATACAAAACAGAAATTTTATGTTGGGAATTTAAAGGAAAAGTAGATGAAAGAGAATTTTTAGTATATATTAATGCCAAAACAGGGAAAGAAGAAGATATTTTAGTAATATTAGATACACCAAATGGAACATTAACAATTTAGTTTGTATTTTAATGTAAAAATTTTCTAGTAAAAAAATAAAATAAATACACATAATAAATTTAGAAAGAAAAAATCTTTCTAACGAAAAGTTAATGTGAAATATTTATTTTACAATAACAAATAGGCTTATTAAGAACAGAGCAATTATGCTCGAATGGAGGTTATTATGGCTAGAAAATCAAGCATAATGTCAGATGATTTAAAAATGGAAATAGCAAAAGAATTAGGAGTATATGATACAGTAAAAAAAGAAGGTGGATGGGGAAACGTATCTTCTAAAACATGTGGAAATATAGTTAGCAAAGCAATAGAAATTGCAAATAGAAAAGTTTAGTAAGAAAACCTTAACGAAATTTTATTTCGTTAAGGTTTTTTCTAAAAAAAATATAAAAAAAACTGTAGAGATAGGTTTTGTGACTACTAAATCTTAGGAGAAATTGCTATAAATTAAGTTGCAAATTAATAACATATAGAATATAATAAACAAAAATATAAAATTTTGAGGTATGGAAATGAAACAAATAGTAGTTAAAGATATTTTAAGAGAATGTCAAGGAACTCTAATTTTAGGAAATGAAAATATTATATGTGAAAATTTTTCAAAAGATACAAGACAAATAAATGAAGGTGATATATATTTAGGTATAAAAGGCGAAAAAGTAAACGGGAGCATATTTTATGAGGATGCACTAAAAAAAGGAGCAAAAGGCTGTATATTACAAAATGTTGAGGTAACAGAAGATGTAAAACAAAAATATGCAGATAGATTTATTATTTTAGTAGATAATGTAGTATCTGCTTTACAGAAATTAGCTAAATATAAAAGAAGCTTATATAATATACCAGTAATTGCAATTACTGGTAGTGTTGGAAAAACAAGTACAAAAGATATAATCGCAAGTGTTATGCAAGAAAAATATAATGTTTTAAAAACTCAAGGAAATTACAATAATGAAATTGGTATGCCACTTACAATATTAGAACTAAAAGACCATAATGCAATGGTACTTGAAATGGGAATGAGTGCATTAGGCGAAATAAGTCTATTAACTAATATAGCTAAACCAACAACAGCTATTATTACTAATATTGGTTCTTCACACATAGGAGAACTAGGTTCAAGAGAAAATATTTTGAAGGCTAAGCTTGAGATAATAGAGGGATTGCAAGAAAACGGAAAATTATTTATAAATATAGATAATGATTTACTATCAAAATGGTATAAAAGTGAAAGAAAAGAAAACGTTTTTACATATGGAATTGAAGAAGAATGCAACATAAAAGCATATGATATAAATTTACACGAAAATGATAGCAGTTTTAAAATTAAAGTAGATAATGTAGAATACGAAGTTAATGTTCCAGTTGGAGGTAAACACTTTATATACAATGCTTTAGGTGCAATTGCTATTGGCTTAGAATATAAAATTGATATAAACAAAATTATAAGCGGAATTTCCAAATTTGAACTTACTAAAAGAAGAATGGAAGTAATAGAAACTAATGATAACATAAAAGTAATAAATGATTCATATAATGCAAGTTATGAGTCTATAAAGGCTGCAATTGAATATGTATGTAATATAAAATCTAATAAAAAAATTTTAGTTTTAGGAGATGTTTTAGAACTTGGAGATTTTTCTAAAAAAATTCATGAAAATATAGGAGCTGAAGTTGCAAAAAATAATGTAGATATTTTAGTTACAGTTGGGAGTCAAGCTAAATATATAGCTCAAAAAACAAAAGAGTTAAGTAATAATATAGATATATATGTATGTGAAAATAATCAAGAAGCAGCAGATAGAGTTAACAAAATAAAATCTAAAAATGATATAATTTTGGTAAAAGCATCAAATGGTATGAAGTTTAATGAAATTGTAGAAAAAATCATTTAAGGATTTATAAGGAGGATTGCATGAATAAAAAATTAAAAGTAGGTGTTTTTTTCGGAGGTCAATCAACAGAACATGAAGTATCTATAGTATCAGGAACGTCTGTAATAGAAAATATTGAAAAAGATAAATATGACGTAATACCTATATACATATCTAAAGAAGGAAAATGGTATAAATATAATAAACCCATAAACAAAATAAAAACATTAAAAATAGGTGAAGAAATAGAAAATATAGAAAGAATAGATAATATTGGAAATGTACTAAAAAACTTAGATGTAGCTTTTCCAGTGCTTCATGGGAGCTATGGAGAAGATGGTACAATTCAAGGATTATTTAAAATGTTTAATCTACCATATGTTGGTTGTAATATACTAGCATCTTGTCTTGGAATGGATAAAGTATATACGAAGATAATATTTGAAAAAGCTAATATAAATCAAGCAAAATATATATATGTAAGAAAATATAATGAAAATTACATATATATTGATGATAAATTTAATGAAGAAATTTATTCTTTAGAACAAGTTGGAAAGATAATAGAAATAAATTTAAAATATCCAGTATTTGTTAAACCTTCCAACTCTGGTTCATCAGTTGGCATAAATAAAGCAAAAAATTATGAAGAGTTATTAAAAGATATAGAGTATGCATCTAAATATGATAATAAAATATTAATAGAAGAGCAAATAATAGGAAGAGAAGTTGAATGTGCAGTTTTAGGAAACGAAGATGTAATATCTTCATGTGTAGGAGAAATAAAACCATCAGAAGAGTTTTATAGTTTTGACTCAAAATATAAAAGTAGTGAATCAAAAACAATAATTCCTGCAGATTTGCCTAAAGAAATTTCTAATAGTATTAGAGATTTGGCAATAAAAGCATTTAAGGCAATAGATGGAAGAGGACTTTCAAGGGTTGATTTTTTTGTAGATGAAAAAAATGAAAAAATATATATAAATGAAATAAATACAATGCCAGGTTTTACACAAATAAGTATGTATCCTAAATTATTTGAAAATGTTGGTATATCATATCAGGAGTTATTAGATGATTTAATAAAACTTTCTTTATAAATTTTAATTTACATATTGACAAAATGTAAAACTGCCTATATAATATCTTTTAATGGGAGCCCGAAATATTTATTACAAAGGAGATGATATTATGGAAGAAACTTTAAAGAAAATTTTAACAAGTCAAGAGTTATTGCAAAAAGATGTTAAACAAATTGCAGGAAACCAAAACACATTGCAAAATGAATTTAAAAAAATGGCAGAAAATCAAAACATATTGCAAAACAAATTTGAGCAGATGGCAGAAAATCAAAA
>CANQMG010000066.1 GCA_947624925.1 uncultured Clostridia bacterium | reverse complement strand
CAAAAGGATTATAAATTAACGCGATATGCTTGCTATCTTATAGCTCAAAATGCTAATCCAAGACTAAAAATTGTTGCATTGGCGCAAACATATTTCGCAGTTCAAACTAGAAAACAAGAAATTAATGAAAAAGAATACAGCTTATTAACTGAAGATGAAAAAAGATTTTATCAAAGAGATTTAACAAGAAAAGGAAACTATTCACTTAATCAAACAGCAAAAAAAGCAGGAGTCAAAAATTTTGATAAATTTCATAATGCAGGATATAAAGGCTTATATAATGGTGAAACAGCTGATGATATTGCTAAAAGAAAAAAATTAAGATACAGAGAAGATATTTTAGATAATATGGGAAGTGAAGAACTTGCGGCTAATTTATTTCGTATCACGCAGACAGAATCAAAATTAAAAAAAGATAATATACAAACTGAAAAAGATGCCGATATGGCTCATTATAATATTGGTAAGAATATTAGAGAAGTTATAAAAAAGAATGGTGGAACTATGCCAGAAGATTTACCTACACCTAAAAAAAGTTTAAAACAACTTGCAAAAGAAAATAATAAAAGTTTAGAAAAATTAGATAAATAAAAAAATCATAGTAATTTTCCTAGTCATTTACAAATATGATATAATACATTTATTCATATTTGTTTATTAATAATAAAACCGAACATTTATGACCCTCATTCACCTATAACTGATATAACAGGTGCATTAGTTGTAGTAGAAGTACCTAATAAAAGTATAATAAAAATAAAGTGATAGATAAATGGAAATTGGTGGAAAAGAGAACCGTCCCAATTTCCAGTCCCAATTTCCACGTAGGGGCAGGTCTTGTGCCTGCCCATCTTCGAAGAAATTACCCAAAATTTTATAAATTATAAAATTTTATTGTAATTTTCTTCTTACATATTCATAAAGTATAATTCCAGTTGCTACTGAGGCATTTAAGCTTTCTGTTTTTCCTATCATAGGAATTTTAGCTCTTTCATCTGAAATTTCTATTAATTCCTCTGAAACTCCATTTGCTTCATTTCCTATTATAATAGCTTTTTTCTTAAAATCTATATCATAAATGCTTTTTTGTGTTTCAAGTGATGTTGCCATTATTCCAAATTTATGTTTTTTTATGGTCTTAATAGTATTTATTAAATCATCTACTTCTATTACATTTACTCTAAAAATTGCTCCCATAGTTGAGCGAACTACTTTAGGATTATATACATCTGCAGTTGTTTTAGATACTATAATTTGTTTTAAACCGAACGCTATCTACTGTTCTTAATATTGTGCCTAAATTTCCTGGGTCTTGTATTCCATCTAATATTAAAATTATATCTTCTTTATAATCTATATTTTCTTCTGAACTTTTCTTTTCAATAACAGCTAATATTCCTTGAGGATTTTGAACATCTGTCATTATAGAAAATACCTGTTTACTTACATATATGCAATCATATTTTGCTATTTCGTATAATAGCTTTTGGTCAATATTTCCGTCTTTTAAACATTCTTCACATACAACAATTTTTTTTATTGTTGCATCTTCAGCTACCGCTTCTTTTATTAATTTAATTCCTTCTATTATATATTCGTTATTTATGTCCCTATATTTTTTTTCTTTTAATTTTCTTATATTTTTTACTATTTCATTATCTTTACTTGTAATTACTTGCATAATTTTCTACCTTTCTTTTTAATTTTATTATGTATGCTTATGTATGCTAGAGATATAATATTTAAAAAATAATATTTCGTAATGAACGCTGTGGGGACCGACAAATTATAGGGTGTTTCCGTCTAATTTTATATTAGACGGATTACAGCCTATATGCAGTTGGGGGTGATATGGAGAAATATTATTTTTTTAAATATTATATCTCTATATGAAAATTGAAATACACATTGTGGTTATGAGCAATTATAAACACTTGCATATATATTTTAGAAATTCTTTTATTTCTTTTAAAATAATATTATCTGAATTACTACTTAATTTTAAAGTTATATAAGGTTCTCTAGCCGGTGAAAATCTAATTTTATTTTTATATGTTTCTAATAAATGGTAAGTAATATCCATATTAAAATTATTTGCATTAAAGTTAAATATTATACTATCTCTTTTCTGAGATATTTTTATAATTTCACATTTCTTGCACAATTCCTTAATTCTTGCAACTTCAAGTAGATTATACACCTCATCAGGAATATCTCCATATCTATCTGTAATTTCGTCTATAACATCTTGAATATCCTCTTCTGTTCTGCAAAGAGCAATATCTTGATATATCTCGATTTTTTGACTGCTATTTTCTATATATTCATCTGGTATATAACTAGAAATATATAAATCTATTTGAACATCTTGTTCTTCTTTTACTTCTATTCCTTGCATATCCTTTACTACTTCATCTAACAATTTGCAATAAGTATCATAACCTACTTGATCTAAATGGCCATGTTGAATTTCTCCAAGAAGACTTCCTGCACCTCTTATCTCTAAATCTCTCATAGCAATTTTAAATCCTGAACCAAATTCAGTAAATTCTTTTATAGCTTTTAACCTTTTATCTGCAACCTCTGATAATAATTTATCCCTTTTATAAGTAATATAGGCATATGCTTGAGTATCACTTCTACCAACTCTTCCTCTTATTTGATATAACTGCGCAAGGCCAAGTCTATCTGCATTTTCTACAATAATAGTGTTAGCATTAGGAATATCAATACCAGATTCTAAGATTGTTGTACAAACTAGTACATTAATTTTCTTATTTATAAAGTCCATCATTATTTCTTCTAGCTCATTTCCAGTCATTTTACCGTGTGCAAATCCAACATTTGCATCAGGCACAAGTTTTGCAATATCTTCTGCTTTCTTTACAATATTTTCAACATTATTATATAAATAAAATACTTGCCCTCCTCTTTCAATTTCTTTAATAATCGCCTCTGATATAACCTCTTCATCATACTCAAGTACATATGTTTGAACAGGCTTTCTATTTTGAGGTGGCTCATAAATAACAGACATATCTCTTATTCCAACAATGGACATATGTAGTGTTCTAGGTATAGGAGTTGCAGTCATTGTTAAAACATCTACATTTGTTTTTAATTCTTTTATCTTTTCTTTATCTTTAACTCCAAATCTATGCTCCTCATCAATTATCAAAAGTCCTAAGTCCTTAAACTCTACATCTTTGCTAAGTATTCTATGAGTACCAATTATAATATCTAATTCTCCTAACTTTAATTTTTTAATTATATCTGCTTGTTCTTTCTTAGTTCTAAATCTATTTAAAACTTCTACTCTTATTGGAAAATTACTCATTCTTTCTTTAAAACTTTCATATTGTTGATTTGCAAGTATTGTAGTTGGAACCAAATATGCAACTTGTTTTTGATCCATACAAGCTTTAAATGCTGCACGAATTGCAACCTCAGTTTTTCCATAACCTACATCTCCACAAAGAAGTCTATCCATTGGTATATCTTTTTCCATATCATGTTTTACTTCTTCTATACATCTTAATTGGTCATCTGTTTCTGTATATTCAAACTCATCTTCAAATTGCTTTTGCCATGGAGTGTCTGGCAAAAAAGCGTGGCCTTTTGCATTTTTTCTTTTTGCATATAAATCAATTAAATTCTTAGCTACTTCTCTTAAATTTGACTTAACTTTTGCTTTAGCATTTGACCATTCTTTTCCACCTAATTTATTAAGTTTAGGAATAGCTTCCCCTGCTCCAATATACTTTCTTATATTATCTAGTGCATTAGTAGGAATATATAATATATCATCACCTTTATACTTTATTTTAATATAATCCTTTATAACACCATCTGTTTTTATAGTATTTACTCCTAAAAATTGACCAATACCGTGATTTTTATGAACAATGTAGTCACCTATTTTTAAATCTGCAAAAACAACTTTTTCTCCCTGTTTAAAAGCTGATGCTACTTGTTTTCTTCTTTTTTTATTTCCTAAATTAAATAATTCTTCACCTGTAATTACCACAAGATTTGCATCATAACATTCAAATCCACTAGATAATGCTCCATCAGTTACTATTACTTTATCTTCATCTATTATCTGTTTATCTAGCTTACCAACATATTTATGAGGAATTTCCTTTTCTAATAAAAGCAAAGATATTTTCCTACAATTTTCTTCATTTCCACCTAATATATATACATATTTATTATCCTTTAAACTTTGCAAAGTTTGTTCTAATAAAAGTTCCATACTTGCTCTAGAATAATTAATTTCTCTAAAAGAAAAACTATATGCGTTTACTCTTGAAAAAGGAATATCCTGTGATTCTAAAAAGATATTTAACTTTTGTTCTAATTTTATACTTAAACTTTCATATTCCATTAATAACTCTATTATATTTGGAACTACTTTTTCCTTTTCAATTAAACTTTTACTAACAATTTTATAATCATTAATTATGTTATTTGCTCTTGCTTTAGACTTATTTATTTCATCTAAAAATATAATAGTATTCTTTGGTAAATAATCTAAAATTGTTGAGCTTGTATTATAAAAAGATGAAAAATATTTGTCAATCTTACTTATATAATTTCCAGATTTTATAATATCAATATCTTCATATACAATTTGCTTTACTTTATCTTTTGCATCTTCATTTTTTTCTAAGATATCATTACATATATTTTCTATATTTGTATCTTTTGAAAGTATATATTCATGAGCTGGAAATATTGTTATATTTTTTAAATCTTCCACAGACCTTTGAGTTGATATATTAAACCTTCTAATAGAGTCTACTTCATCTCCCCAAAACTCAATTCTTATTCCAAATTTATCAGATACTGCAATATCTACAATATCCCCTCTAACACTAAACTGCCCTCTTCCTTCTATTAAATCACATCTTTCATATCCTAAATAAACAAGACTTCTTTTTATATCATCTAAGTTATGCATTCCACCAATTTCAAATTTCAAAATATTACTATACAAAATATCCTTAGGTATAATGCTTTGCATACACGCTTCTATTGTAGTTACTATTATAACTTTTTTATTAGAAAATATAGTATTTAAAGCTTCAATTCTTTCATAAGGAAGATCTTTACTTTCTGCAATATAATCATAAGTAACAATTTCTTTTTTAGGCAAATATATAACATTATCAGTAAAATATTTTAAATCATTTACTAATTTTTTTGCTTGAATTTCATTATATGAAACAACTAAAAAAGTATCCTTTATATATTCTTTAGTAGCACAAATAGTTAAAACCTTTGCAACGTCAGTTAAACCCAATACATTTATTGGGCTTACATTATTTTTAACATCATTTAAATAATCCTTAAATTTTTCAGTTTGTGCAAACTTCTCAGTTATCCTATTCACAAGTTTCTCCTTTGGGGTCAAGTTTATTTTAGTTTTATTAATTGATTATATCATAGCAATTATAGTTTGTAAATATTCATATTTATCAGAAATATTGACTTTTTTTGACTTTTATCGTAATATATTTTTGAAGGAGTGAAAAATATGTTAAAAGAATTTAAAGAATTTGCAATGAAAGGAAATATAATGGACTTGGCAATTGGTGTTATTATTGGTGGTGCATTTCAAAAAATTGTAACTTCACTAGTAAATGATATTATTATGCCATGTATTTCAATATTTACAGGTAAAATTGATTATACAAATCTTTTTATTACAGTAGGAGATTCTAAAATAGCATATGGCTCTTTTTTAACTGCTGTTGTTGATTTTTTAGTTGTAGCTTTTTCTTTATTTTTAATTATTAAATATATAAATAGAATAAATAAAAAAATAGAACAAGCTAAACTTCAGGAACTTTCTAAAATAAATAAATTTGGAAATCAATTTTTAGAAAAAAATAAATTATTTAAAAAGAAAGCAAAAGAAGATGATACATCTAAAGAAGAACAAAAGCCAACAACTAAAATATGTCCTTATTGCTATACAGAAATAAATATTTTTGCTACAAGATGTCCTCATTGCACATCAGAACTTAATAAACCAAAAAAGAAAAAAGCAATACCAGAAACAAAAGAATAAAAATGTATGGGCAGGCCTTGTGCCTGCCCATCTTCGAAGAATTTAACCAAATTGTTTAAATCTTAAAATTTTAATTTTATTTTATAACAATATTACACCATTTGTTTTTTAATTGTATCAAAAGCAAAACCACATATTATAAATTGAATTATAAATGTTAAAGAAGTTTTAAATAAAATTAAACCTATGTAATATAAATCCGGTATCGCAAAAAAAGATTGATATGTAACAAGAATTAATATAGAAAATAGACAAATTCCAAAAGAAAAGTTCAATCCGTTCTTCATAATTTTAGTTATATCTTTTTCTAAATTATTAATTTTATTCTTAATTATATTAAACATAAAAACCTCCATCTGAGCAGATGCTCTATCTATCATAATAATATCTATATATATATTAACATAATTAAAAATACAAATCAAAGTAAATAAATGGAAAAAAAGAATATCATATGATGATATCCTTTTTATGCTTTTGCAGCATTTAATTTTTTTGCTAGGTTAGATTTCTTTCTTGCAGCAGTATTTTTAACAATAACACCTTTTGTACAAGCTTGATCTATTTTTTTCGTAGCGTGAGAGAATAAAGTTTCTGCTTCTTCTAAATTCCCCTCAGCTAGTGCTTTTTCAAATTTTTTAACAGCAGTTTTATATGCTGATTTTATCATATTATTTCTTAAAGTTTTCTTTTCAATAATATCAACTCTTTTTATTGCTGATTTAATATTTGGCATTCCTATAGCACCTCCTCTTAGAATAATAAACTATAACATTTAATATTTTACCACAAAAGAAAGATAAATGCAAGCAAAAAATGCAATTGTT
>CANQMG010000065.1 GCA_947624925.1 uncultured Clostridia bacterium | reverse complement strand
AAGAGGAGGCTCAGATACTACTGCTGTTGCATTAGCGGTTGCATTAAATGCACAAAGATGTGATATATATAAAGATGTTGATGGAATATATTCAGAAGATCCAAATATAAATCCATATGCAATAAAATATGATAACATAGGATATGATCAAATGATAGAAATGGCTAAAAATGGTGCAAAGGTTCTACATGCAAAATGTGTTGAAATTGCCAAAGATTACAAACTTCCTATAACAGTAAAATCTACTTTTAATAATGTATCTGGAACAATAATTAAATAAAAATACTTTAATATTAAAAAAGTTTAGGTTATATGATAATTATAATAATACTGTAAATTGTAGTAGCAGGTGACTTTTTACTTGCTACTACAGATAAAATAAAAAAATTTTATGAGAGGAGAATAAAGTATTAATGGGAAAAACAATTTTAAAATGTCAAAATTTATGTAAGAAAATTGGCAAAAAACAAATTTTAAAAAATGTTTCTTTTGAAATTGAAGAAGGAGATATTTTAGGTTTTATTGGACCAAATGGAGCTGGAAAAACAACAACTATAAAGTTAATATTAGGCTTACAAAAAATTAATAGCGGAGATGTTATTATAAATGGTTTTGATATAAAAAAGAATTTTGCAAAGGCAATTGAAAATGTTGGCGCAATAGTTGAAAATCCTGATTTATATATGTATTTAACAGGATACCAAAATTTAATTCTAATGAAAAATATTTATAAAAATGTAGATAAAAATAGAATTGATGAAGTAATAAAATTGGTTGGACTAGAAAATAGAATTAATGATAAAGTATCTAAGTATTCTTTAGGAATGAGACAAAGATTAGGAATTGCACAAGCTATACTTCATAAACCTAATATTCTTATTTTGGACGAGCCAACTAATGGATTAGATCCAGAAGGCATAAAAGATATTAGGGAATTATTAAAAAAATTAGCCAATAATGAAAAAATGGCAATATTAATATCAAGCCATAATTTAGCAGAATTAGAAAATTTTTGTAATAAAATATGCATTATTAAAAATGGATGCATAGTAGAAGAAAATAATATAACAGAAATAAAAAAATCCAACAAATTAATTAGTAGTTATATTTTTGAAGTAGATTCTGCAGAAAGCATAAATAAAACATTAGAAGAAAAAAATGAAATTATTGATAATACTCATATAAGAATTTATGTAGATAAGGCTGATATTCCAAATGTTATAAAAAATATATTTAATAATAATTTATTGGTATATACAATTAAAGAAGATGAATTATCATTAGAAGATGCATTCTTAAAAAGAACAGGGGGGAATATAATTGATTAAATTAATTAAAAATGAGTTAATAAAAATTTTTCATAAAAAAACAATATATGTAATGCTTATAATTATGTTTGCTTTTATACTTCTAAATATTATAATAACTAAGGTATCATTTAAAAACACAAATTATACTTTGTATACTCCAGAATACATAGAAATGTTAAAGTCTGAACTAGAAGATTTAGATTATAAAGATTCAACACAAGTTGACCAATATATTAGTTTAAAAACAGAATTAGATAAAATAGAATTACAAAACAAATATGATAAAAATTCATGGCAATTCTACATAATAGGAAATGTCCTACAATCATACATATATGATTTAAATGTATATGAATATAATCCTAATAATAGAGATTCAATTAATAAGGAAGATTTATTAAATGAGTATCAAATGATTTTAGAATATTTAGAAAAAGGAGATTGGAGATTTTTTGCTAATAAACAATTAGAAAATGCAAAGGAGGAATTATCTAGTTTAGAAAACCAGAAAAAGTTATTTAATTCTCAGCAAATAGATTTAGAAATAGAAAAATTAAAGGCAGAAATTTATACATTAAATAAAAGATTAGAAAATGATATTCCTTATGGGAATGATTATCTAAATAATGCTATATCAGAGTATACTAATTCATATAATACTTTATTAGATATTAATTATAATCAAGATTCTTTTGGATATTATGATAGCTTTGAAGAAGATAGTGAGTATAATAAAAAATTAAGATTAAATAATATAACAGAAAATATAGCATTATCTAAATATATAATTGAAACAAAACAAGATATAATGTCTACTGATAATCTTAGAAATGAATTAATGAATTCGTATGATAATTATGAATTATTAATAATAGTACTAATAGTTATTATTTCTGGGTCTATAGTAAGTGAAGAATTTAATAAAGGAACTATAAAACTATTACTTGTAAGGCCATATTCTAGAGAGAAAATATTGCTTGCAAAATTTATTACTATAATATTAATTATTTTATTTGCTATTATTTCATTACAAATTATGCAGTTTGTATTAGGAATTATTATACTTGGAACGCAAAGCTTAAATATTCCTGTTGTTGTATATAACTTCAACATTAATAGTATACAAACAATGAGTTTAATAAAATATATGTTTATAAATACATTAGCTAAATTACCACTATATATTTTAGTATCAACAATAGCATTCTTTGTTAGCACAATGTTCTCAAACACATCAATTGGAATAACTATAGCCTTATTAGGTTATATGTCATCAGTTATAATAAATACACTAATAAGTATTGCATATTCAAAAAATATAAAATTTTTAAAATATTTTATAACAATGCATTGGGATTTTACAGAGTATATGTTTGGAAATTTGCCAACATATAGTTTTGTAAATTTACCTCTTTCAATTATAATGTGCATACTATATTTCTTATTTATGATTATAATTACATTTATATTATTTAAAAGAAAAGAAATAAAAAATATATGATGAATAATCTTTAAAAATCTTAAACAAGTGAGATAATTAAAAATATTATAAAAGAATCTAGATTGTTAAATAACAATTTAGGTTCTTTTTTATTTATTTATAGTTCTAAAACATATTAATACGGAATATATATATTTTATAGTTAATTTAAATATATAGGGAGGGATATACATATGACGATAGAGGAAAGAAAAAATGTTTCCAATAATATTATTCAAAATCTTGTTTTAGAAAATAGAGGCAAGCTTAGCATTTCTGGTGTATTAGATGTATTAAGCTTTGATGATCAAGTGGTAATTGTAGAAACAGAATTAGGTTTACTAAATGTAAAAGGAGAAAACCTAAGAATTAATAAATTAAGTATAGACACTTCAGAAGTAATTGTTGAAGGGGATATATCTTCACTTGCTTATAGCGACAGAGATATGGAGAAAAAAGGTGGAAGTCTTTTAGGCAAAATATTTAAATAGGTGATACAATGTATGCAAATAATTTACAACAAATATATTTATTCATAATATTCTTATTAAATGGATTTATTATAGGAATATTATTTGATGTTTTTAGAATACTTAGAAAAAGTTTCAAAACACCTGATTTTATAACATACATAGAAGATATTATATTTTGGATTTTAACTGGTTTAATACTTTTATATTCTATATTTACATTCAACAATGGAGAAATAAGAATATATATATTTATATCAATACTAATTGGTGTTATAGCATATATGCTTATTTTAAGTAAATATTTTATAAAAATAAATGTATACATAATTTCAATTATTAAAAATATAATAACATGGATAGCAAAAATAATATTATATCCTATTAGATTAATTAATAAATTATTTACAAAAATTCTTTTTAAACCTATATTTTTTTGCTTTATAAATTTAAGAAAATTTTCGTCAAAAAAATTAAAAAAATTACTTTTAATTTCTAAAAATAAAACTAAAAAACAAAAAATTCAAGAAAATTGAATAATAATAAAGGATTTTATATTATTGTGTAGAATAATATAAGTGTAGTTTCCGTAAGCAAACAAGATTTAATACAAAGGAATGTGAGTAATATTACTTATGAAAAAAAAGCTAAACTATAAAAAAATAATTAAAAAATTAATATTAATATGTATAATAGCATATGTTTTTATTATATTATTAAATCAACAAAAAACATTAAATTCTTATAGCAAAGAAAAAGAATATTATGCAAGTAAAGTTGACGAATTAAAAGAAGATAATAAAACATTAACTGAAACTAAAAACAATTTAGATTCTAAAGAATACATAGAAACTGTTGCAAGAGAAAAATTGGACATGTATTTACCAAATGAAAGGGTATATAAGGATATTACAAAATAATTTATTTAATAATAAAATTTTATAATGTCTTATTTTATTAAAAGGATAGGCGACATTGTCGCTTTATTGTATTATAAAACAAAAAAATTATATATTTATTTTTCATTTTATAATTTTAATCTTAAATTATTCCAAGTAAAAATATAATAAATAATAATATATAGGGGGCATATTATGAATTTAGAAAATTATACTTTAATTGAGTTAAGGGAGCTTGCAAAAGAAAAAGGATTAAAAAATATTTCAAAACTAAAGAAAGAAGAATTAATTGAACTTATGAATGAGAATAATTCAAATACTAATAATATTAATAATGAAAATAGTGAAAATACTGAAAACAATGATGGCTCAGAATATAAAGTTACAAATGAAGATGACGAAATAGTTGAAGGAATATTAGAAGTTTTGCCAGATGGTTATGGATTTTTAAGAGGGGACAACTATTTACCTAGTCCAAAAGATGTATATATATCACCTGTTCAAATTAAAAGATTTAGATTAAATACTGGTGATAAAATTAAAGGAATTGCTAGAACTCCAAAAGAAGGAGAAAAATTTCCAGCATTAATTTATGTTGGAGATGTTAATGGAGATTCTCCAGATATGGCTTATAAAAGAAAAAGTTTTGATGACTTAATTCCAATATATCCAGATGAAAGATTAAAATTAGAAACAGTACCAAACGAATATGCTATGAGAATTATAGATTTAATGTCTCCTGTTGGAAAAGGTCAAAGAGGAATGATTGTAGCTCAGCCTAAAGTTGGTAAAACAACATTGCTAAAAAAGATAGCAAATAGCATAACTACAAATAATCCTGAAGTCACATTAATTGTACTATTAATTGATGAAAGACCTGAAGAAGTTACAGATATGAAAAGATCAATAAAGGGAGATGTTATTTATTCAACATTTGATGAAGTTCCAGAACATCATGTAAAAGTTGCCGAAATGGTACTAGAAAGAGCTAAAAGATTAACAGAACAAAAGAAAGATGTTGTTATATTATTAGATAGTATTACTAGACTTGCAAGAGCTTATAATCTCGTTATTCCTACATCAGGAAGAACATTATCTGGTGGATTAGACCCAAGTGCACTACATAAACCAAAAAGATTTTTTGGTGCAGCAAGAAATATAGAAAATGGTGGAAGTTTAACTATACTTGCTACAGCTTTAATTGAAACTGGAAGTAAAATGGATGATGTTATTTTCGAAGAATTTAAGGGAACAGGTAATATGGAAGTACACTTAGATAGAAAATTATCAGAAAAAAGAATATTTCCAGCAATTGATATAAATAAATCAGGAACAAGAAGAGAAGACTTACTATTATCACAAAAAGAATTAGAAACAGTATTTGCATTAAGAAAAGCAATGTCAAGTATGAATGTATCAGAAATAACAGAACAGTTAATAGACCAAATTATAAATACAAAAACAAATGAAGAATTTTTAGAAAAAATGAAATATTTTAAAGGAGGAAAAAATATATGAAAAAGAAAACAAAAATAATACTTTTTGTTATTGCTATTTTAGTAATAGTATGTATAGCAGCAATAATATTTATGGTTACATCTGATTTAAAACAAGAAGAAAAATTAGGAAAGGAACTAGATTCATTAAATACTTTATTAAACAATTATCCACTAGATTATGAATCTTTGGACCAAAAAATATCTACAATTGTCACTACAGATGATTATGCAAAAGTAGAAAAGGCCGTAAAAGATTATTCTGGAGATTTTGTAAACTATATGAAACAATTTGACACTCTAATAAATGATGACACTTTAATAAATGCAGTAAATGTTGAGAACATCAAGGAGGATGGTCCAGATTTTACTAATACAAAAAAGAAATTAAGTGAATCAAAAACTTCTTTAGATACAATTTTAAATAATTTTTCTAATTATCTTACAGAAGAAGTTGCTCTATCTTATATAAAAGATACTGAATTAGATGAATATTATACAAATCTTTATAAGAAATATACAATAGGAGATAATTTATCTGAAATGGAATCTGCTAAAGATGATATTGTAAAAAATTTAAATGATGTTAAAGCCTTGATAGAAAATGAAGAAGAAATCGTTAATTTTCTTGCAAAAAACAAAAGAAGTTGGAAAATTGAAAATGATCAGTTAGTATTTTATTCAGAAATATTAAGCAACCAATATAACGAAATAGTATCAAAAATAAAATAAAATATATATGAAGATACCGAATCCTTAGGGAACTATTTACCAATCTGAAAGTTACTATAAGAATAAATTATAGTAAATTTTAAATAAAAAATTATATATATTTTAAAAATATATATAATTTTTTATTTTTTATACATATTTATTGAAAATGTATAAAATTAATGATATTTTATATATAATGAGGGATAAAAATGGATAATTTGAAACAATTTAATAATGAAGAAATTATTAATTTTATAAAAAATGGAAAAGTTACAGTAGCAGATATTGTTGATTCAGGAATATGTCCTACTTGTTTCGATAAAAAAAATAATCATATTTTATATGGAGATAAAACAGATAAAATAATCTTTGAAAATGATAAATTTGAATGTTTTTTAGTTGGAAATCCAAGAGCAAATGGACATACAGCAATAAGTACGAAGGAACATTATAAAGATATGATGGAAATAGATGATAAAACTTGCAAAGAGATATTTATATTAGCAAAAAAAGTAATGAAGGCTTTGAAAGAAATTTATAAGGCAGAAAGTGTATATTTATGTACAATGTGTGATGGACCAATGAATCATTTTCATATACAATTGATTCCTAGATATTCATTTGAAAAAAGAGGTGCAAAAAATTTTGTAAAACCAAGATTTGAATATAAAGAAGATAGAGAAAAACTTCAACAATTAAGGAAAAAGTTATATTAAATGATTAATAATATATTTGTAAATATTTTATAAAAGATTAGGATTTAAAAAAGTAAAATCGGAATATCTACTATATAAGGTGGTTTATGAACCTATTATTTATTTTGATATGAATAAACACAATAAAGAGAAGATTGATAGCATATTTTTTGATTACTATAAAATTAACTGTGGCGAAGAAGAAATAAAGAAAAGATGTAAAATTATTAAATAAATTGGAGAAAAAATAAGTATAACCATATTGATATATACACACTCCATTATGGTTATGGAATTAAAAATATTATTTTCCCTAATATTGATAAAATATTAGAACAATTACTATAATTTCTTATATTTAAATGTTGAAAAAAATAATCTATTCTGTATAATAATATAAAGGGGGTGTAATTATGGATAAAAAAAAGAAGAAATTAATACAGATTAAGGGAACAAAATTACAAAAAATTTGTGTTGTTCTTCAATTAATTGTACTAATAGCAATGATAGCAATTTCTATTTATATTAATGTCAATAATATAGAAAGTGGTTTTATTACTAAAATACCTTCTTATGGTTTGTATGTTGTTATAGTATTATTACTTATTCCAGTACTATTTGACAATGATAATGAGAATAATAATGATAACAAATAATTATAGAATATGAGAATTCTATAATGTAAAACAAAATATCACTAAAGTAGGAGAGAGGGGCTGTTTTGAAAAAATGGATATCTTAAATTTTAAATAAAAATTAATAGAATTTCAAAACCGAACATTTGTTATAAAAAAGTGGCTAATAGCAAGGAATAGCTGCTTTATTCAAAATGTATAAAATTTTAGTGTATAGAAATTTTTTGATTATTCTTATAATTTATAGTAATAATGTTTAGATTGTGATAAAATGTTTTTAATTAAAAATAGGAGAAAA
>CANQMG010000064.1 GCA_947624925.1 uncultured Clostridia bacterium | reverse complement strand
CACCTTATGAAAAATTATTACGGTGATTTAAAAGATTTATATTCAAGAAGAATAAACATACAACATAGGCTTATTTACGAAGTATTAGAAAAAGAACAAACAGTAAGAATATTAAGTATGTGGTCACATTACGAATAATAAAAATATATTACCATTTCATTTTCTAAATAAATAAGGCTCGGATTTAGAAAGTTTCGGTTCACCAAAGCATCGCTATCCAAACCCGGATAGCGTTTTTAAAATTGAATATTTTCTATTATTTATTAATTTATAAATTATATTTATTATTCTTTATTAATCCATACAGATACAGATTTTCCATTTACCTTAAAATTTCCTATTCCTTCTTCATTTATTGTTACTTCCTCTAATATATTGCACATTGCATCTACAAATTTTTTATTAGCAAATTTCTTACCTATATACATATTTTTTTCCGAATAATTAGCATTTGATATAAGTACTGCTAATCCTGATTTTATATGTTCATCATCGCCTTCTCTTGTCCAACCTATACAATTTTTATTATCTATATAGTCATATTGATTTCCATATGATTTTTCTTTTCTTAATTTTAGCAGTTTTTTTATTTCTTCTATTGGTTTAATATTGTATTTTTCTATTCCATATAAATCACCATAAAATACACATGGATAGCCCTCTTTTCTTAAAAGAATTATACCATATGCTATTATTTTAAACCATCTTTCAACAAAGCTTTCTAAAGCTTGTCCTGGTTCTGTATCATGATTATCTACAAATGTTACAGCTTTATATGGATTATCTCTTAATAATGTATTATTAAATATTGTTGTTAAATCATAATTTGCATCTTTAGAAGCATTATTAAAATTATAGTGTAATGGAACATCAAATAATGAAATCTCTCCTTCTGTTTTTTCTATATATGTACGTAATTTATTTATATCACCTGACCAATATTCTCCTACTGTAAATAATTCTTTTCCAGTTAGTTTCCTTAAGTACTGTATCCATTCTTTATAAAATCTAGCTGAAATATGTTTTACAGCATCTAATCTAAATCCATTTACTTTTGTAGTTTCTAAATACCATTTCCCCCAATTTTTACATTCCTCTCTGACTTTTTCATTTTCAAAGTCTAAATCTGCACCCATTAGATAATCATAATTTTCAAATTCTGCATCTACTGCATTTTCCCAACTTTTATCTTTAAACTTCAATAATGTTTTTTCATCATTTGCCATATTGTAGTCTATTCCATCAAAATAGGTCCAATTCCATTTAAAATCTGAATATTTTCCGTTTCTTCCTGGAAATGTAAATTTAGTTGCTACTTTTACTGTTTCATAATTCGATTCTTGTACTTGATGATTTTCCCAATTTACTTTTGTTGCTGGTATTGTCTGAATAAAATCTGCTCCCATTTTATGATTTAATACAATATCTGCATACACTTCTATTCCTGTTTCTTCTAGTTTTTTTATACATTTTATATATTCATCTTTGGAACCATATTTTGTTTTTATTGTTCCCTTTTGATTAAACTCTCCTAAATCGTAAACATCATATACTCCATAACCTACTTCATCTTTTCCACCAATTCCCTTATATGCAGGTGGTAACCATACTGCAGTTATTCCTAACTCTGCTATTTTTTCTGCTTCATTAAAAATTTTATTCCACAAATTTTGATTACAATTCATATACCATTCAAAATATTGTACCATTACACCATTTATCATATTATCCTCCTACTAATTACTATTTGTATAATTAATAATATATCATACATAAAATTTATATACAATTATTTTTCTATTTTCTAAAATAAAGTTCGGATTTAGAAAATTTAGGCTCATCGTAAAAATAGCAAGGATTTAAAACCTTGCTTATTTTTTGTATTCTATAATTTTTTAGAAATACATTTTTATGTAATTTATGAATTTTTTAGCTAGAGCATTTATTTTTTTTGAAATCAAAAATTCTAGATATTTTAATTTCTACATTCATTCTTATCGTTCCATTCTATAAACTCCTCTTTTAATAATCCTGTAATACATTCATCCATATATTCATTTGTTGCTAAACATAAAAGAGCTTTTCTTCTTATTCCTTCATCTTTATATCCTAATTTATGTTGCATTTTTCTTGATTTTTCATTACATTTAAAGTAGCCATTGTCAATTCTTCTTAATCCTAAAACATCAAAACAATATTTATTTCTTGCACTAAAAGCCTCTGTACCATAGCCATTCTTTTGATATTTTTCATTAAGCCATATTCCACCACCGCAAGTACCATCTTTTTTATTTATATTTCTGATTTCTGTACCGCCAATTACTTTATTGTTCTCTTTTAAAACAATTGCTAATAATATTTTTACATTTTCATCATTGTTCTTTGCTATTTCAATAAATTTTTTTGCATCATTTGGGGTATATGGATAAGGAACACCAGCCATCCACTTTGCAACTTCTATATTATTTAATCCATCTACTATGTCTTCTACATCTCCATCTTCCCAAGTTCTTAAAATGAGTCTTTTACTTTCAATTTTCATACCTTAATCATTCCCATCCTAACATTTGATTCAAATATTTTTCAGTAAATTTCTGTAATTTGTTTTTATTATTTTTTAGTTTATTCATTAATTGCTCTGCTTCTTTATATGCATTTTTAAATTCATCTTCTGTCATTTCTTTTTTGTTATAAGCCTCTTTTAATTCATCCTCATCAAGTAGTATAACCTCTCCATCAGAAGTTACAACAACATCAAGATATAGGTCATCTTCATAAGGAATTCCATTTTCTTTTCCAATTTCTCTCGCTATATCGAAATACCATTCAATAATTTTACTATTTTCATCATAAATTGCAGTTAATTTTATTTTTGATGAATAATCATAAAATTCTATCCATTTATAGTTATTATCCAGTATACATTTTCCATTTGGTATAATTATAGGACTATTTACTTCAATAAAATTATAGTAATATATATCTCCATTAAAATATTCATCCGTTACTGATATTATTTTTTGTTCAGTTTTTTTTGCTTTATAACCTACATATATATCTGCATATCTTTTCTTTAAACTTATCCAATATCTTTGAATCGTTCCAGATTTTCCTAAATTAGCATCATCTAAAACTTCATTTTCCAATGTTCCTCCATTGGCAATTATAGTTTTTCTAGAGGCTATATTTTCTTTATCACAAGTTATTAAAACACGATTAATTTTTAATTCTTTACATTTTTTTAATGATAATTTTAACATCTCTTTAGCATAGCCTTTTCTTCTTTCTTCTGGCAAAACACTATAACCTATATTACCGCCATAAACATATAAGAAATCTGTTAATTTTTTTCTTATATCAATAATTCCAACGAGTTTATTATCACTTATTCTAATTGCTAAATATACATCTGATGGAACATAACTTTTTCCATATTTCCTTGATAATCTATTGTCAAAATCAATCCATTCTTCATAAGTTTCACAATCTTCTAATCCAGCACAGCCATCAAAAGATTCTTCATTTTCTAAAAATATTTTTTTATATTCCATTACTTGATATTTATATTCATTAGATGGTAAAACTAATTTCAATCTATCGCAATTCATATATATTCCTCCTATCAAAAAAGCCTCGCCCAAAACCCTTGCTTATTTTTAATTTTGCATATTAATTTGTTGACCTTTTATTAAGTTATAATTTATTAATTCTTTTCCGTCTAAATTTTCATTATACATATTTATAGCTGTAATCTGACTGTTTTCATATGTTGTATAATAATATATTCCCTTATCCATATTACAACAAGAGCTATAGATTGTTATTTCGTAATTATCTTCTCCCATATGTACACAGCCTCTTTGTTGTTCTACTGAACCTAAAATATGAAAAAATTGACTAATACTTTCAGATTCTGAATTACCAGAAATTGAATTCATTTTAGTAAACGTTGCTTTTACAAATCTTGAAGCAGATGATAAATCTCCTGGTAATCCCAATGCTCCCATACCACGACTATATATATCTAGGTTTAATTTTTTTGTAAAATTATTTTGAGGTTGCTCAATAGATAAATTCATATAATTGTTTAAATTAAACATTTGAATGTCAAAAGTTGGATTATTAGTAAGAATTCCAACTTCATTATCATATATTTTTAATCCGTCTTTCACACTTTCAACAGTTATTGAAGATACTTTATCAGAAATAATCCAATGTAAAGGGGAAGCTTGTAATTGTTCGCTAAAATTAATTTTTGCTATATTTATTTTAGCTAATAATTTTTTTACTTCTTCTAGATTAGAACATTGTGATAATACCCATGGAATAAATTCAAATGGAGCAATATTATCTTTACCGTTTTCTTCATCTTTATAATCAGCATTAGTTGGAAAGTTTAATCCAGCCATACCTAATCCTTTCTCATTAATAGCATCATAATAAAGTGGATAATTATCTGACACATATGCCATACCAATAATAGCATAATGCATGTTAATGTCATTTACCTTCCTAAATTTAAATGGATAATTACGAGGAGTTATTGTAACAGTTTCTTTATATGAATATTCTAAATCTAAATTTCTACCAAAATAATGGTCTTTTGTATTATAAGTTATTGCAGTACACATATTTTTACTTCCTTTCATATTTAATAACAAATTAATTATTTATGTAACGGATTATATCATATAGATAAGAATTATTCTACTATGCTTTTTAATTTTTTTATTAAATGCAAAAATTATATTTATATATTATTATAAATATAAAACAAAATAGATAGTATTAAAAACTATTTATTTTATCACTGCTATAACTCTAATAATATCAAGCTTTTTAAATACATACCCTTCTATTTACAAAATACCCTATAGAGTATATAATATGAAAGGTGATGAAATATGGATGATATGAATTGTTGTGGAAAAAAAACACATAGGAGTGATGAGGAGAAAAAAGCTATTAATAATAGAATAAGCAGAATTGAAGGACAACTGCAAGGGATAAAAAAGATGATTGGAAATGATTCATACTGTAATGATGTTTTAGTTCAATTATCTGCTGTTGAAAATGCAATAAAAAGCTTATCAAACCTTATATTAGAAAATCATTTATATAGTTGTGTTACAAAAGATATAGAAGAGGGAAATCTTGAAGTAATAGATGAACTTATAAGTTTGTTTAAAAAATTTAATAAAAAGTAGAAGGGAGACTGAATATGGGATTTGTTTTCGAAAGAAAAGTTAACTATTATGAAACAGATAAGATGGGTGTAGTACATCATTCTAATTATATTAGATATATGGAGGAAGCAAGATGCTCATGGCTTGAAAGTATAGATATGCCATTTAATGTTTTAGAAGAAAATAATATAACTATTCCAGTATTAGGAGTAAGTTGTAATTATAAGTATCATGCTACATTTGGAGATACAATATTAATTAATACTTTTATGAAAGAATATTCTGGAGTAAGAATGACAGTTGGTTATGAAATGAAAGATAAAAAAACGGGTAAAATATTCTTAACAGGAGAGTCAAAACATTGTTTTACAGATAAAAATATAAAGCCAATTAGTTTAAAAAAACATGCACCAGAATTTAGTAATAAATTTCAAAATTTATTAGAAAATAATAATGAGGAGGAAAAATAATGAAAGAGATAGTTATTAAAGTTAATGGAATGGTATGTAATGGATGCGAAAATAGAGTACAAAATGCTCTAAAAAATATTCAAGGAGTAGAAAATGTTATAGCTAATCATAACAGTGGAATAGTAACAGTTAATGCAGCTGATGACGTAACAGAAAATGTTATAGTAGAGAAAATTGAAGATATTGGATTTGAAGTTATAAAGGAAAATTAAGTTATGAAAAAAATAATATTAGCAATTGATGGAATGACATGTTCAGCATGTTCTAATGGACTCGAAAAATATTTAAATAAACAAAATGGAATTGTGAATTGTAGTGTTAATTTAGTTATGGCAAATGCTACAATAGAGTATGATGAAAAAATATTAGATATAGAAAAAATTGAAGAATTTATAAAACAAGCTGGATTTAAAAGTTTAGGGGAATTTAAAGAAATTAAGCTAGATGAAAAAAGTAAAAAGGAAAAAGTAAAGCTCATAATTTTTTCAATATTAGCAGTTATATTAATGTATATTTCAATGGGACATATGGTTAATTTACCTACATTGGAAATAATAAATCCACATACAAATGGTATAAATTATGCAATTTCTTTATTAATCTTAACAATAGCATTTATGGCATATGGTTTTGATATCTTAAAAAATGGTTATAAAAATTTAATTCATAGAGTACCTAATATGGATACATTAGTAGGGATAGGTGTAATTAGTAGTTTTTTATATAGTTTATATAGCTTATACATGATCTTAAATGGAGTTCATAGTTATACCATGAATTTATATTTTGAATCAGCAGCTTTCGTAATATATTTCGTAAAATTAGGACGATATATTGATAGAATTAGTAAAGATAAGACTAAAGAAGCTATTAGTAAATTAGTAAAAATAACTCCAGATAAAGCAGTTGTAAAAATTGATGGAATAGAAAAACAAGTAACTTTAGATGAAATTAATAAGGGCGATATTGTGATATCTAGACCTGGTGAAAAAATTGCAGTAGATGGTCAAATTATTTTAGGAAGAGCTCATTTAGATGAATCATTTATAACTGGAGAAAGCAAACCTGTGTTAAAAGAAGTTAGTTCTAAAGTAATAGCAGGAAGTATGAATTATGATGGCTATTTAGAATATAGGGCAGAAAAAATTGGAAAAGAATCAACGATTTCAGAAATTGTAAAACTAGTAATAGAAGCTAGCAATACAAAAGCACCAATCGCAAAAATAGCAGATAAGGTATCTGGATATTTTGTACCAGCTGTTATATTAATTGCAATAGTTACATTTTTTATATATTTAATTATTGGGCAAAGTTTTAGTGTTGCTCTTAGTACATTTGTTACTATATTAGTTGTTGCATGTCCTTGTAGCTTGGGATTAGCAACACCACTTGCAATTGTTATTAGTGAAGGCTTATGTGCAAGTAATGGAATTTTAGTAAAAAAAAGCGAAATACTAGAGAATGCTAGAAAAGTAAACACGGTAGTATTCGATAAGACAGGTACATTAACTTATGGAAAATTAAAAATAGCAGAGGTGCTAAATTATAGCGATATAGATTATAATGGATTATTACAATTAGTTGGCAGTGTTGAAAGCAAGTCTACACATCCTATTGGAAAAGCATTTATGGATTATTTAGAAAAAAATAAACTACCAATATTAGAAATAGATGAATTTGAAAATATTGTTGGATTAGGAATTATTGGTAAAATTAAAAATGAAAATATTATTGTAGGAAATTCAAAAATTCTTAAAAAATATGAAATAGATAATCCATATATACAAGAAGAAAAAAAATTAGCTGAAGACGGAAACAGTATTGTTTATGTAGTTAAACAAAATAAAATAATTGCGCTAATTGGCGTAAATGATATTGTAAGAGATAATGCAAAAACAGTTATTGATAATTTAAATAAAAATAGAATAGAAACCATTATGCTTACTGGAGATAATGAAAAAACTGCAGATAAAATTGCTAAAGAAATAGGCATTACAAAGGTGATATCTAATGTATTACCATCTGAAAAAACAAATATGATTAAAAAATTAAAAGAGCAAAACAAATTTGTAATGATGTGTGGGGATGGCATTAACGATAGTCCTGCTTTAGCAAGTTCTGATATTGGAGTTAGCGTAAACAGTGGAACAGATATTGCTATGGATTCATCAGATGTTATATTAACAAAAAATGATTTAAGTAGTATCATTAATTTAATAAATATTAGTAAAAGAACCATAAAAAATATAAAACAAAATTTATTTTGGGCATTTTTCTATAACTGTTTAATGATTCCAATTGCAATTGGAATTTTAAAACCTATTGGAATATCAATTAATCCAATGATAGCAAGCATAGCTATGGTATTTAGTAGTATAACGGTTATTTTAAATGCTTTAAGATTAAAAAAACAATAAAAATAATCCTCATAAAATTAGAGGATTATTTTATCTAATAAGAAATTTCTCCGAAATTTTTATTAGATAAAAATGCTACAATCGCTATTGCCTTTGAGATTTCCTCCTTTCAGTCGGAAACTCAAATC
>CANQMG010000063.1 GCA_947624925.1 uncultured Clostridia bacterium | reverse complement strand
TTATCTGTTACTAAACATTTTATTTGTACATCTATGTAATCTAATGTATCTCTTGTAGTTCCATCTTCTTTATAAAATGCCTCTAGCATTGTAGATTCTCTGTCACTATTAACTAATGTAGCATATGAACTATCTTTTGCTGTTATTTGTGTAGATACTTTTTTACTATTTTCTATAGTCCATAAGTAATTTGCATTAAATTCTATTTCTTTTGCATATTTTGTTTCATCAATTCCTTCAATACCTTCAATAATTGGAAGTAAGTTGCTTGGTAGATGATCTGTAATTTCACTTACATATGCATTTACTTCTCCTTCATTATATACTCTTATTGTATATGTTACTATATCGCCTTTAGTAACTGCTATAGGCTCTTTTCTGTGATTATATAATGCTGTTGTTGAATTTTTATTTTTTAATTCGTTTATATTAACATTTGGAGTTCTACTTATTTCTATTGGCTCTCCATTTACCTCTGTTATAAATTTTCTTAATGCTAAATCTAGTTTTTTATCTGGTACTTTAGGTATATATGTGTTTGTAATTATATATCCATTTATTTCTTCATTATATTCACTTGTTGTACTTGTATAATTAGGAACTTCATTTTCTGTTACTGTATATACAATTTCTTCACCATCTTCATTATATTTTAGTAAATCTGTAAATGTATGTGTCCAATTATTTGACTGTGTTACTGTAACACTATCTGTTATTTCTCCATCTGCAAGTAAGTTAAATGTTATTTCACCTGGTCTTAATCCATCTACATTTTCGCTATCATCCCAAACTTTTTGAACAGTAATACTTGTTTTATCTGGGTCTGGTTTGTGATATGTATTAGTTATTGTAAATGTATCATCACTATATGTTGTTAAATAATTCTCAGGTGTATTAACTTCTTGTACAGTATACACTATTGGTATACCATTTTCGTATTCTGGAAGGTTAGTCCATGTATATGTTAATTCTTCTTGAGCCCATATATTATCTTCTCCTGCACTTAATGTAACTGCATCTCCAACCTTTTTATCTCCATTCATTAATTGAACTTGTATTTGTCTTGGTCTAATTCCTGCTGCATCTTCATCATCATCCCAAATTTTAGTTACAGTTTTTTCTATAGTTGATGGTATATGTGTATTTTTTATATTGTATTTTTCTATTTGTGGAGTATATCCATCTACATTATTTTCAGATATTGTATATGTAATTCTTTCTCCTGCATTATATTCTGGTAAATTTGCAAATTGATATTTCCAGTTTCCGTTTTCATCTGGTTCAACCGTTAATTCATATTCTTTGTTATATCCTTTTGTAGTTGTTCCAGTTAATTTTACTGTTATTCTTTCAGGTCTTTTTCCATCTTGGTTATTATTATCTTCCCAAGTTTTTTCACCTTCAATGCTGATTGTTCCTGGTATATGTTTGTTATTAATTACAAATTTATTATCTTTTTCATTCTCATAGCTTACACTATATCCTGGTGTTGATCCTAATTCTTTAACTGTATATCTAATAGGTTTTCTATTTGCATATTTTGGTAAATTTGTAAACTCATGACTCCAATCTGGAGCTGTTAAAGTAACTTTTTGGCTTTCTACAGGATTTCCATTTGCATATAATTGTACTGTTATTTCACCTGGTCTTAATCCGTCTTTATCATCTTCATCATCCCATACTTTAACTACAGTTTTATTTATAATTTCAGGTGTGTGTTTATTTGTAATTGTAAATGTATCTTCACTATAACTTACTTCATAATGTTCTGGAACTTTTACTTCTTCTACTGTATATGTTATCTCACTTCCATTTTCTTTTAATGGTAAGTTTTCCCATGTATGGCTCCATCCATTTTGTTCATTTAATATTTCTACATTACCTTCATTTTTACCATTTTTCTTTAGTTGTACTTGTATATCTTTAGGTCTAAATCCATCTTGGTCATTATTATCTTCCCATACTTTGGTTACTGTTTTAGATACAACTTCTGGTATATATTCATTTGTTACAGTATATTCATTTCCATCACTCGAATAACTTACACTATATCCTTTTGGAACTTCTACTTCTCTTACTGAGTAAGTTACTTCTTTTCCATTAATATATTGAGGCAAATTTTCCCATATATGTGTCCAGCTATTAGCTTCATTTAATGTTACTGTTTTTTCTATGCTAGAATCTAGCTCTACATCTTCATTTGTTACTAATTCTACTTGTATATTTTCTGGTCTTACACTATCTTGATTATTTTTATCATTCCATACTTTAACTACCTTAATAGACGTTTCTCCTGGAATATAAGTATTTTCAATATTATAGTCTTCATAATGTACTTTATATCCTAAAGCTTCTTCACCTTCATTTAAATACTCATCAGATAATTTTTCTTTAACTGTATATACAATTGGTTCACCATCTTTATATTCATCTAAATTTTCGAATTTATATTTCCAGTTTCCTTCTTCATCAGGACTTACTGTTACTGTTTTTTCTGGATTAACAGGTTCACCGTTTGCATATAGCTTAACTTCTATTTGCTTTGGTCTTACCTCTTCATTATCGTTTATCCAAGTTTTTGTACCTTCTATATTAATCTTGCTAGGATTATAAGTATTGGTTATTGTAATTTCGTTTGTGTTTTTGTAATCTTCAGCACTATAACTTACTTTATATCCATCAGGAACTTCAACTTCTTTTACAGAATATGTTATTTTAACTCCATTTTCTTTTAATGGTAGGTTTTCCCATGTATGTGTCCAGCCATTTGACTCACTTAATGTTACCTGATCAGAATAATTTTCACTTTTACCACCTACAGTTTTAATCAATTGTACACTAACACTTGTAGCTCTTTTTCCATCTTGATTTTCACTATCATTCCATACTTTTTTAACAGTTTTATTAACAACTTCTGGTACATGCTTATTTGTAATCTTTAATGTATTTTCACTATATGTTACTTGTGTATATGCATCATTAAATTTTCCATTTTCCTTTATCTCATTACCTTTTTCATCTAATTCTACAACTTTATATTGTATAGGTTTTCCATTTTCGTTAACTGGTAAATTTGTAAATGTATGTTTCCAACCACTTCTTGCATAAATAGTTTGTTTTTCTATATACACTTTATCATTTGCATATAATCTTACATCTACTGTTACTGGTCTTAAACCATCCTGGTCATTTCCATCTTCCCATATTTTTTCTACTTCTAATTGAGTTGAATTTGGAATATATACATTTATAATATTATTTTCATTGTATGTTGCTGTATATCCACTTGGTATATTTACCTCTTCAACAGAATATTGAATTTCTTCGCCATTATCATATTTCCTTAAGTTTTTAAATTCATATCTCCAACTGTTGGCTGCTGTTGTTGTGGTAGTTTGTGTAACAACAGTTTTATCACCAACAACACCTTTTAAATTAACTGTTATTTGCTCAGGTCTTACACCGTCTTGATCATTATTATCAAGCCAAGTTTTTGTTCCAGATAAACTTGTAATTTGAAGTGTATTTGTTATTGTAAATGTATCTTCACTATATGTTGTTCTATAATAATCATTATAGAATTCTCCAGAATTTACCTCTGTTCCATCCTCTTTTAATTCGACAACTGTATATCTTATTTCATTACCATTTTCTTCTAATGGTAAGGCTTCCCATGTATATGACCAATTATTTGATTCATTTAATGCTACAGGTTCTCCTTCATTGATTCCGTTTTTCTTTAGCTGTACATTAATGCTTTGAGGTCGTTGTTCTGTATATTCATTATCTACCCATACCTTAGTAACAGTTTTTGATATTGTATCAGTAATATGGGTATTTGTTATTTCAACTGTATTATCAGTTGTTTTATAAGTTACGGTATATCCACTTGCTGAATTATTTGTTACATTTTCATTTCCTATTTGAATTTCTTCAACATTATATGTAATTGTATTTCCTTCTTTATCTTTTTTAGGTAGGTTTTCCCATGTATAAGTCCAGTTATTAGCTGATGATAGTATTACTTCTTCCTCTTTTACAGTTGTTATTTCATTATTTTTATTAACAGTTCCTACTAATTTTACTGTTATACTATCTGGTCTTGTTCCGTCTTGGTTATTATTATCTTCCCATTTCTTAACAACAATTAAGGATGCTTCTTCTAATGTATTTGTTATATTATAACCATTTATAGTAGTTGTATAGCCAGGTACAGGGTCTTCTGTAATAGCGTATTCTATTTTTTTACCATTATTATACTCTGGTAAATCTGTAAATGTATAATTCCAATTACCACTACCATCTTGTGTTACTGTTGCATCTTTTGTAACAACAGGTTCAGTTACACCTTCTACAGTTCCTTTTAAATGAACTGTTATTTGGTTAGGTCTTGTGCCATTTTTGTCATTTTCATCTACCCAGTTTTTTGTTCCACTTATCTCTATTTTCTTTGGAGTATATGTGTTTGTAACTGTATAACCATTAGTCATATCTCCTGTATAATTTACAGTATATTTATAATTATATAATTGTCCTTCACCTATTATTCTTCCATCTGTATCTAATTCTCTTACACTGTAGTGTATTTCTTCTCCATCTTTATATTTTGGAAGTCCTGTCCATGTGTGTGTTAGTTCATTTTCTTGCCATATTCCATCTTCTCCTGCTGTTAAAGTTACTGTATATCCAATTTTAGATACATTATCTGCATATAAATTTATTACTATGCTTTGTGGTCTTTTTCCATCTTGATTATCGCCGTCATTCCATACCTTTGTTACTTTAACTGAAGTAGATTCTATTTCATTAGTAACTTTTAACTCTGTATTGTCACTACTTAATGTATAGCTTTTAACTTTGTAATAATCATCATATCTATCATTAATTTGTAAGTCTTGTCGTTTATCTTCTAGTCTACTTAATTCTACTATACTATATTTTATTTCTTTTTCATTAAAATATATAGGTAAATTATTTAAAGTATATTTCCAACTATTATTTTCATATAACCAAATATCTCTATAAAATACAACTTTGTCATTATCTACTTTTCCATATACTCTTACTTTTACTACATCTGGTCTTACTCCTAGTTTATCATTCTCATCAATCCATTCTTTTACTATTTGTAAATTTTTAGGTTTTAATGTATTAGTTATAGTAGTTGTATTTCCTTCTTTATTAGTAGTTACTGTATATGCATTAGTTTCATTATTATCGCTAACTACTACATCTCCAATTTTTGTTTCCTTTACAGTATAATCTATATCTGTTCCATTTTGTTTTTTATCTAAATTCTCCCAAGTATAACGCCAATTATTTTCTGCATTTAATGTTACTTCTCCATTTTTTTCTGTTCCATTTGCATATAATTGTACTGTTACATTTTCTGGTCTTACTTCATATTCATTATTATTATCTTCCCAGGATTTTATTACTGTTACAGAAGTTTTTTCTGGTGTGTATTTATTAGTTATAGTTAGATTTCCATTTGAGCCACTATAACTTACACTATATCCTTCTGGAACATTTGATTCTACAACACTATATACTATGTCTTTTCCATTTTCGCCTTTCTTAGGAAGCTCCGTCCATGTGTGACTCCAATTATTATCTGAATTTTTTAATGTAACACTTTCACCATAATTTTTTCCATCTGCTAACAATTGAACTGTTACTTCGCTTGGTCTTTTACTATCTTGATTATTACTATCTTCCCATACTTTTGTTACAGTTACAGATGTATTTTCTGGAGTTTTGAAATCTACCTCCACTTCTTCTTTTTTAGTATTTTCTTCAACAAAAACTAATGGTTGCTGATTTGAATATTCATTTTGTACTAATAAAAGTTCTTTGTCTCTTGAATCATATGAGCAACTAATTTTAAAATTAAATTCTTTTCCAGCATTTTCACTTGTTTTATCTACTTGCACATAAAATTCTTTTCCAATTGTTATTGTCCCACTATTTTGCAATGTTACACTATTATTTCCACTAAATTCTATTTTAACATTATTATTTCCATTTGAATTATTAACAGTATATGGACCTATAACATATTTTCCATTTTCCACTTTTACCTTAGCTTTAGATTTATCTAGTGTTAAATTAGGTTCTTTTTCTCCTGTGTAGGTCGTATTTTTCTCAGCTTCTTTTATTAGATATTCAAATAATGTACTTAATTCTTTTTGATATGCTTGACCACTACCAGTCTCATTTCCATCTTCATCGCGACTACCTGCTATATTTTCTATTTGACTTCCATCAAGGTACATACTTGGTAATTTTTTGCTTTGTAAATGGTAATTAGCTGTATCACTACTATTAGTAAAATACCATATTGCCATTTGTTGTACAACTTCAATATCTATATCTGATAATTCATATTCAGGATTATTTATTCTTGCACTTTTTAAAAGAGCATCTTTTTTACTTGTATCATCTACATTTGGTATATATATATTATCTAAAAGCCATAATATCTCATGATATAACTCCTCAGTCCCTCCTAATGCTCTACATTCTAATTTAATTGTATCATAATCATCAATTAAATTAAGTTGTTCGTTATAGGATTTGCTTTCTCTTCCATTACCATTATTATCTTGTGTTTCAAATCCAATACCTGCTTTTACACAATAGTATAATCTATTACTATTGGAATTATTAGTTTCAATAATATGCCAAACAGTATGAGCATTATTATTTTTATAATCTGTTTCTTCATCAGAATCTTTTGGATTCCATTGATATACTCCTTTTTCATCGACATTTTTCCATTCTTTCCAGCCATATTTTGTTTCAAGTGTAATAGGCACAATATCTTCAGAATCACCCGTTTCAAACGTCGATTTAAATTTTTCTTCGTCTATTCTATCTTCTGCTTGTACAAAATTAGAGAAAAAGATTACAATCATTATAAAAATTATCGCTATGTACTTATAGATTTTTTTGTAATTCATATTACTTACTCCTTTTATCTTAATATTATATAATGTACGCCATAATATAATATTTAGATATATTATATATTTTTTCGAATTAAAGTCAATACGCTAAAAATGCACATTTTTACTATAAAAAAAATGCACCCAAAATACATTTACGGAACTTATATTTTCAACTATCATATTTTTATTTGTCCCCATATTACAATTATATAACATTTTTGTTCAAAATACAACTTATTATGTAAAAAAATTTTTAAAATTCTTTTAGCCGTAGACTTTTGTCATTTTTTGTCATTTTATAATTATTATTTATTTTAAATTTATATTAGAATATTTTTATATATTTTTAATATAATTAAGTATGTTTAATTTAAATATCATTATGTATTTAAAATTTTATTTTAATTTTCTTGACTTATGACTATTAATTTGTTATTATATTAATTGTTATGTTTATGATATGTAAAAATATCATAATAATAAAATTTTAGCTTACCAATAATATGGTAGCTTTTAAAATTTTGTAATCGCAGGTATAGTTTAGTGGTAAAATGAGACCTTGCCAAGGTTTAGTCACGGGTCCGATTCCCGTTACCTGCTCCAAATGTACGACCTTAGCAGGTCGCAATGAATAGTTAATGTTGAATAATGAAGATTGAATAATCTTTAATCAATAGAAAAAAACACATTGAGAATTATTTATTTTAATTTTTCATTGTTCATTTTTTAATATTTATTTGCATAAGATATATTAATTTAAAACGGCGATATAGCCAAGTGGTAAGGCACGAGTCTGCAAAACTCTGATCCCCGGTTCGAATCCGGGTGTCGCCTCCAAATGTGCGACCTTAATAGGTCGCAATGAATAGTTAATAGTGAATAATGAAGAATGAATAGTCTCTAATTTATAGAGAAGCACATTTGGAATTATTCATTATTAATTATTCAATCTTCATTATTCATTAAATTTTTAATATTCTATATATATTTTTATACAACTTTCAAAGAAAGGTCTTATTCTATGAAAAAAAATCCATTAAATGTGCGACCTTAACATGTCGCAATGAATAGTTAATGGTGAATAATGAAGAATGAATAGTCTCTAATTTATAGAAAAGCACATTTGGAATTATTCACTATTCATTATTCAATCTTCATTATTCATTAAAATTTTATTATTCTATATATATTTTTATACAACTTTCAAAGAAAGGTCTTATTCTATGAAAAAAAATCCATTAAATGTGCGAC
>CANQMG010000062.1 GCA_947624925.1 uncultured Clostridia bacterium | reverse complement strand
TTTAAGCTATTACTTTGAGAAATTGCTGATTTTTTAGTTTCTTTTTCATATAAATCTTTAGCACCTTTTGCAACTCCTCCACCACGTTTTGCAACATTTAAATTTTCTTTTAATCCTTTTGGATGTTCTTCTCTTGCAATATCCCTTGTTGCTATTTCACCAATATTTGATAAAGCAATTTCAATGTCAGTCATATTATCCCTTAAAGATTCTTTTCTAAGACCTTTTAATTTTTTATATTCAGAAGCAGTCATATTAGACCAACCCTTATATATTTCGTTAGTTAAAAGAGCATATTCTAATGGTTTAGTAATTCCTCCTTCTTTCCATATATCGGTAAGCTTAAATCGATCTACAATCCCATTTAGCCTTGCCTTTATCCATTCATCATTATATCCTTTTTGGCGATAATATTCTACTGCTCTATTAACTGCAATTTCAGGATTAAATACTTCATCAATTCTTTCACTCCCAAGATTTGCAAGCCATAGTTTAAATGGTTCTGCCTTTGGGCTTGGTATAGATTCAATAAGTCTAAATATTCCTTTAGTTTCTAGCACATCAGTACTATAAAATTTTCCATCTTTTAAAGATTTCATTTTAAGTTGTACGATATTTTCGTACAACTGACTTCCTTCATTTTCTAATTTTCTTTTTAAATCAGTCCAATATCGTTTTGGTATTTTACTTTCAGTTAATGCATTTATAACATCAACAACACTAAAGTAATATTCTTCTTTCTCGCTATTCCAAATACTTCTTATTTCTTTTCCTTCAAAAAGATTTGAAATTGTTTCTAATTTATTATTCAAAATTAACACCTACTTTTTTATTTTTATTAAGAGTTAAATGTCGTAATCAAACTGTTAATATTTGTTTTATTTTCATTCATAGAATCTCTTGATAACTTTTTATAATTATATAACAAGAGAAATACTTTTTAATATATTAATCGTCTTCTCTTCTTTCAGCAAAGTATAATCCTTCTTGTTCTAATAATTTAATAGCATCATATACATTTTTACCATTCTCTTCTATTCTATTGCATTCTCCTGGATTTTCTTTACTAAAAAAATCCCATGCTGTTATAAGTTTTTTTACTTTTTTAATATTATTTTTGAGTAACAAATGTATATATTTAGACATATCATCTTTACCTGTAAAAATATTTATAATATTATATTTATTTGTCATTATTTCAACGTTTGTAATATGATTACCAACGCCAATTTGTGCCATACCATCATTCACAAATAAACTACCATATTTTTTTAATAATTCTTCAACTTGTTTTTTTGATAAATTGTCCATATAGTATACATCTTTATGTATTTTATTAATTATATTTTCTTCAGTTAAATTAGTTGGTACTTCTATAATAAGAAATAAAACATCATCTTGAAGATTAACAAAATCAGTAATAATCTTTAATATTTTTTCTTCGTTTATATTTGCAATTATATTTCTGTCTTTGACTTCAAAATTTTCGTTAAGATTTTTTGCATCTTTAATGTTTACTCCTTTAATCATTTTTAACATATAATTTTTCACATCCTTTTGTTATATATTCTTTTAATATTTTGTTGCTAATATCGTATATTATGTTCTGCCATATTTTTCGTGCTTTGAATATATTCCAATAGCATTATTTTTTACACCATTCTGTAATACTTGGTGTAAAAATTAATTATCCCATATATTTTCTAAAGTGTTCAGATTCGAGCACTTTAAAATTTGGATTGTATAGTTCTTTCCAAGAAATTAGAAAATATAATGTACTTCTATTGCGTAGTCAATTTCTTCTTTCGATATTGTAACATAAAAGCAAGCAATTTTCAATAAATTGCTTGCTTAAGTTTTTTTAATATAATTTAATTAATATATTCTATAATTATTTTTATCAACTCTTTCGTCCATTTTTCTATCTGTTTCTTTATTTTTGTAAAACCAGTCTGTCTTTTTTCCTGTTGGCTGATATGTTTTCTCTAAAAAAGTTACTATTATTGATGCTATTGGTAATATTACGCCTATTAGAGTAAATATTAAACCTATATAACTCTCATAAGACAATGCACTTCCACTTGTAAATGTATTGTACAAATCATATCCAAAATATGCCTCACTGCTTATAAAATATATTACAGAACCAATTATATTACTTCTGCTTATAAGAATAACACTAGGAATAGTAATAAATATTAATGCAATTTCCATTGTCATATTAGTAGGCTTTACCCAAAAATCAATTTCATATGTTGCGGATACAGCTACAACTACTCTAAATATCCAAAACATAATTATAAATATTATTGTTAAATAATGTGCAAGACTTTTCATACAATTCCTCCTAAAAAATCAAGGTCAAAAGAAATAACTCCTTTTGACCTATTTAATTAATCATCTTTTATATCTTTTAATAGTTCTAATTGTGATATAAGTAAAGACTCCATTTTAGCTTTATATATATCAAATTGTTTTTTTATATCTTCTAATTGACGTGTTTTTAAGGTTATTTCTGTTTCTAAATTATCTACAGCTTTTCTTGCATTAATTTGTGCATCGTTAATAATCTGTTCTGCCTGTTGTTTTGCAACATTTTTAACTTCTTCTGCTGTACTTTGAGCCATAACCAAGGTAGATTGTAAAGTAGTTTCTATTGATTTATAATGTTTCATATCTTCTTCTAATTTACTTATCGTTTGTTTACTTTCTATATTTTCTTTATATAATGTTTCATAATCTTTAGTTAAATCATCTAAAAAATCATCAACTTCATCTGTATTATATCCTTTTCTCATTTGTCTGGAAAATATTTTGTTTTCTATCTCTAGCGGTGTTATCATGTTTTTTCCTCCTTATACGCTATACCAAATTAGATATTTTTTAACCAAGAAACAGAAAGTCTATTTTTTATTTCTTCACGAGCCATTTCATTTGATATTTCATAATTTGTTGGTGCGATTAAAAATATTGAATTAGATATTTTTTGAATATGACCATCTAAAGCATGTACTGCACCGCTCATAACGTCAACAATTCTTCTTGCTATATCTTTATTTACATACTCTAAATTAACAATTATTGATTTTCTTTCTTTTAAATAATCACATATTTCTTCTGCTTGTTCAAAAGTTGTTGGTTGAGAAATTACCATTCTAACTTGTTGAACTTGTGGCATATTAACAACTTTAGAATTTTTTCTTCCGAAGAATCTTCTATCTTCTACATTTTCTTCTTCTGAATAATCGTCATATTCTGGCAATTTATTTTCTTCAACATCCTCTTCATCATTATCAGCAACTTCCATGCCTAAAAAATCACAAATTTTATTTACTATAGCTCCAGCCATATTAACCTCCTAATTTTTCCTTGGTATTAACTGATATAAGTATCTTACTTTTATCACATAAAGTCAATACTTTTTATTAACGTAATTTAAACTTAATATTGTTGTAATATTTTCGTAATATTCTATGTTGGATTTAATAATATTTCGTCATAAATTGTAATAATTTTTCTTGAATATATTTCTTTTGCTTCATATCCCATATTTTTTAATTCTTCTGTTGTGTAATTTTCTATAATAGAATACTTTTCATTTTGTTTTAATACTTTTATCATAATTTTGTCAGTATATCCTGCCCTATTTCTAACAACATATTTAAGTTCATTTTCTTCTAATATTGATGAATTTGGAACTTTTAATCCACTACTACTGCTCCAAATTATATCTAATGATATTTTTCTATAATTTATAAGTTCTTCAATATATTTATTAATTTTAAATACAACTATTATATTATTGTTATCTTGGGTTGCTTTATATTCTATTGTTGCATCAACATCATTATTATTCGCAAGCCTTAATTTAACACTATCATTTATATTTGCATTTTTTGCTTGCTCTGAGTTTAAAACAACAGCAATGTAACAATTAAAGTTATTTACTATTTTTGCACTTTCGTTATTTGTTCCTATAATTTGTCCTGTTTTTAGTTTAAAACTATTTAATAATTCTTCACTTAAATTATCAAATTTAGATGGGTTTAATGTGTTTTCTAATCCATCTATTTTATATGACACAATACCACTTCTAGTTGCACTTACATATTCAGAACCAGAATTTAATTGTTCTTCATATTTACTTCTTTGATTAATTAACTTTTTTAAATAAGATCCTGATGGACTTAGTTCTCCTACTATCTTTGCTTTTTTTAGCATATACTCGTTAACATATTTTTTATATTCTTTTATTGAATTTAAATCATTTGTTTCTCTCATTTGTGCAATTTTTTCTTCTATCTGCTTATCTAGTAGTTTAATATCTCCTGGAAATACATTATTTTGTTCTTCTAATGCCTCTTGAATTTTCTCATCTAATTCTGCTATATTTTGTATTAGTTTTTCTTCATTATTGCTATAATATCTAAATATTGGATCACCTTTTGCAACTTTTTCTCCTTCAGATTTTATTTGTGAAATACCATTTTTATAATTTTCTCCCTGAATTAAAATTTCATCTCTAATAATATATCCAACATTACTTTCTTCAATATATATACTTCCATTTTCAACCATAAAAGTATCTGTAGGTTTTATTATTAGTTTTACAATGTTATATAAGAATATTATTAATATTATTAGAACAACTAAAATAATAATTTTTTTTATTTTATTTTTATCTATCCTTTTATTAAATTTAATTTTTTTCATATTTAATTTACCCTTATAAAAATATATTAAATGAATTTATAGATTTTGTAAGATTATATCTATATTATAATTAATATCTTCCATTCCATCAAGCCATACTATTTCTTTGTTTTTTCTAAACCATGTAAGCTGTCTTTTAGCATATCGTCTTGTTTCCATCTTTATTTTTTCTATCATATCTTCTTTGGAAATTTTATTATCTAAATATTCTCTAACTTCTTTATATCCAAGTCCTTGCATTGCAGTTGGAAATTCTTTATATCTGTTTACTAAGTTTTCAACTTCATTTATTAATCCATTTTCTAGCATTAAATCTACCCTTTTATTTATTCTATCATATAATATATCTCTTTCAATATTAATTCCAAATATTTTATAATCATACTCTACCTGATTTTTTCTAGATTCAATATTTTGCTGTGTTTTAGTTTTGCCAGTTTTATGATATATTTCCAATATTCTTATAATTCTTTTTTTATCATTCTTGCTTATTTTACTAGTAGCTTCTGGATCTATTCTATATGCCTCATTGTATAAAGTATCTAATCCATCTTTTTGGGCTTTTTCTTCTAATTGCTTTCTATATTCATAATCTATTTCAATATCTTCATATTCAATTCCAAGCACTAACGAATCAATATATAAGCCTGTCCCACCAACAATTATAACATTTTTTCCTTTAGCCAAAATTTCTTTAATTGCATTTTTAGCATCTTTGCAAAAGTTTGCAACACTATATCTTTTATTCGGTTCTACAAAGTCTAACAAATAATGTTTTATATTTTGCATTTCATCTTTTGTAGGCTTAGCACTCCCAATATCCATATATTTGTATATTTGCATAGAATCTGCTGAAACAATTTGAGCATTTATTCTTTTGGCAAGTTCAATTGATAACTTTGTTTTTCCGAGATGCAGTTGGCCCACATATAACTATTATTTTTGGTTTTTCCACAATAACCTCCATTATTTTCTTCTTGCAAACTTCTTCTCAATATCTTTTTTATCCATTTTGATAACAGTAGGTCTTCCGTGAGGACATGTAAATGGATTTGGTAACAATAATAATTGATCCATTAAACTATCCACTTCTTCCTTTGTTAAAGCCATATTAGCTTTAACAGCTGCTTTGCATGCAACTGTTGCAATAAATTTTTCTTCTATTTCTTGCTTAGCAGTTCTTGCAACTGTATTTATTTCATCTAATGTTTCTAAAAATAATTCTTTTGTATCTAAATCGAAACAAACCGTTGGTACACCAGTTAGTTTTATTGTGTTTTCTCCAAATTCTTCAACTTCAAAACCTGCTTTTCTGAATATATCCATATTATCCTTTGCTATGTCCATTTCCTTATGTGTTAATGTTATTATATCAGGTAGAAGTAGTAGTTGTGAATCTTTTTCATCAGATGAATAATAATTTTTCTTTATTTTTTCATACATAATTCTTTCATGAGCAGCGTGTTGATCCATAATATATAATTCATCTTCAATTTCAAGAATTATGTATGTAGAAAAAGCTATTCCAATAAACTTATATGTTAATTTTGGAACTGATGAATTATAACTTTCGGAATCCTCAAATACTGATAGATTATTGTCTTTTATAATATCATATGCTCTAATTTCTTTTTCCTTTTCTGTTTCTTCTTGTAGATTTTTTCCAAATGTTTTTTCATACATTGTATTAAAGTCTTGATTTAAAGCTAAATTATCCATTTCATTTACAAGCTTATTTATTTCAAATTTTTGTGTTTCTTGAGATATTTCTTGTGAAATAGTATCATTATTTAAATCTGTCTTCATTCTAGCTATTTCTGTTAATAGTTCTCCCATTTTTATATTTGTTTGCTTTTCTTCTTGTATTTGATCAGTTTCTTGTCCTTCTTCAACATTATTTTTTAATTCTTCTATATTATTTTCAGTATGCATATTATTAGTTATTACATCTGAATTTACATTTGTTTCTTCTACATTATTGCTATTTGTTTGCTGTCTTTCATTATAAATTTCCTCTATATTGTTTTTTATTTCATTTTCTTTTTTATAATCATTAGAAATTTTCTTAAATAAATCCGAAAATGTAGCTTTATGTTTTATTTCTTGATTACTATTATCATCATTATCGTATTGTTTTTCTGTATTGCTAATTAATTCTGCCTTTAATAATGTATCTTGAACAGCATAATAAACTGCCTTAAACACCTTATTTTCATCTTCAAATCTAACTTCTAATTTTGCAGGATGAACATTTACATCTACTTTATTAGGATTAATATCTATATTTAAAGCGCAAAATCCATACTTTCCAATAGGTAGTAAACCTTTAAAGGCTTTTTCTAATGCTCCACTTAATATTTTATCTTTTATGAATCTTTTATTTACAAAAAACAATTGATTTCCTCTGTTTGACCTTGCAATTTCAGGTTTTCCTACTACTCCAGTAATGTTTATATCTTCATAATTATAATTTACATCTAATACACTATTTGCAATATCTCTACCATATATGGCATATATTACATCTTGTATATTACCATTTCCTGATGTTTGTATTATATTTTTACCTGAATTTATTAGTTTAAATGCTATACTGGTATTAACTAATGCTGTTCTAGCTACTACATCTTCTATATATCCTGATTCTGTATAATCCTTTTTTAGAAATTTATATCTAACAGGTGTATTAAAGAACAAATTTGTTACAGTAATTGTTGTTCCAATAGGGCATCCAACTTCTTCAACAGATAATATTTTTCCAGCTTCTGCAATTATCTTGTATCCTACTTCACTATCTTGAGTTCTTGTAATCATTTCTACATTTGATATAGATACTATACTAGCTAAAGCCTCTCCTCTAAACCCCATAGACTTAATATCATTTAAATCTTCTGCTTGCCTTATTTTACTTGTAGCATGTCTTTCAAAAGCCATCTCCAAATCATCTTGCTGTATTCCTTTTCCATTATCAGATATACGTATATATGATATTCCACCATTTTTTATCTCTATACTAATATTCGTGGCGCCTGCATCTATTGAATTTTCAATCATTTCTTTTACGACAGATGCTGGTCTTTCTATAACTTCTCCTGCTGCAATTTTATTTATTGTTAAATCATCTAGTAAAACTATATTTCCCATTTTTTTACCTTCTTTCTTTAGTTTTTATACTTTAAAATTATATCATTTAATTATGTTTTTTGTATAGGTTTTTTCATAATTATTTTATATTGTAACAATTTTTTTCTTATAAGAATAGTATATATCATACAAAAGAACAAAAAAAAAGTTCTTATAGGGAGGTAAAGTCAAATGGGAAATTGTTGCGACAATGGATGTAATAGTGAAATTCTATGGTTCATCATCCTTTTCTTACTACTTTTCTGTTGCGGTTGTGGCAATAGATGTTGCTGCGGTAACAACTAGATTACCCTAATACCCAAAGTACATTTTTATTTTGAAAGGGGGGAAATAACATGCCAGAAAACAGAGGATGCGGATGCGGTGGTTTCGGATTTGGTGGAGATTGCTGCT
>CANQMG010000061.1 GCA_947624925.1 uncultured Clostridia bacterium | reverse complement strand
GTTCTTAACATTGAGTTTCTAAGTGCTGTTTCTAGGTTTGGAAATGTTTTAGCGTGGTGAGTAAATAGTGTAAATTTAGATGCTACCTGTGCTGCTTGTATCATCCATGATGCTACGGGGTCTGTTGCAACCTCTCCGGATTATATTAACAGAACCATCAGTTTTCTTTTGAACGTCCAAACCTTCTTGTCCAGAAATTGTTTCTGTTTCTCTAAATGTTAATATGTTTCTTGTTGGGTATATTTTTCTTAAGTGCAACTCGAATGCAGTTTCTTGAACCCTTATGTTCATTGTTTCATATATATTTTCAATCATTGCCATAAGCATTGTTGTTTTACCACAACCTTGCTCTCCAGTTAGAGCTATAATTCTTGCTCCTTTTACTAAGAATTTTAAAAGGTCTATTGCATTTTCTTTTCCTGGAACTGTTATAAGTTGCTCTAGTGTTGCTCTTTTAACGTCAAATTTTCTTACAAAAAACGCCCATGTTTCTGAGAAACTTGGTCTTACAACAACAACTCTGGAACCATCTTTCATTTCGTTTATTTTATAACCATTTGTATCTGATAATTGTCCTGGATTATTGTATTTATATATATTTTGACATACCCTCTTAAGTTCAGCTTCTGTTCCAAATGAAAGGAATGCAAGTCTTATTGATTTACCTTGGAAGAATATCCATATACTGTCACAAGCTCTTGGTACTTTATTATCTAAAACCTGATTTAAATAATCTCCATCAGTTTGTGCAACTTGGCTTAAGAATGATTCTGGAAGTCCTGATACACCACCAGACACACCATCTATGTTCATATCTCTTACTTCATCTATACTGCTGTATCCTTTATAATGTTGATATATTCTCTGTACTACAACATTTAATTTATCTTCAAAGGATAATACTAAATTTTCTTTCTCAAAAATATCGCTTATTTCTTCACCAGTTATTACATAACATGGTTTAGCCTCTCCATATATGTATTTTAATTTTGCTAAATCGTATTTTTTTATAATTTGTGTTAATGCTTCATATCCAAACTCTTTTTGATATACATATATTAATATATCAAATTTATCCTGAGGTGTAAGTAATGATGGAATGTCAAATGGTATTGTTTTTGATATATTTGTTTCGTCTACATTATACTCTCTTACTAGTAAATCATATATTAATTCTTTTACATATTTTTTATCGTTTACATCTCCATATGTACATCCTTTTAAGGCCTTTTTTAATTCATATTTTTTCTGTTTTCTTCTTTTTAATTCTTCTTCAGTAAGACCTATATCATATAAATTTACTTTTGTAATTTCATCTAATCTTTTTTTAACATATGCTGTCATTTTATCTAGGCTATAAGTTTTTTCATCTACTTCTACTTTATCTTCTACTTCTTGATTTTGTTTTTTGTTTACAGATTTTACAATAACAATTACAGCCATACCAATAACAGTTAAAATCAATATAAAGTTAACTATGCCATTCATCTAGGATTCCTCCTTCTAATTTCTTTTCATTCGTAACTCTTCTATTTTATAAATTATACCTTCTGAGGCATTTGCTACTTCCTCGGCTAATTTTGCTATTTTACTTTTTTCTTCTACTTTTCTAAATTTTATTATTAGTTCAGGTAAAGTGCTTTCTAAACATGCTTCAAATAATTGTGTGTTATATGGTACTGAATATACAGGTGTATGTTTTCCAACTACTTTAGAAACACTTTTTATATTATATTTAGATTCCTCATCATATCTATCTATAATTACTATTAATTTTTCTTTATCTACTAATTTTGTTTTTTCAATTTTTTCCAATAATTTTACTAAATTTGGATCTCCTTGTTCTATATTTAAAGCTACTATATCTGATCTTTGTAATATTTCTATTGTTTGTTTATTTCTAACGCCTTTGCTTAAATCAACAAATACAAAATCATAATATCTATTTGCGCAATTTATTATTTTTTTATATGTATCAAATAGTTCATCTACATCTTGTGGTTTAACATTTTTTGGTGTATATAATACTTCTAATCTATCTGTATAAACAATTTTAGTATAGTTTCTTATTGATTCTGGATTAAGCATATTACTTCTAGAAAGTTTTATTAATCCTTCTATACCATTTGCTAAATCTATTTCATTTTCTCTTCCTAGTTTTTTTGCTATTTTATCATTTACTTTAACTGTCCCAAATGCATTTTCTAATGCATTGTCATTATAATCTGATGACATTAACAGAACTTTATAATTTTTTTCACTAGCTAAATATGTTGCAATTGTTGATATAGCAACTGTTTGCCCAACTTGTTTTCTACTATTGTTCCAAAATGTTATTATTGACATATAACTTGTATCCTTTCTTGTATTTTACGCCTTTATATTAATATTTTTTTATTCCACTGAATTTAGTGTATTAAAATATTTGGTTCTTGCCTCTTTCATTGTTTCTTTATCTTGAGTAACACCTGCTTCAATGTTAGACTGGCTTGATTGTGAATATGCTGCTAATATTGCTGCTAAATCTGAAGATCTAATTGATGCTGATTGATTATATGCTGATGCTAATTTAGTTTTTGTTTCTTGTGATATGTTTGAATTTTTATTTATTAAATCAACTACTTCTCGTGTTGGTACATATGTTGCTGTTGAAGCAGTTTGTGAACCTGGCTCTACATATGGTGCTGCATATAGTTTTGATCCTTTTATAACATATGATTCAATTATTGCACTATTTAGCGCAATTGTTTCATCTTCATTCATTTTTAGCCAAATTGTATCTGCATCTATATCATATACTCTTTTCTTTGGAAGAACGATTAAATCTTGTCCATTTGGTAATGCTAATCTTATATCTATGTAATCATCAATTTCTAGATATGTAGGTAATACAATCATTGTATATTCTTGTAATCTTGTATCTGCTGTTGTAATTTCATCTGCTGGAGTTATCATTGCCTCTGTTATAATCGTTCCAGACTCTAAATCTATTTTTGCTACTTTATTATCTGATATTGCAGATATATAATTGCTTGGTACTGCTGATCTTGGAAGTGAAATTGTTATTAAATCTGCTGATGTTATTTCTGTACCAGATTTAACCGATTTAGATAATATATATGCATTAGTATAAGCAGCCTTTTCAGCATCTCTTTCTTTTTTTATTTTATTTAATTGCATAAATAGAAACACGCATACAACAGCTCCTATTAGTAAACCTATTAATAAGCCTATTAAACGTGCATTTCTAACTTTTACTTGCATTGGATTTTGTGCCATAATAATACCTCCTATAATAAGACAATTTACTGTCATTTAATATTATTGTACAACATTTTTCTTTTTAAAACAACATATTTGGATGTTGTTACGTAAAATTCACACCATTGTAACAAAATTGTAATATTTATAAAATGAATTTTTGAATTGCCTCTGCTACACCGTTTGAATTGTTATCTGAAACCGTGTATTTTCCTATATTTTGAGAGACCAAAGCACTATTTCCCATAGCAATTCCAATTCCTGCAGATTCTACCATATTTTTATCATTCATATTATCGCCTATTGTAATTACTTCTTCTGGTTTTATATTTAATTTTTCAATTAAGTATTTAATTGCCTCCCACTTATCTACATTTTTGCTTGAAATTTCTGTATAATAGTATTCTATTGGAATGTCTTGGTTTCCATCTCTTATTAGTTTTCTAGACATATGTTCAACTTCTAGAACATTAATATTTTTAATTTTTTCTAACTTTTCTCTTATTCTTCCAAATATTATTTTACTATCATCACATATATTTATTTTTACTATTTTTTCATTTTTATTTGTTTTAAAATATTCTTTTATATTTCCAACTATATTTATTTTAGTTTGCATATCTTCAGGTTTATTAATGTTTTCCTTATGAAATACTAAAACATTGTAATTTAAACTTTTTGTTATAATGCTTTTTTCTGTATAAACGCTATAATATATACTATTTTGTTCGCAGATGTCTATTATTTGCATTGCTTTTTTATTATTTATGAATCTATCGTATATTATTTTATTGTTTTGTAAATCATATATAACAGCTCCATTTCCTGCTATTATATATTTATCTGCATTAACTTCTAAACTTAAATTTTTAGTTGATAATGGCATTCTTCCAGATGCAATTACAACAATTACACCTTTTTCAATTGCTTTTTTTATAGCATTTTTATTTTCGTTTGAAATTTCACCATATGAATTTAAAAGAGTCCCATCTAAGTCAATCGCAATTAATTTATACATATTTCCTCCATTTCATTTTTATTATATTTTTTTCTTTTGTTATTTTATTATACAAATAATGATTTTTTTTTACAATATTTTTATTCCAAAAATTTCTAGTTTATTTTTTTAGAAATTACATATTCTAAATATTGAAAAGACGTAGATTGTTTTTTCAATATACAATTTTAATAACGTTCCTAGGAGGTGAATTAAATGGCAACATCAAGCAATAGAAAAGTAGTTCCAGAAGCTAAAGATGCTTTAGAAAAATTCAAATATGAAGTAGCTTCAGAAGTTGGTGTTAACTTAAAAAACGGATACAATGGTGATATATCTTCAAAAGACGCTGGTAAAATCGGTGGTAACATGGTTAGAAAGTTAATACAACAAGCTGAAAATCAAATGGCTAACAAATAAGATTACTAACAATATTTTAGATTTTAATTTCGTAATATGGTAGGAAGTTAAGTTTTGTTTTTATGAATACATAAAGGCAGGATTTGATTTCCTGCCTTTCTATAATTTCTTTAAATTTTGTTCTATCAAAATTGTTTCTGTCCATACATTATCAACATATTTTAATTATTAAAATGAGTATCTGCTATAAAATATAATCTGCCAAGTTTATATGTTACATCTCTTCTACTTTTCTAATAACCAATCTATTACATTTTTATGAATTATTCCATTTTGTGAAAAATCTAGTTTATCCATTGTTAAAACATATTTAGGATAGTTATCTTGAATTTCTTTAAAAACACCAAATTCTCTTTCAATAACATCATCATCTGCTAAAATATATGCTACTTGAACATATATCTTTTCATCAAAATATGAAGCAATAAAATCTATTTCTGAAGAATCAGATTTTCCAACTAAAACTTCATATCCTCTGTTTATTAATTCATTATATACTATATTTTCAAGTACACTTCCTTTTCCTTTAGTTTTAATTGAACTTTTTACCTGTCCAAGCCCTAAATCTGTTAAATAATATTTATCGTTTGTACTTAATACTCTTTTTCCTTTTATATCATACCTTTTGGCTTTACTCATAATAAAAGAATTTGTTATATAGGATAAATAATTATACAATGTTTCATTAGAACAATTTCTATTTTCATTTTTTAGATAATTAACAATATTAGTTACAGAAAATTGCTGTGCTGGAACAGACATTAAATATTCTAAAATTTTATTTAATAATTCCACATCTTTTACTTTGTATCTACTTATAATGTCTTTTACAACAATTGAATCATATAAATCCGTTAAATAATTTTTAGTTTCTTGTTCATCTTTAAAGTAAAATCTTTGTGGCATTCCTCCCCATTTTATATAATCTTCAAATGCTTTTTCTATTTCGCCTTTATCTTCTATACCCTTTAATTCGCAAACTTCTTTAAAAGAAAATGGTTGTATTTTAAATGATACATATCTACCTGATAATAGAGTTGCTAATTCTCCTGATAATAAATTACTATTTGAACCAGTTATAAATATAGAAACATTTTTAGTTGCTTTAAATGAATTTACAGCTTTTTCCCAATCAATTACATTTTGAATCTCATCAAAAAACAAATAATATTTTTCATCATCTTTTATTTGTTTCTTTACATAAGCATTTAAATCCATATCATTTTTTATGAATGACATTTCAATATCTTCAAAATTTATATATATTATTTTTTCTTTATTTACTCCAATCTCTTTTAATTCATCTATTATTTGTTTTAATAATGTTGACTTTCCAGATCTTCTTATTCCTGTAATTACCTTTATCAAATCTTGATCATAAAACCCTCTAATATTTTTTAAATATTTTTCTCTTTTTATCATAAAGATATCCTCCTTGCCAATTTCTATATCTATTATACTCTTTTTTCATAATTTCGTCAATACGTTTTTACGATGTACCGTAAAAACGTATGTATTTATCAAACTTTTTACGGTACATCAATTATTTACATATTATTTTACCGAGTTTGTAAAATCATCATAATTTCCATAATATGATTTTATTTTGTGATTTTCTATATTCAATACTCTATCAGCAATAGCATTTATAAAAAATCTATCGTGCGAAACAAATAATACTGTACCTTTATATTCTTTTAATGCATCTTCTAATATTTCTCTTGTATCTATATCAATATGATTTGTGGGCTCATCTAATATTAAAAAATTAATATCTTTTTGAATTAGTTTCATAAATATTATTCTAACTTTTTCTCCACCTGATAATTTTCCTATTTTTTTAAATACATTTTCCTGTCTAAATCCATATCTTGCAAGTTTGTTTCTTGCTTCAGTTTCTGAAAAATTATTTCCCTCTAAAAAATATTCTAATACTGTTTGATTTTCATTTTGAAAAAATATATTTTGCGGAATATAACCTATTTTTATTGAAGTACCTAATTTTAATTTTCCTGCAAAATTATTATCTTCGCCTAAAATCATCTTTACTAATGTAGATTTACCACTTCCATTTTCACCAATTAATGCAACTTTTTCTCCATAATTCAAAGATAAATCAGCATTGTTAAAAATTATTTTTCCATTAAAATTCTTTTCTAGTTTTTCAATTTTTAATACATCATTTCCTGATCGGCTTTTAACATTAAATTTTAAATCTATTGATTTTTTATTTAAATCAACTCTTTCTATCATCTCCATCTTTTCTAATCGTTTTTCAATGCTTTTAGCTCTTTTAAAAAACATTTCATTTCCTGCTAATTCACCGAATTTTCTTAAACGAGATATAGATTCTTTCATTTTCTCTATTTGCTTCTGTTGGTTTTTATAGTTTTCAAATTGTGCTAAAGTTCTTCTTTCATCTTCTTTTAGAAAATATGAATAATTTCCATAATAGATATTTTCTTTTCCGTCTTCTAATAATACAGTTTTATTAACTACTTTATCTAAAAAATATCTATCGTGAGAAACTATCAAGATAGTTCCTTTGTAATTAGACACAAGTTCTTCTAAAAATTCTAAAGAACTTATGTCTAAATGATTTGTTGGCTCATCTAGCAATAATAAATCTGGCTCTGTTAATAATAGCTTTGCAAGATTTATTTTTGTTTTTTCTCCTCCACTTAATAAATTATAGTTCTGTTTTAAAAGTTCATTGTTAATAAAAAACTTAGAACATATTTTATTAAATTTTTCCTGAGTTTCATATCCACCTATTAATGAGAATCTTTCTTGAGTTCTTCCATACTCATTAATTAATTTCTCTAGTTTATCTGTATTAGTTTCAGTTGACATCTGGATTTCTAATTTATTAAGTTTTTTCTCTATTTTTAAAATTTCTTCAAAACTTTTATATAAGAAATCTTCTACTGAAATATCTTCTTTCTCATTTTCATAGATTTGATTTAGTATTCCTATTTTTGCTCCACTTCTAATATTAATAGTTCCACTATCTATACTTTCTTGTTTTGCAATTATTTTTAAGATTGTAGATTTTCCGCTTCCATTTTGTCCAATTAAAGCTACTCTTTCTCCTGTTTTTAATTCTAAACTAAATCCATCTAGTACATTTCTTAAACCATAATTTTTCTTAATATTATTTAATTCTATTTCTATCATTTTTTATATCTCCTTATTATTTAATTTTTTATAAATAACGAGATATAATTGCCATTTAACTATTACAACCTATGGCGTTCTATCTCGTTGTAATAGTTTTGCAGGCATAACTTCTTATCTTTAACCTACTTTCTAAATCTTTTCTTTTATTCATTATGAAATTTCTCCTTTATTATTTTTTTCTACTTATTCTTTTATATCTTTAAAATTATATTAATCATTAAATTCTATTTATTATTTATTTTTGTATTATTTAATAACACTAGAAACTGGGATTATATAATTATTTTCATCTAATTTCATTAATTTATCGTATAAGCAAATAATCCCACCTTGACCTATTTTCATATTTGTTTTTTCAAGATATTTAAAATTTTTCATCATATCTTTTCTAGGGTTTGCTGTCTTTTTTATTTCTAAAGGATATAATGTGTTGTTTTTAAACATAATTAAATCAATTTCTTCTGTTTCTTTATTTCTAAAATGAGATATTTCTAAGCGTATTCCTTTGTTATCATAAGATTTTATAAGTTCAGAAATAACATATGATTCAAAAAAATGTCCTGATAAGTCGCTTAATTGCAATGCTTTAGCACTTTCCCAATTAGCTAAATAACATGCTAATCCTAAATCCATAAATATTATTTTAG
>CANQMG010000060.1 GCA_947624925.1 uncultured Clostridia bacterium | reverse complement strand
ATTTGGGCATTTTTACATATTTTAATTAAATATAATAATTTTTAATTTTCTATTTTTTATCATAAAATTTTAATTCTGTTTTATATTTTATATTTTCTATTTTAAAAATCCGTCAATTATAGCTTGTTCTGCTTCTTTTTCATTTAATCCTAATGTCATTAATTTCATTAACTGGTCTCCTGCAATTTTTCCTATTGCAGCCTCATGTATTAGGTTTGCATTTACATTATTAGCTATAATTTCTGGAATTGCAATTACCTTTCCGTTATCCTTTATAATTGCATCACACTCTATATGCCCAAAGCATTCTGTATTTCCTGTTACTTTTGATTCGAATTGTTGGGTTGAATTTTCAGTTGCTACAGACCTTGATGTTACTTTTGTACTTGAATTTTCTCCATTTAACTCTACATCAAAAATTGTTTTTGCATATTGATTTCCGTGAGTCATAATTTTTTCTGTTACAACAAAATTAGTATTTTTTTCTAAAACCCCTCTTGTTTCTCTTACTGTTGAATCTACACCCTTTATTTGTGTTGACTCCATCTCCAATGTTGCACCATCTTTTAAATGTACTTCTGTAACCGGATTTAAAATTCTTTTTCCACTTCCGTCTCCTTCACCATAATGTTTTTCTATATATTTTACTTTAGCACCTTCCTCTAAAAAGAAACGATGAATTCCATCATGTCTTGAATCTTTGTGATTATCATTGTGAATTCCACAACCTGCTATAATTACAACATTTGCATTTTTTCCTATATAAAAATCATTATAAACTACATCACTTAAACCACTTTCTGTAATTATAACTGGGATATGAACAAACTCAAGTTTTGTATTTTCTTTTACATAAATATCTATACCTGATACATCTTTTTTGGTAACAATATTAATGTTTTCTGTTATCTTTCTTTCTATACCTTCACCATTTTTACGAATATTATAAGCACCTTCAAAATAGTCGTTTTTCATATCTGTAATTTTGTGTAATAAATCAAAATCTACTTTATCCATTATTGTTACCTCCCAATTTACAGCATATAGGTTTTTCTAATACTTGTTCTAGTAATTCTTCCTTTCTTCCTTTTACTTCTACTTTTCCACCTTTCATCAATATAATTTCATCTGCTATATTTAAAATACGTTCCTGATGAGAAATTATAAGTGTAGTACCTTTTACAATTTTTCTCATATCTTCAAATATTTTTATTAAGCTTTGAAAACTCCATAAATCAATTCCTGCCTCTGGCTCATCAAAAATAGTAAATTTTGAGTTACGAACTGCTACAGTTGCAATTTCAATACGTTTTAATTCTCCACCTGATAAAGAATTATTTACTTCTCTATCTATATATTCCTTGGCACATAATCCTACTTTTGATAAAATGTCACACGCTTCATTTTTATTTATTTCTTTTCCAAAAGATAGCTTTAATAAATCATATACCGTAATTCCTTTAAATTTAACCGGCTGTTGAAAAGCAAAACCAATTCCTAATTTTGCTCTTTCGTCAATAGATAAATTTGTAATATCTTGTCCTTCTAAAAAAATTTTACCCTCATCTGGTTTTTCAATTCCCATAATCATTTTAACTAATGTTGATTTTCCTGATCCATTTGGTCCAGTAATAACAACAAATTTATCAGTATCAATATTTAAACTAACATGGTCTAATATTTTTTTATTATCTCTTGTAAAACATATATCTTTTATTTCAAGCATACTTTATTCCCTTTCATATATTATTTATACAGATATTTTAATACTTTCATAAAATTGTGTCAACAAATAAATTTCCTACAACTTTTAGTATGGATTTTTTTATTTTAAACTTTTTTATTTAATATAAACTATACTAAACTCCTTGGAAATTATAGTTTAGTCATTAATTTTTTACAAATTGTTTTTCTTCATTTTCCATTTCTATTGCTTTCTTTTCTTTTTCTTGTTTCTTTAAGTTATCTTTTGCTACAGTTAACATCAATTTAATTCTATTTGTTTGATTTGTCTGACTTGCACCTGGATCGTAATCAATTGGAGATATATTTGCTTCTGGAAATTTATTTCTTATTGTTTTTATTACTCCCTTTCCAACAACATGGTTTGGAAGGCAAGCAAATGGCTGTACACATACAATATTAGGTATGTCATTTTCTATGTATTTTATCATTTCAGCAGTTAAAAGCCATCCTTCTCCTGTTTGATTACCTGAAGATAAAATTTCTTCAACTTTTGATGATAACTCTTTTATGTTACAAGGTTTTATATATTCTTTTTTTGAATTATTTAATGCTATTTCAACATCTTTTTCTATTAAGTTTATAAAATTTAATACAGTATTATATATTCTAGAACCAAATTTATCATCTTTTAATAATTCATTTTTCTTAATTTTGTTCAATATTACATATTTTATAAATCCCATTAATTCTGGAAGTATAACTTCTGCTCCTTCTTTTTCTAAAAGATTTGTAATATAGTTATTCCCATATGGATGATATTGTATTAAAATTTCCCCTACAATACCTACTTTTACTTTTTTTATTGATGTATCTAATTCTATTTTTTCAAAATCGTTTACCATATCATAAATACTTTTTTTAAATTCTTTTACTGTAGATTTTCTTACGAATTTTTTACATTTTTCTAGCCAAACATTATATATTTCTTCGGTTGCACCTTCTTTTACTTCATATGCTTTATTTTTATGTACAAGGATTTGTAATAAATCTCCATAAATAACACATTTTATTAATCTTTTTAACAATGGTAATGTAATCTTAAATCCAGGATTTTTTTCTAATCCAGCAAAATTAAAAGATATTATTGGAATTTTTTCATATCCGGCATCTCTTAAAGCCTTTCTCATAAATCCTATGTAATTTGTCGCTCTACATCCTCCACCTGTTTGTGATATGATTAAAGCAGTTTTATTTAAATCATATTTGTTTGATTCTAATGCTTCAACCAATTGCCCTATTGTTAATATTGAAGGATAACATGCATCATTATTTACATATTTTAATCCTACTTCTACAGTATTACTATTACACTCTCTTAGAAGCTTTGCTTTATATCCTGAAGAATTTAAGGCTGTTTCCATAAATTCGAAATGTATTGGTGCCATTTGAGGAATTAAGATTGTATATTCCTTTTTCATCTTTTTGGTAAATTTTACTTTTTCTACTTCATAATTTCCTAAATTGCAACTTACAGGAATGCTTTTTCTTTTCTGCATACTTGCTAACAATGAACGTATTCTTATTCTCATTGCACCTAAATTATTTACTTCGTCTATTTTTATCAAAGTATACATTTTTCCATAACTAGATAATATTTCTTCAACTTGATCTGTTGTTACAGCATCAACTCCACAGCCAAATGAGTTTAATTGTACAAGTTCTAAATTTTCATTTTTTCCAACAAAATCGGCTGCAGCATATAATCTAGAATGAAACATCCATTGGTCTACTGCTCTTATAGGACCCTTAACTTGGGTTAAATGTGCTATACTATCTTCTGACAATACACATAATCCCAAAGAATTTATCATTGTATCTATTCCATGATTTATTTCTGGATCTACGTGATATGGCCTTCCAGCAAGGACTATGGCCTTTAAATTATTTTTCTTTATATAATTTAATACTTGCTCACCCTTTTTATGAACATCTTCTCTAAATCTTTTATATTCGGCTTCTGCTTCGTCAATTGCAATTTCTAATTCTTTTTTAGTAAATTTATATTTTTTAAATTCCTTAATTTCTAAAAATCTCTTTATTAATCCATTTTTTTCAAAAGTTAAAAATGGATTAATAAATTGTACATCGTCTAATTTTAATTCTTCCACATTATTCTTTAAAACTTCAGAATATGATATTACAATTGGACAATTATAGTGATTATCTACATTTTTATATTCTTGCCTTGAGTATGTCATACAAGGATAGAAAATTGTTTTAATACCCTTTTCGATTAGATTTATAATATGTCCATGGCTTAATTTAGCAGGATAACATACTGATTCTGAAGGCATTGATTCCATACCTTTTTCATATGTTTTTCTACTACTCTTTTCCGATAATATTACTCTAAATCCTAAATTAGTAAATAATGTAAACCAATATGGATAATCTTCATACATATTAAGGACTCGTGGTATACCAATTACACCTCTTTTAGCATCTTTTTCATCTAGTGGCTTATACTTAAATAATCTTTCAAATTTATATTTATATAAATTCTCCATTTTTGTTTTAGGCTTTTCTTGTCCTGCACCTTTTTCACATCTGTTACCTGAAATATATTTTTTTCCATTAGAAAATTCATTTATTGTTAACAAGCATTGATTTTCACAACCCTTGCACCTTGTATGCATTATATTTATATCTAAATTATCAAGTTCTTCTATAGGTAAAATAGTTGAATTATAATTTTCATCCTTTTGGCTTTCAAATTTTTCTTTTGCAAGATAAGCCATTCCATATGCACCCATAAGTCCAGATATGTTAGGTCTTATAACATTTTTTCCTACTATTTGTTCAAATGCTCTTAAAACAGCATCGTTATAAAAAGTACCACCTTGAACTACTATATTTTCACCTAGTGTTTTAACATCTCTTACTTTCATAACTTTTTGAATAGCATTTTTTATAACCGAATAAGAAAGTCCTGCTGAGATATCTCCAACCGTATATCCTTCCTTTTGTGCTTGTTTTATTTTAGAGTTCATAAATACTGTACATCTAGAGCCTAAATCTACAGGATTTTTTGCTTTTATTGCCTCATTTACAAACTCCTCTATACTTATATTTAAACTTTTAGCAAAAGTTTCTATAAAAGAACCACAACCAGATGAACAAGCTTCATTTAGCATAATATTATCTATTGTGCCATTTTTTATTTTTATATATTTCATATCTTGCCCACCAATATCCACTATACTATTTACATTTGGCATAAATTTTTTTGCTGCAGTATAGTGTGCTATGGTTTCTATTTCGTTTAAATCAATATTTAACGCTGTTTTTATTAATTGTTCTCCATAACCTGTTACACCACTATATTTTATTTTTGCTTTAGCTGGCAATACACAATACATATCCTTAAGCATTTTTATAACACTTTGTAAAGGTTTTCCTTCATTGCTACCATATGCAGAATATAATAATGTAGCATTTTCATCTATTAAAACTAATTTACTAGTTGTTGAGCCTGCATCTATTCCTATAAAACAATTTCCTTCATATGTACTTAAATTTTTCTGATTTATTTTATCTTTATCATGTCTAATTTTAAATTCTATATAATCTTTTTCTGAATTAAATAATGGCTTTAGGGAATTATTAGCATTTTCCTTAGATTCTTTTAATATTTTTATTTTATTTTCTAAAGTTTTTGCATCTATTTTTTTATAATTTATAGAATCCAATGCAGCACCCTTAGCAACTAAAAGATGAGCTTCTTTTGGAATTATAATTTCATCATCTTTTAATTTTAATGTTTCTATAAATCTTTTTCTAAGCTCTGATAAATAATTTAGTGGTCCACCTAAGAATGCAATATGTCCCTTTATTTGCCTTCCACAAGCAAGTCCACTTATTGTCTGATTTACAACAGCTTGAAAAATTGAAGCTGCAATATCTTCCTTTGCTGCTCCTTCATTTAAAAGTGGTTGTACATCTGTTTTAGCAAAAACTCCACAACGTGAAGCAATTGGATAAATTGTTTTATAACCTTTTGCAAGTTCATTTAATCCCATTGTATCAGTATTTAATAATGTTGCCATCTGGTCCAAAAATGCACCTGTTCCTCCTGCACACGTTCCATTCATTCTTTGCTCTATAGACTTATCAAAATAAATTATTTTTGCGTCTTCTCCACCTAGCTCAATTACGACATCTGTTTGTGGTATATATTTTTTTACAACTCTCATACAAGATATAACCTCTTGTATAAATGGCATTTTTAATTTTTCTGACACAAACATTGCTCCAGATCCTGTAAATGTAATTGTATACTCATTTTCTGGAAATCTTTGTATTAATTCTTCTAAACAATTGCATACTGTATTTTTTGTATCTGAGAAATGTCTTTGATATGCTGTATATATTTCTTCTAATTTTTCATCTAAAACCACTGTTTTTACTGTTGTTGAGCCAACATCAATTCCTATATGTAATACTTCTTTCATTTATATCACCTTTTACAAAATATATATATATATTTTATCACACTTTTTTATAAATGTGTAGATAAATTTGTTTTATTTATGTTTAAACCCAGACTGTTAAAATTAACAGTCTGGGTCTGACCATAATTAGCATTTTATCTTATGAAATTTGTAAAATTTATTTCTTCTTGTTTTGGAGGTTTTACACCATTTTGTTTTCCTACTTCAATGCATTTTAAGTAATAAGCCATATTTCTTCCTAGTATTCTCATAATTTGCATACCTTCTTCATCTTTTTTTACATCATCAGGTGTTGCTCCGTGCACCATATTCCAATATCTTGATGAAATTATCGGCATTTGCGTAATTCCAAAGTATTTATTTAATTGGTCATAAGTTGCTGTGGTACCTGCCCTTCTTGCTGAAATTACAGATGCTGCTGGTTTTAGTAAAAATCTATCCATCTTTCCTTCTTGTGAAGCAGAATAAAATGCTCTATCCATAAAAGATGTTATAGAGCCTGTTGCTGCTGCGTAATGTACTGGTGTTCCAAATATAAATCCATCTGCATCTTTTGCTTTTTCTACAAACTCGTTTACTGTATCTTCAAATATACATTTTCCATTTTTCTTACAACTATAGCAAGCAATACATCCTGCAAGTGGTTTATTACCAATCCAAAAAATTTCTGTTTCTATTCCTTCTTCATTTAATGTTTTACAAACTTCTGTTAAAGCTGTATAAGTACATCCTCCTTTATGTGGACTTCCATTTACTAATAATACTTTCATATTTATAATTCCTCCTATCACATCTTATATTATTATATAATAGAATGCCTCTTTTTAGACCTTAATTATATTTTTACATATTATAATATAATTGTTTCTAAAAAACAATATAATAATTTATGAGTGAATAAAAAAATCTAATTAGAAATTACTTTTTCTTATTAGATTTTTTTATTCACTTTTTATTTGGTTACTTTTTTTGCTACTACAACAAACCTTCCATTTTTTTTGAGCATATTCACAAGTAGATAATGTTAAAAGTTGATCTCCATATTTTGCAGCAACTCCTGTATCATAAATACTAGCTTTTTTTGCATTATTTACATAGTCGTTATATTCATCCTCATTATTTGTAGTTTATACTACTGGATAATTTATTTTTGCTTATTATTAAATTAAGAAAAAAGAAAAGCAATGCATATTCTTTTCTTTTCTCTTACTATTATTTGTTATGTTTTTTTACAACTACTGCTCCAGCACATGCAATTACACTTATTAAACTAGCAATTGCTAAGTAACTTTCAACACCTGTTTTTGGAGTTTCATCTAATTCATCTTCTTCACCTAAATCTGATCCATTTTCTGGTTGTGTTTCAGGTTGTTGTTCTGGTTCTTGCTGTTCAGGCTGTTGTTGTTCTGGTTCTTGTTGTTCTGGTTGTTGTTGCTCTGGTTCTTGTTGTTCTGGTTGTTGTTGCTCTGGCTGTTGTTGCTCTGGTTCTTGTTTTACTACTACATTTCCGTTTCTATCTAACTCAAAATTATCTGGTATAAGAGTACTCATATCTTGATTTTCTTGAGCCCAATTATTATTTGGATCTTGATAAACAAACTTTCCACCAGTAATATTTGACGTACCACCTGTAATCTCAGCTATTGATGGAACTTTATTTCCAGTTGTATTAATAAATGTTCCACCTGTTATATTTAATTTTCCTTGATTTACTAATAAAGGAACATCTGGTGATGGCACATTAGGTACTGCACCTTGTTGAAAACGACCATCAGTAATATTAACTTCACCATTTGTATTATTAAATATACCATAAGTTTTTTCAGTTGATACAGTTACGCCTCCGCCACTTATATTTAATATTCCACTATTTTCAATACCATAACAACTTTGAGCTGATGTTAATATTGTTCCTCCTGTTATAGTTAAAGTACCATTGTTTCTAATAACTGGCTGACTCCCTTGAAAATCTGGAACTACCATATCTCTACGAATATATCCGCCTTCACCACTATCTATAATAGTTAATTCAGCACCTTGATCAACTAGTATAGTAGGCATTCCTTCTGTAGCTGTATTATCTAGTGACTTACCATTTAAATCTAAAGTAACTTTTTCACCACTTTTTATTTCTAGGTTTATTAAAGTTAAATCATTTACTTTTAATGTATATGATGAATCGCCATTATCAGTTTTTGTTATACCTTGTAAATCTTCATTTATATCATCTAAAGCTGTTGTTGCTTTAACAGTTGTATTAAATACAAAAGCAAATGCAAATATAAGTACCATAATTAGTGCAAATTTAAATAAATTTTTTGTTTTCATCTTTTTCCCCCCTTTCTTTTGTAATATTTTTATATTAAAATTTTAGAAGTATTAATTTTCTAAAATGTTAATACTCAAAAACGCAATAAAAGATAGACTTGTATTTCTACAAACCTATCTTTTTATTTTTTGCACAAAGAATAAAAGCAAAAACTTTCTTTAAAGTATTACTCTCTCTCTCTCTCTTTCTTACAGTATCAACGTTTTCACGTTTTTGCATTTTTATTCCTCCATTACTTTTTTATTTTTACGATTTAATTTTATCATTTTCAATTTTTATTGTCAATATTCTTGCAATTTTTTTGGAAAAATGGCAGGCACAAAGCCTGCCCATACAACTTTTGTATTAATATTTCTTGTCGCCAAACATTTTTTATATATTATTCACTTAATGATATTGTAACAACAGGACGAACAGTATAAGCTTGTGAACCACCTCTAACATGTCCTGCACCGTCTATCATCAAAAAGTCCAAACCATAAGTAAAATAAGTAACGCCATCAGTCGCGACCTCAGGCACCTGTAACCACACAG
>CANQMG010000059.1 GCA_947624925.1 uncultured Clostridia bacterium | reverse complement strand
TAATCTTGTTTCTCAGCTTTATTAATAGTATTTTTAATATTATTTGTAGACATAGAAGATATGTAATCTGATAAATCTTTAATTGTTGGATGTTCAAATATATCTTTTACGGTTATTCCAGTTTTTAATTTATCGTATATGCTAATAGAAATATTTATTGCAGATAAAGAATCACCACCTATTTCAAAAAAGGAATCTTCTATACTTATATCTTTTATTTTTAATATATTACTATATATATTAATTAGTGTTGAATCTATAGTATTTCTAGCAGATACTATATTCCTTTTTACTATTTCTAATTTAGGTATAGGTAATGCTTTTTTATCTACTTTTCCATTAGGAGTATATGGTAATTGTTCTAATTCAATAAAGTATTGTGGAACCATATAATTTGGCAGATTTTTTTGCAAAATATTTCGTATCTTAGATATTTCTATAGATTTATTTTTTACAAAATACGCGCATAAAAATTCATGTGCATCATTATCTATAATTTTTACAACGACGCAATTATTAATATTAGGAATATTTAATAATTTCTTTTCAATTTCTTCGAGTTCAATTCTTAATCCTCTAATTTTTACTTGACCATCTATTCTTCCTAAACAAACAATTTCCCCACTATTTGAGTAGTAACCATAATCACCAGATTTATACATAGTGGAATTAGGAATAAATGGATTTGGTATAAAGCTATTATTTGTAAGTTCATTTTTATTTATATACCCATAACCTACGCCATCACCTGAAATATATATTTCTCCAGGAATACCTATAGGACATAAATTTTTATACTTATCTAATATATAAATTTGTGTATTAGATAAAGGCTTTCCAATAGTTATTTTTTCTTTATTTGTAACATCCGTAATAGTAGAGAAAACCGTAGTTTCACTTGGACCATAACCATTGTATATAATACCATTAGTTACTTCTTTTAAATTTTGTACAAGTGAAATTGGTAACTGCTCTCCAGCTAAAGTAATGTATTTTAAATTACTAAAATGAGGCATATCAGATATGTTATTGTAAAAAAGTTGCATTCTAGAGGGTGTTGTTTGAATAATTTCGATATTTTCTCTTAAAATTAAATTATCTAAACAAGCAGGAATGTTTTGTTCTTTTGAATTTGCTATAACAAGTTTTAAACCTCTTTGCAAAGATACCAATGTTTCAAAAATAAATATATCAAAGCTAACAGTTGTTATAGAAACAATAGAACGATATATGTTATTTTTTAAATATTCTACATAATTATTGCAATGATTTATTAAGTTTGATAATGATAGATATTTTAACTTAACGCCTTTTGGCGTGCCAGTAGAACCAGATGTGTAAATTATGTATGATAAATCCTTAGGTTTAATATTTTGTGTTAAATTATTAGTTTCCTGTTCATTGATTTCTTTTGAGCATATATCTATATTAATTATATTACTTTTAGATATTTTGTTACTAATATTGGAAATAGATAATAAAAGTTTAGAATTACTGTCGTTTAAAATATATTTTATTCTATCTATTGGATAATCTGGATCAATAGGTAAATATGCAGAGCCAGATTTAAGAACTGCTAAAATGCTAATTATCATTTCCAAAGAACGTGGAAACATAATGCCAACAATACAATTATTGGTAACACCATGTTTTATTAGATATCTAGCCAATTGATTAGATTTTTCATTTAATTCTTTGTATGTTAGTTTTTGATTTTCAAAAACAACAGCAATATTATCAGGAGTTTTTTTAACTTGTTCCTCAAATAAATCAACTATTGTTTTATCTTTTGGATAATCTACTTTTGTATTATTAAATTCATTTAATATTTGATTTTTTTCTTCTTGTGTAACTATTTCTATGTCTTTTAATAAGATACTATTATTGTTTAATATTTGATTAACTAGATGCATAATACGTGCATGAATATCTAAAATATCTTGCTTGTCATATTTTTCTATTTTATAATCATAAGCAATTTTAATGGAATTATTATCGTTCCATTCATACATATGAATATCTAAATCTTCTGAAATTGATTCATTAAAAATCCATGATGTTTTATATTGTAAAACATCAATATTTTCATTCATTTTTGTTACCTGATAAGAATATATGATATTATATAATCCGGGAGTTGATGCATCTTTTTTTCTTATATCTTCTAATAAAAACTGATAAGAATATTTTTGATGTCTTAACATAGACATAGAATCATTTGCAATTTTTTGTATATAACTTAAGAAATTGTCATTATCATCTATTTGAATTTTAAAAGGTAAAACATTTATAAACATACCAGATGTATGTTTTTCTTTATAATTTGTTCTATTTAAGATAGGAGTTCCTATTACAAATTCATTTAAATTTGAAACTCTGCCAATATATAATGCATAAACAGCCATAAAAAAATTATATAAAGAAATTTTGTGAAGAGTACAAAATTCTTTAATTTTATTTAAAATATCTTTATTTAAATCTAATAAAACTCTATTTGCTTTTATACAATCAGTATTTGAACTTTTAGAACTAGGGATAGTAGCAATTTCTGGAATAGTTTTAAAAATATTATTCCAATACTCTTTATCTTTAATAAATTTTTCACTATTTATATAATTTTTTTCTGATTCTATGTAGTCTATATATGAAAATTGTGTAGAAGAATTGATAGAATTATTTAATATATCGTTATAATATTTACAAACTTCATTTATAACTAGTCCAGAAGACCACGAATCAGAAATGATGTGATGTGAATTAATAATAAATCCTCCATGTCCATCAGGATATTTAAACATTACAAATTTGAATAATAATGAATTTATTATTTTAAAAGGTTCTAATGCTATTTTTTTCTCTAATTTAGATAGTTCTTCATCAGAAGAAATAAAAACGGTTTCAATATTAAACTGTTTATATTTACTAAAATATTGCTTAATAGTATTGTCTTTTGTAACTAATTTAATCCTATAACTATCATTATTTTTAACAAATAAATTTATAGCATTTTTTAAAATAGCAAAATCTAATTTAATTGGGGATAAAAAAGTACCACAAACATTATTTATATTTGTATTTTGATAAAATTTTTCTGTTACCCAAATAGATTTTTGAGGAGTAGTCAAGTCATAATATTTTTCTTCCATAATAATCGCTATTTATCCTTTCATTTTTATACTATTAAATAAAATTTAACTTATCAATACAATTATATAATAAATAAAGAAAAAATCAACGTTTTTATGACAAAAAAAATAAAATATCCTTGATATTTAAATAAAAAAATGATAAATTTTACATAAACAAACACAATGTTACATAAAACGACAAAAAAATAAAAAATCAAATTAAACAAAAATTATTGATAATATGTATATATTATGATATAAAATAAAAATGGAGGAGATAAAAATGATAAGTGGAAAAGTATATAATTCTGAACCAGTATATAGCTTTAAAGATTTACTTAACAATACGGCAGAAAGATATCCAAATAATATAGCATATAAATTTAAAAAGAATTTAGGCGAAAAGGATGAAAAAATAGTTGAAATTACTTATAAAGACTTTAGAGAAGATGTAAATAGATTGGGAACATCTCTTTTAGATATTGGATTAGAAGGAAAGAAAGTTGCATTAATATCTAATAATAGATATGAATGGTGTGTAAGTTACTTAGCTGTAACTATTGGAAATATGGTAGTTGTGCCATTAGATAAAGCCCTACCTGAAAATGAACTTGAAAGTTTAATAGAAAGAAGCGGTGTAGATTGCGCAATATTTGAAAATAAATTTTCTGATGTATTTAAAAAAATAAAAGATTCTAATACAACAAATCTTAAATATTGTATTAATATGGATTTAGCAGAAGATTCAGAAGATGAATTATCTTTTAAAGTATTAATAGAAAAAGGTAAAAAGCAATTAGAAGATGGAAAAAATGAATTTACCAATAAGCATGTTGATGTAGAGAAAATGTCTGTACTATTATTTACATCTGGAACAACGGATAAATCAAAAGGAGTAATGCTTTCACAATATAATATATGTTCAAATATTAGTAGTGTGGCGTGCATGTCTAAAATGTATCCAACAGATACAGCATTATCATTCTTACCATTACATCATACTTTTGAATGTACAATAACATTCTTATATGGAATATATTGTGGAATTACAGTTGCTTTTTGCGATGGGCTTAGATATATTCAATCTAATTTAGTAGAATACAAGGTAAGTATTTTTGTCGCTGTTCCATTAGTTTTAGAAACAATATATAAAAAAGTTGTAAAAGGTATAGAGGATAAAGGAAAAACAAAGCTAATAAAAATTATGACTAAAATATCAAATGGACTTCTTAAGGTGAAAATTGATGTAAGAAGAAAATTATTTAAACAAATATTAGATCAATTAGGTGGTAACATTAGAATGGCATATTTCGGAGCAGCACCAATGGAAAGAGAAACTATTTTAGGATATAATGCATGGGGAATAGAAACTGTACAAGGATATGGGCTAACAGAAACATCCCCACTTGTTACTGCAGAAACAGATAAATATAAAAGACCAGGTTCTGTTGGACTTGCAGCTGATGGAGTAGAAATTAAAATAGATGATGCGAATGAGCAAGGTATTGGAGAAATTGTAGTAAAGGGACCTAATGTAATGTTAGGATATTATAATGATGAAGAAAAAACAAAAGAAGTTTTAAATAATGGTTGGTTTAAAACTGGCGATTTGGGTTATATAGACAAAGATGGCTTTTTATACATAACAGGAAGAAAAAAAGATGTAATAGTATTAAAAAATGGAGAAAATATTTATCCTCAAGAAATAGAATTTTTAATAAACAAAATTCCATATATTGTAGAGAGTTTGGTATATGCAAGAGAAACTTCAAAAACTGAATTAACATTAGGTGCAAAAATAGTTTATAATAAAGAACTTATTGAGGAGAAGTTCGGAAGTAAAAGCAAAAATGAATATAAAGACATAATATGGGAAGAAATTAAAAACATAAATAAGGAATTATCAGGATTTAAAAGGATAAAAGAGATAATAATAACTGACGAACCACTAGAAAAAACTACTACTCAAAAAGTTAAGAGATTTAAAGAGTTAAATAAAATATTAAGTAAATAAAAAATTTTAAAGGATACTCAAAATAGAGTATCCTCTTTGTTTATTATAGAAATTATTGGATAGAATATAATAAAAAGTTTACATTGTTTAGGAGATATTTACAAATATGAAAAATAGTTTCGGTATTTTTATTAAAAATGTATTTATTATATTATTAATTTCTGTAGTTAGTATTTTTCTATATAAACTATATGATGAAATTGAAATTAATATAGAAAGTGAGAGTATAGAAAATACAAATATTGAAACAAAGAAAGTATCTTATGAAGAAAGTGAGAATGAAAAAGATATAACACAAATTATAGAAGAAATATCAGATTGTGTTGTTGGAATATCTAAAGAGAATTCTAAGAATGACTCAATATTTCTTAATAATAGTAATTCTACAAATAAAATTGGAACAGGTTTAATTGTCTCAAAAAAAGGATATGTGCTTACTAATAATCATGTATGTGGTGAAAAAAATAGTAAATGTTATGTAACATTAGAAAATGGTAAGGAATATAATTCAACTGTTGTATGGTCAGATTCTGATATAGATTTAGCAATTATAAAGGTAGACACAGTTTTTTTAAAAACATTTGAGCTTGGAGATTCTGATAGTATAAAAGTTGGGCAAACTGTATATGCAATTGGAAATCCAATAGGGTTTGAATTTCAAAGAACAGTAACATCAGGTATTATAAGTGCTATAGATAGAACAATAAAAATAGAAAATGAAGATAAAACATATTCATATATGAGTGAATTAATACAAACAGATGCAACAATAAATCCTGGTAATAGTGGAGGACCATTAATAAATTCAGATGGAGAAGTTATAGGAATAAATACTGTAAAAATAACATCAGCAGAAGGAATAGGTTTTGCAGTTCCTATAAATATAATAAAGCCTATATTAGAAAAATTAGATAAAGAAGGAGAATTTGAAGAAGCAAGTATAGGTATATTTGCTTATGATAATAGCTTTTTACCTTATTTAGATAAAAATATAAAATTAGATAGTGGAATTTATGTAGCTCAAGTTATATTAGATGGCCCTTCTGCAAGAGCGGGTTTAAAAATAGGAGATATAATAACACATATAGATGGAATAGAAATAAACAAAATGAGCGAGCTTAGAAAATACATTTATCAAAAGAAATATAAAGACCAAGTTACTTTAACAGTAAATAGAAATAAAAAAGAAAAAAATTTAAAAGTGATATTAGGTTTGAAATAGACATTGAAGTATAGGAGTAAATGTAGTATAATTATGTAATATAAGGAGAAATATATGGAACAAGATAATAAAAGAATAAGGTATATAAAAAAGAAAATCAGCACTTATAAAAAATTTGACGAAACAAAATGTAAATATTTAATAGAGAATGTTACAATGATGAAAAATATGTTATCTCAATTTGTACAAAAACATCCAGATACAGATAAAGATAGTTTGAGAAATATAGTAACATCTTATTTATCTGAATTTTGTACGAAATATATTGACATTACAAATTTTCGTATAGATTTTACTACAATAGAGGTTATGAAGGAGCTCTATAGAGATAATGCAACATTTGATAATATGTTAGAAAAAATTTCCCAAAAGGAAGTTGATTTAGGAAAAAAAGACAAAGATAATGGTGAGTTTAAAATTGTAAATAATGATATGAAATTTAATATGGAAAACTTATTAAGAGCTTTATATACACAAGTAAAGATAATAGATAATGACCAAAATTTAAAAAATAAGTATATAGCAATGAAAAAAAGAATACCAAAAAATAATCCTAAATATAAACATGTTGAAATGCTATCGAAATACTATGAAGGAACTATAAAAGAAAGAATAATAAATTTATTATTAATGAATATTGAAGATACTGAAAATAAAATTAAAGATAAATTAATTAAGTCAACTATTTTTATATACAATTTTTTAAAAGACTTTAAAATGATAGATAGAAATATTTCAAGACATAACGCAGTATATAAATATATGGGAATGCATGGACTATGCTATAAAAAAACACCTGAAGAAGTAAAAGATAAAGATGATATAAGTATAGAAGAAATATTCTCAGAAGAATATTTAAAAAAATTAAACTTTCAGCAATGCACGGCACTCTTTTTGTTCTGGAATAATAGATTTGCTAAAGAAATAGATAATGTATTTGAGGGGATTTTTGCTATAGATCAATTAGATTTATGGGAAGATATAATAGATGGAAATGCTAAAACTAAAATTGATATGAAAATGGCAAATGCAATATTAAATAAGAGAAATTGTTTAAGATCTTTATCCTCAGATATATTAAAGGGAGTAAAAGATGAGAATGCTAACCATAAAAATACAGAAGAAGAGCAGCAAAAAGATTATAGACAAATAGATGTTAATGCTAAAATTAATGAAATAGTTGAGATAGGTGATGAATTATATAAATCTATTTACGATAAATATATTATGGATAATAGTATAGATAGAGATCTTAGATTACAATTGACAGCTTCTAATAATGAAGAAATCATATACTATATGAAAGACAAATTATTGACTACATTATCATTAATGCTTGCTAGTGAAAATAAAATAAAAAATTTTGGAATAGTAGAAAATGAAATAGAGCCAGAAATGAATAATATTTTAGTTGCATTTGATATTGAAGGATGTAATATGCCACTTAGACTTCATCTAAAAAAAGAGGATTTAATAGAAGCATTTAATGCAAGGAAGAAAGAACCAATTATGCAAATATATGATGGAAATGAAGACTTTTATTACAAAGGTAAAAGAGTAGCAACAAATTTATTTTTACCATTTAATAAGAAGCAAGTAAGATATTTAAATCAATTAGGAAAACAAATTTCACCAGATGACGAAGAACAAAAAAATCTTTTTGAACACTTAAGATTTTTATCAAATGATAAAAAATTTCCTTCTCATCTAAAAAAAGATAAAGAAAATAGAAAAAAATATGTACACTTAATAACTGGAAAAAAAGGAACTTTGCAAGAATTGAAAGGAGAAATTAATGTTACATTATAATGAATTAAGCTTTTGGATAAGAAAGCAAAATTATAAAAAATGCTGTGAAATTCTAGAAAATTATATAAAACAATTTATTGTTAAAGAAATAAAAAAAATAAATTCAGATTATACATATACAACATTATATAATTTAATTGATGATAGTAGATACTTATTAAATGGTGATTTAAAAGAATTAGCATATAAAATTAGAGTATTTAGCTATGATGAAGAATATGAAGATAATTTATATAGGCTTATGAATTTATGTGAGGAATATAATATTAAATAAAATAATGTAATACCAAATGTATTAAATAGACGTGAATAAAATCACGTCTATTTAACTATAAGACCATTCCTAAAACTAAGATTCCTAAATTATCATTATAAATCTGATTAAATTGTGAAATAGGAAGCGGATTTTGCCCAATACCAGCTTCTATTGTATAACCAGGCCTTTGATATTGCTGTAAAAACCAGTCTTTGTAACCTGCAAAACTTGAATTGTAAGGCACATCAGCAAGAGTATAACCACTTACATTTGCAAATTGCTGCCCAATAAATTCTTCTCTTGAAGTTGCGTAATTTTGAAATTGCCAATAAATTTCTTTTCCCTGAGTATGGAAAGCTATAATAAGACTAAAGTTATGTTCTAATGTAAAATTATAGACTGAAAGAGATTCAGGAGCAGTTAAAGGTGCCAAGCCAACAAAATCACGAGGAGCAGGACTTGTAAATCCCTGAGAAAATTTAATTTCTTTTGCTTGTTCCCAACCAGCAGGAAATTGCAAATTTAAATCCACACCTCTCGTGTTTAAAATATACCAACCACTTTTTATGCAACGTAAAGACACTATCTTGATAGAAGTAACATTGACAAAATCAATAAAAAATGCTAAAATGTTACTATAATATGAATATAAATATAAAATATTCATAAAATAGTAACAAGGAGGCAAAAAGTGAATTGTCGTAATATAGTTATAAATTATATACAAAATTGCGAAAAAAATGAGCCTATCTTTATAGAAGATATAAAA
>CANQMG010000058.1 GCA_947624925.1 uncultured Clostridia bacterium | reverse complement strand
CAGCCTTACTAAAAAGTGATGTTGCAGTAAGTGTTAGTGTAAATATCATGAAAGCCTTTATTGAAATGAGAAAATTTTTAATGATTAATGGACAAGTATTTGAAAGATTAACAAGTATGGAATATAAACTATTAGAACATGATAAAAAATTTGACGAGGTTTTCAATCAACTCCAGTTAGAAGAAAATATAAAGCAAAAGAATATTCTTTGATGGGCAAATATGGGATAGTTATAGTCTAATTATAGATATTATAAAAAAGGCAAATAACAAGATTTTGATTATAGATAACTATATTGATGACAGTATTTTAAAAATGTTAACTAAAAAGAAAAATAGTGTAGAAGTAGTTATTTTAACATCAGATAAAAGCAATATAGAAAATTTAGATATTAAAAAATTTAATAAAGAATATCCTATATTAAAAGTTGCTAAAACAAATAAATTCCATGATAGATTCATTGTAATAGATAATAAAGAGATGTATCATCTAGGAGCTTCAATAAAAGATTTAGGAAAAAAATGCTTTGCAATTAATAGAATTGAAGATATGGAAATTATAGAAAAGATTTATCTATCTAAATTAAATAAAAATGAATTGGAAGATAAACGCCTCAATTCATATTAATGAAATACAAGGAGGGCTATTTATGAAATTAGGAATGCCAACATTGGTGGAATTTGATTCATTAGAAGAAAATATTGAATTATGTGAAAAGTTAAGTCTAAATTTTATAGAGCTAAATATGGATTTACCATATTGTTTTCCAGAAAGAATAAATTGGGAAAAAATTAATCAATATAAAAATATTGAATTAACTGTACATTTATCAGAAACATTAGAAATTGGAGATATTAATGAAGAGGTAAGAAAGCAACATGTAGAATTAATCAAACAACAAATCTTAATATTTAAATATAAAGCAAATGTAAAAAAATATAACCTGCATTTGAATAAAGGTGTGTATTTTACTCTTCCAGACAAAAAGTTGTATATATATGAAAAATATGAAAGTGATTATTTGAATTCAATTGAGAAATCTTTTAAGGAATTATCTGAATTTGCTGTAGAACAGTCAGTAAGTATATGTTTTGAAAATGTACAAACTACTCCAAGTATACTAAAGGCATTTAAGAAAATAGTAAAATATCCAAATTTATATTATACATTAGATGTTGGTCATAATATGAAAAACGGAGGAGAAGCAGAAAAGTTGTTTATGGAAAACTCATCAAAAATAAAACATATGCATATTCATAATTTCGATGGAAAAACTGATCATACTGAGCTTGGTATAGGTAAATTAGATGTAAAAAAGTATCTTGATTTTTGTAAAGATAATAATATATATGCTGTTATAGAAGTAAAAAGAGAACAAGAATTGGAAAATTCAATTTATTATATAAATCATAATTTGAAATATAAGGTAGTGTAAATATTTGAAAGATGGAAAATTGTGAAAATGATAAGATTATCTTTTTAGTATATAAGAAATAAAAAATATATATTGACAGATATATTTTCTTTACAAAAAGGTAAAAAAAGTGGAAAAGAAAACTGTCCCAATTTCTATATTTCATATATAGTGTTAATAAAATATTTAAAAGGGAGAAAATTTATATGGATAATTTAGTAAAAAATGAAGAGCCCAAAATTCTTGTCTCAAAAGTACAACATATTTTGGAATGGACTAAAACAAAAATATATTTAGATACAAATGCAGACAAAGCAAAAAATAGAATAGTACGAAGAGGAGAAGTCTATAAATGTAATTTTGGCATTGGTATAGGATCAGAAATGCAAAAAGAAAGACCTTGTGTAATAATTCAAGGGGATGTAGGAAATATTAATTCAAGCAATGTTATAGTAGCACCGATAACTCATACAGAAAAAGCAATTCCATCAATGGCACATATTACAACTAAAAAAGATAATAATGGAATAACGATACTAGATGGACAAGTAAATCTTTCAAATATTCAAACAGTTAGTAAAGCAAGGCTAGGAAATTACATAACAAAACTTTCAAAGAATGATATAAGTAATATTGATAATTCTTTGTATGTAAGTTTAGGTTTAATAAAGAATATAAAGAAATATGAAGAAAAAATTAAAAACCTAAATAAGTACATAGAAAAACTTAAAAAAGATTAATAAAAGTTAAAAAAAATTGACATTTGATAATATAAATGGTACAATTAAAATACAAATATGTTGTTTTTATCAAAACAATAGTAATATTTAACAAATATAAAAATCTTTTAGATTTTTTAGTATTATGAATATTTTTAAGCTACTAGCATAGACTAATAGCACAAATATATTATAGGTTTTCATCTATAATAGTATTACGGGAAAGTTGAGTAACATCAATTTTCCTTTTCATTTTACAAAAAAACTATTATTTTTATATTTTTTATGCTATACTAATTTTTACATCAGTTAATTAATCAAATCATTTTTTCAAAACAAAAAAGTGGGAGGAAAAATTATGTTATTTATATTAATTATTGTATTAATTATTGTGGCTATAGTTTTATCAATATTAAAAAAGAAAAATTTAATTACTTTTAATTTTAGTGGAAAAAAAATAATAATTATTTTACTTATATTTGTTATATTATATGGAATATTTACAAAAAGGCATGATATTATTTTCTTTTTTCAATCCTTAGAATATGAAAATATAGATAAATATGATTACAATAATGATATTACTAATAACGGATATATTTCTAAAGAAGGTGCAATTAAAATTGCAAAAGAAAAGACTAAAAAGAAAAGAATTGCAAAGGTAACTTGTGAGCTAATAGAAAATGGCACATATATTAATTATGATGAAGTATTAAAAAATATATTAGATAATACATCTGATACTTCTAATTACAAAAAACAAGCAACATTTTGGTTTATAACCTTAACAACAGGTTGGAATGGACATGCAGAAGAATGGAACTTTAAAATAGATTATTACACAGGCGAAATTTTACAATATGATGTTACGATGTAAAATTAAAAAATAGAGGTGATAAAAATAGGTTGTGTCGAACAGTTAATAGGTGAAAAGATTTATCTATCTAAATTAAATAAAAATGAATTGGAAGATTATATAGAATGGTTTTGCATTTCTGAACAAAGTGAAAACTGTAACAACGGAATATTAACATTAAAAGAAAAAAAGGAATGGACAAAAATTACATTAAAAGAATATGCTCTCATATTTAAAATTATTAGAATAGAAAACGATGAGCTTATTGGACATTGCAGTTTTACTAATATTGACTATATTAATAAAATTGCAACAGTAGGAATTCAAATAAAATCTGAAAAAGATAGAAATAATGGATATGGGACTGAAGCATTGAAATTAATGCTAAATTATGGGTTTAAGAATATAAATTTACAAATGGTAAAACTATCAGTAAATTGTAATAACAAAAGAGCAATAAGCTGTTACCAAAAAGTCGGTTTTAAGGAATTAAATAAAAAAGAAGATAATGATATGTATATTGAAATGAATATATTTGCAAATGGCTAAATATAAAACATAAGAGAATGATATTTTATGTAAAGAAAACTTGAAAAATAACTAAAAATGATATACAATAACTATTAGGAGATTAAAGAAAGAAGAAGAATTATGTTAAATGAAAATGATCATGAAACAAAAATATCTAATATGCAAACTATAAATTACAAAGAAGATGTTAAAAGAAAAATATTGAATACTATCTTAAGGTTTAAAAATAAAAATATACCAGAAGAGATATTTTTTGGTAATATTAGAAGTATATTAAAAAGATATAATTTAGATACATCTGATAAATCAGTTTTAAATATATATAAGGAATGCGAGGCATATATAAGCATAAACAATTTGTTTAATGCATATCAAAACAAAAGTTTTAAAGGATTAGATAAAAAAGAGGCTGAAAGTATAATTCAATATGCACAAGTTTATTTAAGTAAGAAAAAATACTCTGATGTTTCTAGAAGTGAAGCCAAAAAAATTATGTTTGAAAGAAATATAGCAGAAGAACTTGCAAAAAAATATTTATATAATCCTGATGGAACAAAAAAAGTTGATGATTCCTTAATTGAAGATAAGCTATTTACTATATATTTAAGAACAGGTCAATTTGACATATTAGAAGAAAAATGTAAGAAATTATTAAGATATAATGATAAAGATCAAAAAATAGAAAATCCAGATTTAAGAACTGCATCTAAGTACATAAAAATGTTAGTATTACAAGAAAAAGATAAAGATGCAATTTCATTTATAAAAGCAAATAAAAAATTATTTGAAACAAATCCAGTTATAATGAATCAATTATATAATATATATAATTCGTCAAATAATATTGAAGGATGCTTAAACATTATTTTTAATGCTAAAAAAATGAAAATAAAAGCTGATAGACCACATGATATTACATTTTTAAAAAAATTATATGAAAAAGGAAGAGTAGAGGCAGAAAAAGCTAAAAACATAAGAGATAAAGTCAAATTAAATGATGCTATTAGTGAAATCCTTAGAATTATAAATGGAACAAAAGGAATAGAACATTAATTTTTAATTTAGGTTAAACCCAGACTGTAATGAATTGACAGTCTGGGTTAAGTTTAATACAAAAAAAAATAAATTTATAAGTTGTAATAATATAATAATAATGTTATAATCTATTTGTTTAAAATAATGGGGCAATTTTAGTAATTGAAAATGACGAATATTTTATAAAACTTATTAAGCATATACATCAGAATCCAGAAAAATTATGGCAGTCTGGGTCTCTGACCTAAATAGGAGGAAAGATGGCAAAGTGTAAAACTGTTTTTGTTTGTAGTAATTGTGGCAATGAGAGCTCTAAATGGCTGGGAAAATGCCCCGCTTGTAATAGTTGGAATACTTTTTATGAAGAAAAAGTTGTTACTTCTTCTTCAAAGTCCAGCAATCAAAAATCTAAAGAAGTTTTTCCTACTAAGCTAAATGAAATAGTGGGAAAGGATGAATCAAGAGTTTCTACTGGTTTTGATGAATTAGATAGAGTTTTAGGTGGAGGTCTTGTTAATGGTTCTTTGGTACTTTTGGGAGGAGAGCCTGGAATTGGCAAGTCTACACTTATTTTACAAATTTGCAATAAAATTAAAACTGATGGAAAGATTTTATATGTTTCTGGAGAGGAATCTGGTGAGCAAATAAAGCTAAGAGCTGATAGGTTAGGAATAAATAGAGATAATATTTTATTTCTTGGCGAAACAGATATTGATATAATAGAACAAAATATTTTATCTATTAATCCTAAACTTGTAATTATAGATTCTATTCAAACTATGTATTCTGAGGAGATTACATCTACTGCTGGTAGTGTTAGTCAAGTAAGAGAAATTACTTCAAGAGTTATGAAAGTTTGTAAAGCAAATGCTATAACAACAATTTTAATAGGACATGTTACTAAAGATGGTAATATTGCAGGACCAAGAGTTTTAGAGCATATGGTTGATACAGTGTTATATCTAGAAGGAGAGAGATATTTTTCATATAGAATTCTAAGAGGAGTAAAAAATAGATTTGGTTCTACAAATGAAATTGGAATGTTTGAAATGCAAAGTGAAGGTTTAGTAGAAATAGATAATCCATCTTCAATATTAATATCTGAAAGAGAGGATAACCCTGCAGGTTCGGTTGTAGTTGCAAGTATGGAAGGTACAAGGCCTCTTTTGGTTGAACTACAGGCATTGACAACACCTAGTGTATTTGGACTTCCAAGAAGAACAGCTGATGGAATAGATTATAATAGGTTAACATTACTTACAGCTGTACTAGAGAAAAAAGCTGGATTAATGCTTGGAAATCAGGATATTTATTTAAATGTTGTAAGTGGAATAAGAATAAATGAGCCATCAATTGACTTAGGAATTATACTTGCAATTGTTTCAAGTTTTAAAAATATACCCATTCCTAAGAATGTTGTAGCACTTGGTGAAGTAGGGCTAACAGGAGAGGTTAGAAGCATAAATCTTATAGAAAAAAGAATAAAAGAATCAGAAAAATTAGGATTTAAGGCTTGTATCATTCCAGAAAGTAACAAAAAACTATTGAAAGAGAGCTATAAATTAGATATAATAGGAGCTAGTAATATAATAGATGCTATGAAATATTTGAAACTAAAATAGAAAGGTGTGATTTTAGTGAGGATTAATAAAGATGAAGAAATAGTTGATATTTTAAAGCTCATTGCACCTGGTACCGAAATTAGACAAGGTTTAGAAAATATTTTAAAGTCTAAAACAGGAGCATTAATTGTTGTAGGAAATTCAGAACAGGTATTAGATATTGTTGATGGCGGATTTAGTATAAATGAAGATTATACTTCATCAAGATTATATGAACTTGCTAAAATGGACGGAGCGATTGTTCTTAGCAGTGATTTAAAAAAGATTTTATATGCTAATGCACAGTTAATTCCATCTTATAAAATTGAAACATCTGAAACTGGTACACGACACAGAACAGCTGAAAGAACTGCAAAACAAACTGGAGCGTTGGTTATAAGCATTTCTCAAAGAAGAAGTACTATTACCATATATAAAAATAATTTAAGATATGCTTTAGAAGAAACACCTAGAATCTTAACAAAAGCGAACCAAGCACTTCAAACAGTAGAAAAATATAAAAAAGTATTTGATAGTAAACTAAATTTATTGAATGAGTATGAATTTAATGATATTGTTACTTTAGATAATGTAATAACTGCAATACAAAGAGCTGAAATGACAATGAGAATGGTTGAAGAAGTTAAAAGAAGAATTGTAGAACTTGGTGAAGAGGGAAGATTAATTCAAATTCAATTAGAAGAATTAGTTGGAGAAATGGAAAAAGAAGAAATACTTATAATTAAAGATTATATTGCACCAGGAAAGAAAAGAAATACAGATAAAATATTTAATGAAATAATAAATTTATCTTATGAAGATTTAATGAAACAGCAAATAATTGCAAAAATATTAGGCTATGAAGATTTTGATAATTACGATGAAATAGGAGTTTATACTAAAGGATATAGATTACTTAATAAAATACCTAGAATGCCAAGTAATATTGTTGAAAATCTAATAAAATCTTTTAAAACATTTCAGCATATCTTGGCTGCAGATATACCAGCATTAGACAAAGTAGAAGGCATAGGAGAAGTAAGAGCAAGAAACATAAAGCAATCTTTAAATAGAATGCAAGAACAATTTGTATTTGATAATGTTATGATATAATATAATATAATATAATATAATATAAATCAAAAGATAGGAGATTTTATGAATAAAATAAAGTTAAATAATGGTATTACGTTTTCAATATTAATTATAACTATTGTACTTATGCTAATCTTGTCAATTATTGGAATTAATGTAACAATAAATTATAAAGATGAAATAAAATTACGAAAATTTAATTCTGAATTAGAAATAGTTTCTGATAGAGTTAATGTGATATCCAAAAAAATAGAATTAGGAAATAAAAACTATCTAGATTATGGTAGAGAAATAACAACAGATGAGCAAAATTTCTTAAAAGATAGGGGGTATGAAAAAACTGAAGAATTCAGACTATTTGATAAAGATGCATTAGAGAAAATTGATATAACAGGTATAAACCAAAATATTTTTATTAATTTTAATACTGGACAGGTTGTTAGTAAAGATGGTATAACTATAAAAGGTCAAACATACTATGTGCTTAGTAAGTAAAAAATAAAATTTAAATAGGAGAGATAAAAATGAAATCTAAAAATATAATATTAATAATATGTATAATAATAGTGCTAGGGTTAATTGGATTTGTATGTTATGGATATTTTATGAAACAAAATGAAAAACAAATTCAAAATCCAATAGCAACAATAGAAGTAGAAGGTTATGGAACTATGAAGGTAGAGCTATATCCAGATATAGCTCCAAACACAGTTAAAAATTTCATAACACTTTCAAATAATGGATTCTACAATGGTTTAACATTTCATAGAATAGTTAAAGATTTTATGATTCAAGGTGGTGACCCAGAAGGTACAGGTTCTGGAGGTGCATCATTAGCAGATATAGATACATCTATAGAAAAGGATTCAGACGAAGATAAAGAATATGCAATAAAAGGCGAATTTATAGTAAATGGATATGAAGATAATACATTAAGACATGAAAAGGGAGTAATATCAATGGCTAGATCTGATTACTCAGCATATGGAAAAACTACAGAAGGCTATAACTCTGCAAGTTCACAATTTTTTATTATGACTGAAAATACACCTTCATTAAATGGAAGTTATGCAGCATTTGGAAAAGTAGTAGAAGGATTAGATGTTTTGGAAAAAATTGCAAATGCAAAAATAAAAGAAGAAGAGGACGAAAGTGCAGAGGCATCAACTCCAGAAGAACCACCAGTAATAACTAGTATTACAGTAGATACATTTGGAGTAAATTATAAAAAACCTGAAACAATAGAACCATTTGACATAAATAGCTGGTTTATGAGCCAATACGGAATAGGATAAAATAATTAGCAATTGTAGAAAGAGGTAATAATAGATGATAAAAAAGTTAATGGCATCAATAAGAGATAATAAAAGAAACACAATACTAAGTCCAATATTTGTAGCTTTAGAGGTTATTATGGAGGTTATAATACCTCTTTTAATGGCAAATTTAATAGATTATGGTATAAATGCTGAATCTATGAATACGGTATATAAAATTGGATTTGAATTAATAATTGCTGCTATATTATCATTGATTTTTGGAACGTTATCTGGAATTACAACTGCAAAAGCATCTGCTGGATTTGCAAGAAATTTAAGAAAAGATTTATATTATAAAGTACAAGAGTTTTCTTTTTCAAATATAGATAAATTTAGCACATCAAGCATTGTTACAAGACTTACTACTGATGTAACAAATGTACAATTAGCATTTCAAATGATTATACGAATTGCAGTAAGAGTTCCTTTAATGCTTACATTCTCATTGATTATGGCATTTAGTATAAATAGTAGATTATCATTAATATTTTTAGTATTAATACCATTTTTAGGAATTGGATTATTTACAGTTAATAAGAAAGTACATCCAATATTTACAAAGGTATTTAAAAAATATGATAATTTAAATAATATTGTAGAAGAAAACGTATCTGCAATTAGACTTGTTAAATCTTATAATTTAGAAGAAAAAGAAAAGAAAAAATTTGAAAAAATTTCAGAAGAAATATATGAAGATTTTAGTAAGGCGGAAAAAATTGTTGCATTAAATCCACCACTTATGCAATTTTCAATTTATACAGCTATAACTCTTATATCATGGTTTGGAGCAAGAATTATTGTTTCAACAGGAATGGCAGAACTTACAACTGGAGAGCTAACAAGCTTAATTACATATG
>CANQMG010000057.1 GCA_947624925.1 uncultured Clostridia bacterium | reverse complement strand
CCCTGGTTGGGTTAGATATTGTGAAATGAATTATCCAAAATCTATCTCACATCTATCAAGCTGTAAATCTCCTCATCAAATGTTCGGAGCAGTAGTTAAATCTTATTTTGCAAAGAAATATGATATAGATCCATCTAAAATATATATGGTATCTGTAATGCCATGTATCGCAAAAAAATATGAAATAACAAGAGATCATATGGAAGGTGCTGGATATAAAGATGTTGATGCTGTTATAACAACACGTGAACTAGCTAGGATGATTAAACAAGCTCATATAGATTTTACAGGATTAGAAGATAGTAAATTCGATGACCCTATGGGAGAGGCAACAGGAGCTGCTGCTATATTTGGTACAACAGGAGGTGTTATGGAGGCAGCTTTAAGAACAGTTGCAGATACATTAACAGGAGAAGATTTAAAAGATATTGATTATAAAGAAGCAAGAGGAGAAAAAGGTATAAAAAGAGCAACATTAAATATTGCAGGAAAAGAAGTAAAAATAGTAGTTGCATCTGGACTTGCAAACGCAAGAAGAATAATGGATGAAATAGAATCAGGAAAAGCAGATTATCAATTTGTAGAAATAATGGCATGTCCAGGAGGATGTGTAATGGGTGGAGGACAACCAATACATTCTTCAAAAACAAGAGCAGAAGTAGATATTCGTGCAAAAAGAGCCAATGCCTTATATACAATAGATGAAAAAAGTACAATACGTAAATCACATGAAAATCCTATATTAAAAACTATTTATAAAGAATATTTAGGAAAACCAGGAAGTCATAAAGCACATGAATTGCTACATACTGAATATGAAGAAAAAGAAAAATATAGAAATTAGATTAATGCAAATATAGTAGGTTTACTTATTTTATAGCGAAAATCTTATAAAATTTTCAAATATTAAAACAGAAAGTGACTAATTAATAGTCACTTTTTTCGTGTAAATTATAAAAATAACAATTAATTTATATAATCATATAATACACTAGGAGGGGATTTATTTGGAAGAAGATTATGAAAATATTGTTATGAAAGAAGTAGATGATAGTTTTGAAGAGATTTATGAGGAGGAGATATAAAAATGGCAATAATAGATTGTAAAGTTTTAAAAAAAGGAAAATGCCAGATAACGCAAAAATATAAAGGAGGTAATCACGCTGGTGTAGATATTGTGGGTGCAAATTACACTTTAGATGATGTTGTTGCCCACAGTGCAGGAACTGTAGTAGGTATTGTATCTAACATTAATTATAATACCTATCCATCTGGACCTAATATATATGGAAACTATGTAAAACTAAAACATGATAATGGAATGTATACAATATATGCACATTTAAAATATGGAAGTTTAAAGGTAAAAAATGGTCAAAAAGTTTCAAAAGGTGATGTAATAGCATATATGGGAAATACAGGATATTCTACAGGAGCACACCTACATTTTGAAGTAAGAAATAAAAACAATCAATCTGTGGATCCAACATCATATTTGCAAAATCAATTACCAAATTTACAGGAAACATCATATACTGTAGGAAAGATATATACCCTACAAGTTAATTTAAAGGTAAGAAATGGGGCAGGAACAGATAAAAGGCAAAAAGACTATAGTGAATTAACTGAAGATGGAAAAAATAATGCTGTAAATAAGGATAAAGCTGTATTAAAAAAAGGTACTAATGTAACTGTAAAAGAAGTAATTAATGTTGGAAATGATATATGGGTAAGAATACCAAGTGGATATGTTGCAGCAGTATATCAAGGAGAAGTTTATATAAAATAAAGACGATTATTAAATCGTCTTTTGTTTTATGTGTTAATGTCAGATTTTGTCAGAAACTTCTTATAAATCGATAAAACTTCCTATGTTTTGCTATAGGAAAATTTTTCCATTTAATATATAATAATTTTTATAAATTAAAAGAGGAGGAATTTGAAAGTGAATACTAAATATATTGCTAAAGATAAGTGCTTAATACTTGAAATTACGGAGGAGATAGACCATCATACAACAGAAAATATTAGAAGAAAGGCAGATTATGAAATTGAAAATTATATTCCTAAAAAAGTAATATTTGATTTTAACAAAGTTACATTTATGGATAGTGCTGGAATTGGAATGTTACTTGGAAGGTATAAAAATATAAGAATGCTTGGTGGGACAACGGAATTAGTTAATGTAAAATCAAGCATTAAAAAAATATTAGAAATGTGTGGAATTTTAAAGATTATACCAATAAGGGAGGAGTGTGCTTAAAATGGTTAATTTTTATGACAATGAAATGAAGTTAGAGTTTTTAAGTAAATCTAATAATGAAGCATTTGCTCGTATAACAGTTGCAGCTTTTGCCTCACAATTAGACCCAACAATTGAAGAACTTGCAGATATAAAAACTGCTGTATCAGAAGCTGTAACTAATTGCATTATACATGGATACGAAGACACAGAAGGAATAATAAAAATTAATTGTAAACTATCTGCAAATTCAATAATAATAGAAATTTCAGATAATGGTAAGGGAATAGAAGATATTAGTATCGCAAAAGAACCATTATATACTTCTAAACCAAATTTAGAAAGATCTGGAATGGGATTTACAATTATGGAAAGCTTTATGGATGAAGTGAAAATTGAATCTGTTGTTGATATAGGAACCAAAGTTACAATGAAAAAAACTATTAAAAGGGAGGAAAATTTAGAAGACATATTAGAAAAAACGAAAGATTAATTTTATGGGGTGTACATATGTATAATGATAACATTAAATATATAAAAGAGGCACAAATGCGGTGACGAAACTGCAATGAGTAATCTTGTTGTTAATAATTCTGGTTTAATATGGAGTATAGTAAAAAGATTTACTGGTAGAGGATATGAAAATGATGATTTATATCAAATTGGAAGTTTAGGATTAATAAAAGCTATAAAAAGATTTGATATAAATTTAGATGTTCAATTATCTACATATGCTGTACCCTATATATTAGGGGAGATTAAAAGATTTATTAGAGATGATGGAATTATAAAAGTAAGTAGAAGTACCAAAGAGTTAGCAATAAAAATAAAAATACTTCAAAAAGAATATTTAGATAAAAATGGAGAAGAAATAAGTATAAATCAAATATCTGAAATATTAAAATTACCAAAGGAAGAAATTGCAGTTGCAATAGAGTCTACTAGGCCAGTAGATTCCATATATGAAGAAGATAACAAAAGTTCTCAGGATGAAAGAAAAATAATTGATAAATTTCCATGTAATAGTAACGAGTCTGAGAAAATAATAGATAGAATGGCATTAAGAGAAGTTATTTCTGAATTAGATGATAGAGAAAAACAAATAATATTACTTAGATTTTATAAAGAGCAAACACAATCTCAAGTAGGAAAAATACTTGGAATTACACAAGTTCAAGTTTCAAGAATTGAAAAAAAGGTATTAGAAAGGATGAAATTGAGGTTAGAAACTGTATGAAAAAATTGTTTTACTATATTTTAATTCTAATTTTAATATGTTTTATTCTTCCAATTGTATGGGTAAGGAAAAATAAAAAAAATCCTAATAAAGATGCAAATCCAGAAGAAATAAGTGTTATAGAAGATTATGATTATAGTAAATATACTACAGTTAAATTATTACATACTAAAACAAACGAAGTAGAAGAGGTAAATTTAGATGATTATATTTGTAATGTTGTTTCTGCAGAGATGCCAGCAACTTTTGAATTAGAAGCTTTAAAGGCACAAGCAATAGTTGCAAGAACATATACATTATATAAAATAATTAATTCATCTAAACATAAAGATGCAGATATATGTGATAGCTCAGCTTGTTGCCAAGCGTGGATATCAAAAGAAGATAGATTAAATAAATGGAATGAAGATGTAAGAATTGAAAATTGGAATAAAATTGTTACATCTGTAAATGAAACGAGAGGAAAAATAATAACATATGAAGGAAAGCCAATAAATGCTTTTTTTCATTCTAATAGCGGAGGCTCAACTGAAAAACCAATTGATGTATGGGGTGGAAGCGGATACCCATATTTACAAGTGGTTCAGACTTCTGGAGAGGATAACTATAAACAATATAGTTCATCTATAACTATTACGAAAAAAGAATTAATAAGTAAAATTAAAGCAAGCCATAAAGATGTAGAAATTAATTTTGATGAGGAAGATTGCATAAAAATATTAGAAAAAACAGAAGGAGGAAGAGTAAAAACTATAAAATTTGGAAATGTAGAATTATCAGGAGTAGAAACAAGGACAATATTAGGTTTAAAATCTGCAAATTTTACTTTTAGTATTGACAAAGATAATATAAAATTTGATGTAATCGGATATGGCCATGGAGTTGGAATGAGTCAAACTGGAGCAGATGCTTTATCAAAACAAGGAGAAAATTATGAAAACATAATAAAACATTTTTATATTGGAGTTGAAATTATTAATATGTAATTCTTTGTATAAATTTTCTAAAAAAGGAAATACTTTAATTAAAGTTTTAATGGACGAGGAGGAAAAAATGAGAAGAGAAAATAGAAGAAAAAAAGAGGATAATTTTAATACTCTAATATATGTATCTGGAGGAATTTTAGTAATAGCTATAGTAGCATTTATTGTAACCTTCATTATGTATAGTAATAAATTAAAACAGCAAGAAATAAGCATAGATACAGAAAAAATAGCACAAATTGTACCTAATGATGAAGGTGATGAATCTGAAGAGGCAAGCACATCAATTGGGAAAACTGTAGAAGAATCACAAAATAATATAACAGAAGAAAATATTCAGACTACAGTAGAAAATACAATATCAGAAAATAAAACTAATAGTGTAAGCAATAAAAATACTGAAAAAAAGGAAGAGAAAAAAGATTTAAAGTTTGCTTACCCAATCGAAGGTGATATTTCGAAAGAATATGCAAAAGATAATCTTATATATTCTGAAACATTAAAAGAATGGATAACACACCTTGGAATAGATATAAAAGCTGAAAAAGCAAGCGTAGTAAAAGCATCAGAGGATGGAAATATAACATCTATAAAAAATGATCCTAGATATGGATTAACAGTTATAATAGAACATGATGATGGATATAAAACAGTTTATTCTAACTTATTAACAACGGAATTTGTAGAAGTTGGAGAAAAAGTTAAAAAAGGACAAACTATAGCCACTGTTGGTGGAAGTGCAGCATTTGAAATTACAGATGAATCACATTTGCATTTTGAAATTCTAAAAGATAATGTATATTTAAATCCAACTGAGTATTTAAGGTAAAAATATTATTAATAAATAAAGTATTTTATTGTGATAAAATACTTTATTTTATGCTCTAATTATGGTATAATGTATTATTGAATAAAGAAAGGGGTTATACTAATATGAGAAGCATAGACACATTTGTATATGATAATTTACTGCCACAGAATATAAAGCAATTAATACATAAAAATGAAGATAGATGGCAAAATTTTACAGATGAAGAATTAATTAGATGGGTATATATAGAATTAGGAAAAATGTATTCATTTGATTGCGAATATAGATATGCAAGAGATACTAGAGATCAAACTAGAATAGAGAATGAAGCAAAATTAGCTGAAAAAGATGGCAATTTGATAAGAAGAATTTCACATTTTAATTCAAGTAAAGTTATTTGCATAGATTTAGTTAATGCAATGAATCTTGTACTTGGAGATTTATTTGGAATTGATTGTAAGGGAGTTATAGATGGTTCAGGACCACACGAATATAATGTTGTTAGATTTGGAAATAGAATAATAAGATTGGATTTACAACAAGATTTATACAATATACAATCGGGAAGGAAAACAGAATTCTTTGGTACCACTGATTATTATGATGGAAAAAGATTTGGTGTTGTATCTGAAGATGAATAGAAGTAATAGATAAAAAATTGGGGTATATTCAGGATAAAAAAGATTATAACAATAATATTCTAGAAAAATTTAAAGATGTATTATCAAATAAAAATTTACCTATAAATAAAAAAGTTGAATTTACTTTATATACTATTTCAGAAAAACTAAAAAAACAATTAAAATCAATGGGATATTGTGAGAAAGTAGAGTTATATAAAAAATATATAGAAGAAAATATTGATGAAAGTGATAAAACTTTTAAAGAAATGAAGGATGTTGATCATAGAACCTTTAGAACTAATGGAAATTTTATTTCAGTTTTTTTAACTACAAATTCTAATGGTGATACAACATATTATAAAATGAATTCAGATAATACATATAGTATAATAGATGATGATGAATATAAAAAGTTAGAAAAATTTAATGAGCAATTAATAAAGGCTAGACAAGAGCAGTTAAATGGAGTATCACATTAAAATTATATTGGGGGCAAGTATGAATAACAAAATAGTTATAAAGGGAGCAAAGCAACATAATTTAAAAAATATAAATTTAGAAATACCAAGAGATAAATTAGTAGTTATAACAGGAGTTTCTGGTTCTGGAAAGTCATCTTTGGCTTTTGATACTTTATATGCAGAAGGACAAAGAAGATATGTAGAAAGCCTATCATCTTATGCTAGACAGTTCTTAGGAATAATGGAGAAACCAGATGTAGAATTAATAGAAGGATTATCTCCTGCAATATCTATAGATCAAAAAACAACATCAAAAAATCCTCGTTCTACAGTTGGTACTGTAACAGAAATTTATGATTATATTCGTTTATTATATGCTAGAATAGGTGTACCATATTGTCCAAATTGTGGTAAAAAGATTGAGAAACAAACTTTGGATCAAATAGTAGATAGTGTAATGGAATTAGAAGAAGGAACAAAAATACAAATACTATCTCCTATAATTAGAGGAAAAAAGGGTGAATTTGTAAAATTATTATTAGGCCTACAAAAAGAAGGTTTTGTTAGAGCAAGAGTTGATGGACAAACAGTTGAACTAACAGATGATTTACAAATAGACAGAAAGAAAAAACATAATATAGAAATTATAGTAGATAGATTAGTTATAAAAGAAGAAATTAGAAGTAGACTTACAGAATCAATTGAAATTGCATTAAAACATTCTGATAATATAGTATTAATTAATGTTATGAAACACAATGATGAAAAAGAAGATAGACTATATAGCTGTAATTATGCTTGCCCAGACTGTGGGATAAGCTTTGAAGAGTTAACTCCAAGAATGTTTTCTTTTAATAACCCATTTGGAGCATGTCCATCATGTTTAGGAATAGGTTATTTAATGAAAATGGACGAAGATTTAATTATACCAGATAAAAACAAAACATTATATGATGGTGTAAAAGCTTTTGGAGCAAGTACAATGAAAAAATCAGAAACTATGGCAAAGATGTACTTTGAAAGTATTGGAAGACATTATGGGGTTGATATTACAAAACCAATAAAAAAATTACCAAGAGAATTTTTGGATAAAATATTATATGGAACAGGAAGTGAAGAAATAGATTTTGAATATACTTCACCTTCTGGAACTAGAAGATTTAGAGCACCATTTGAAGGAGTTATTCCAACATTAGAAAGAAGACATTCAGAAACAAAATCTCAAGGAATGAGAGATTTTTATGAGTATTATATGAGTGAAAGTGATTGTCCTACTTGTAAAGGTGCAAGACTAAAAAAGGAAAGTTTATCTGTTAAAGTAGGCGATAAAAATATCAAAGAATTAACAGATATGCCAATTAATAAAATAAAGGATTATTTAAATTCTTTAAAAATGACTAAAAAAGAAGAAATGATAGCAGACCAAATACTTAAAGAATTAAATAAAAGATTACAATTCTTAATTGATGTTGGATTAGAATATTTAACACTGTCACGTGCTGCTGGTACATTATCAGGTGGTGAGGCACAAAGAATTAGACTTGCAACCCAAATTGGTTCAGCCTTAACTGGTGTTTTATATATATTAGATGAACCAAGTATTGGATTACATCAAAGAGATAATGATAAACTAATTGCAACATTAAAAAAACTAAGAGATTTAGGAAATACTGTCTTAGTAGTAGAACATGACGAAGATACAATGCTTGCTGCAGATCAAATAATAGATATTGGTCCAGGTCCTGGTGTTCATGGTGGAAAGATAATGGCACAAGGTACAGCACAAGAAGTTATGAAAGTAACAGATTCTATAACAGGCCAATATTTATCTAAAAGAAAAGATATTCAAGTTCCAAAAACAAGAAGAAAACCAAGAAGAGAATCAATAGAAATAATAGGAGCGACAGAACATAATTTAAAAAATATTAATGTTAAATTTCCATTAGGTGTATTCACCTGTGTTACAGGCGTTTCTGGCTCTGGAAAAAGTACATTAGTTAATGAGGTTTTATACAAAACTATAGCAAGAGAATTAAATGGCTCAAATGAAAAACCTGGAAAATGTAAAGAAATAAAAGGAATAGAAAATATAGATAAAATTATAAATATAGACCAATCTCCAATTGGAAGAACTCCACGTTCAAATCCAGCAACATATACAGGTGTTTTTGATTATATTAGAGATTTATTTGCTACGACAAATGAGGCAAAATTAAGAGGATATGAAAAAGGCAGATTTAGTTTTAACGTAGCAGGAGGAAGATGTGAGGCATGTAATGGAGATGGAGTTTTAAAAATAGAAATGCATTTTTTGCCAGATATCTATGTACCATGCGAAGTATGTCATGGAAAAAGGTATAATAGTGAAACATTACAAGTTAAATATAAAGGGAAAAGTATTGCAGATGTTTTAGATATGACTGTGGAAGAGTCTTTAGAATTTTTTAAAAATATTCCTAAAATTAAACAAAAAATACAAACATTATATGATGTTGGTTTAGGATATATAAAATTAGGACAACCATCTACTACATTATCAGGAGGAGAAGCTCAAAGAGTAAAACTTGCGACAGAATTATCAAAAAAGCCAACAGGAAAAACATTATATATATTAGATGAACCAACAACAGGACTTCATATAGCAGATGTTCATAAACTTGTAGATATACTTCATAGATTAGTAGATACAGGAAATACTATAATAGTAATAGAACATAACTTAGACTTAATAAAAACAAGTGATTATATAATAGACTTAGGCCCAGAGGGTGGAGATGCAGGAGGAAATATAGTACAAGTAGGAACTCCAGAACAAGTAGTAAAAAATGAAAAATCTTACACTGGAAAATTTTTAAAAAAATATTTAGAATAATCCATTTATGGATTATTCTAAATCATTTTACTTACATAACTAAAATAAACAACAAAACAGACTAAAAACTATCTACAATTGCTATTGTTATTGTTGTTTTCATTTTGATTATTATTCTTTTGATTGTTATTGTTGTTATTATTTTTCTTATTATTCTTTTCCATTATAAAAGCACCTCCAATCTTTTGTTAATAATATTATTAACAAAAAAATAGATATATATTCTTAAATAAAAAATAAAAAAATGGAAAAAATAATTTAAAAAGATTGACAAAATTGTATAAAATAGGTTAAAATATAAATTGCATTGTAAATTAAACTATGCAATTGGTGGATGTAGCGTAGTTGGTTAACGCGCCAGTTTGTGGCACTGGAGACCGTGGGTTCGAGTCCCATCTTCCACCC
>CANQMG010000056.1 GCA_947624925.1 uncultured Clostridia bacterium | reverse complement strand
AATCGCTATTGCCTTTGAGATTTCCTCCTTTCAGTCGGAAACTCAAATCGGCACGAACAAAGAGCGCCTAGGCGCTTTGTTCATATAATAGATAAATTTTCTACAAATTACTTAATTAACATAAATTATGAAGTAGTATAAATGTTACCTATAAAATCGCTTAAAATGAACAAAAAGTATTGAATAATACATAAATACTTGATATAATATTCTTGTGTTAAGATCGAAAATAAAATATGATAAATATATAAGCAATCTTTTACATAATTCATGATGGGGGAAATAACATGATTTTTAAAGATTATTACAAAATATTAGGCTTAGAAAATAATAAAGCAACAATTAGCCAAATAAAATCTGCATATAGAGAACAAGCAAAAAAATATCATCCAGATGTAAATATTGGAAGTAAAAAAGCAGAAGAAAGATTTAAAGATATAAATGAAGCATATAGAGTGCTATCAGGTACAAGTAGTAGAAGAAAATATGATAGAATGTGGAATAACAACATAGGAAAGAAAAAATCGCAATATGAAGAAAGTACCAGAAGTTCAGATTCTATATTTAGTGATTTCTTTAATATGTTTTTTGGAAATGTTAAAGAAGAAAATGAATTGGGAAATAATGGGGAAAAAATAAATAAAAAAATTCCTGCAAAGGGAGAAAATATCGAAACAGGTATTAATATATCAATTCAAGATGCTTTTTATGGAACATATAAAAAAATTTCATTAAGAACTGTAGATGGCAAAATGAAAACATTTGATGTAAAAGTTCCAGCAGGAATACGAGATAATGAAAAGATAAGATTAATAGGACAAGGAAAAGAAGGAAAAAACGGAGGAAAAAACGGAGATTTATTTATAAAAATAAAAATAGATGATGATAATAAATTTAAAATAAAAGGATATGACTTATATACAGATTTAAATTTATCACCATGGGAAGCGGCATTAGGAACAAGAGCTACAATAGAAGGAATTGATGATACTGCATCAATATATATACCACAAGGAGTTCAAAGTGGAGAAAAGGTTAGAATTCCAGCAAAGGGCTATAAAGATTCTAAAGGTGGAAGAGGCGACTTAGTAGCACAAATAAAAATTATGGTACCAAAGGAATTAACAGAGCAAGAAAAACAAATATATGAGCAATTAAAAGAAGTATCAAATTTTAATCCTAGAATAGTATAAAAAGTTAACATAAACCAATTGACAAACAAATAAAAATAATATATAATAAAAATAGTTGTAAAACAAAAGAAGAAACTAATACATCATAAATGAAGAAAGAGGTGTAAATGTATGGACACGCTAGAAGGCAAACATTTTAGCATTACTGATCCAAAGAATGTAAAAACAGTTATATATAGAATATTGGAAACAGAAAAAGAATTTCAAAAAGATTCCCCAAAGTATACAGTAGAAAGACTAGACAGTATGGAAGAAATAGTAGGAGAAAATACTAAAAAAACTTTTTTTGTAGATATACCATCTGATGATTATGATCAACTAGTTATCCTATCTTTTGGAAAAGAAAAAGTGGTTGTAAATAGTGGTATACTTGAAGGCGACAAAGTTAAAATATCAAAAAGCCCTTCATTCCTTAAATTTGATACAATATATTCAGAAGATGATGTAATATATAAAGAATTTAATTACACACCAAATTTAAAAAGACCTATATCTATTATAGATCCAGAAACAACAGAAGAAGTAAAGCCAGTATTATACTTTGATGAAAAAACTAATGAAGTTAAAGGAAAATGTAAATTACAACCAAATAAATCTTATTTCGCATTCGAAATAAGAGACAAAAAAGAATAAAGGAGTGTTGATCTTAAATGAGTGATGCAAAAAGTGGAATAGATGCATGTGCAGTAACAGGAAAATTTGCAACAGAACGTGGTGAAAAAATATATAATACTAAAAGATATAAAATTATTGAAGCAACTATGGAAGGAATGACTTTGTACTGTTATAATTTTTCTATTGATAGTAATGGAAATAGAATAGGGATAAATGGAAAAGATTTAGGAAAAGTCACAGAATTAAATAGAAAAATAAAAAGATTTGTAAAGTGTAAAGGATTTGATTCTCTAAGAGGAAGATCCTTAAGAGGAAGAGAAGAAGAAATAAAATAATTTAAACAAATGAGAAGGTGAATTTATATGAATTATAAATTAAAAGAAGCGATAAAAAAACAAAAAAAATATTATATTATATATGCAATACTATGGCTTTTTCTAGCTATAGTATTTGTTATGCCTATTGCATATTCAATTACAGAAGCGAAAGTTAATTCACAATTTGATTTAGAAATATTTTTCGGTACCTTGGCTAGTCAAATAGTAAAGCCTTTAGATACATTTGCAAAAATATTTGCACCAAAATATATAGGAACTTTTTTAAGTTGTACATTTAAATATACTATAGTATTTTTAATTATAGAAATTATAGGTATAGTTAGAAATGCACCTAAAAGTGAATATGAGGATATTGAACATGGTTCAAGTGATTGGAGTTCAGGAGGAGAACAATATAAAGTATTAAGCAATAAAAGAGGAATAATACTTGCAGAAGATAATTATTTACCAGTAGATAAAAGAGGAAACGTAAATGTTTTAGTTGTAGGACGGTTCTGGTTCTGGTAAATCAACATCTTACTCAATACCAAATGCATATCAGATGTTAGGCTCTTATGTTTTTACAGATCCAAAAGGAGAACTTTATGATAAAACAGCCGGTTTTTTAAAGAAAAATGGATATGAAATAAAAGTATTAAATTTAGTTGACCCTAAATTTAGTGATGGATATAATCCAATAATGCACGTCTCAAGCGAACTAGATGTAGATGTTATTGCAAATACAATAGTAAAAGGACAAAAAGTAGAAGGAAGTAGTGCTGACCCATTTTGGGATGATTCTGCAGAAATGCTATTAAAAGCATTAATTTACTATTTAATTGCCACTAGGCCGGAAGAAGAACAAAATTTGGCAAGTTGTGCAGAACTTGTGAGAGCTGCAAATGCTAATGGAGGAAGTAACTTGCTTTCAGAACTTATGAGTGAACTTCCATATGATCATCCTGCAAGAATGAATTATAAATCTATAGAAATTGCACCAGAAAAAACATATAGTTCTATTTTAAGTTCATTGCAATCAAAACTTGGAAAGTTTGATTCAAAAGAAATTGCAGAACTAACATCAACAGATACAATTAATTTTGAAGAAATTGGAAATAAAAAAACAGCGGTATATGTAATTTCATCAGATACACATACAGCATATGATTTTTTACTTACAATATTTTTCTCACAAATGATACAACAGCTATATAATTATGCAGATAAAAATGGTGGAGCATTAAAAGTTCCTACATATTTTATATTAGATGAGTTTGCTAATATTGGTAAAGTTCCAGATTTCGATAAAAAAATATCTACATCAAGAAGTAGAAAAATATCATTTAGTGTTATTTTGCAAAATTTAGACCAATTAGAGGCTGTTTATGAAAAATCATATGAAACAATAATAGGTAACTGTGATACACACGTATTTTTAGGAAGTAACTCACAAAAAACAGTAGAATACTTTTCTAAGGCATTAGGAGAAAAGACAATTTCTAAAGATCAATTATCTAAGAATAGAGATAAACATAATTTTTGGACTCAAGGATATAGTGCTTCTGAGCAAATAATGGCAAGAGCACTTATGACGCCAGATGAGCTTAGAAGAATGGATAATGACCTATGTATTATATTTGAAAAAGGATTAAAACCTATAAAAGCAAGAAAATTCTACTATTTTGAAGGTCCTATGATAAAAAAATTACAAGAATATACACTTAATCACAATGAATTTCAAGGAATTGAAAGAGGGGAATGGAGAAAATTTAATCCATATAATCCTTATGTTCCAGAAAATGAAAAAGAAAATCAACAAGACCTAAAATTAGATTCTTTAGATGATTTATTTGAAGATGAAGAACCTTCAAATGATAAAAATAAAAATAATGCAAATAAAATGGAAACAAATACAAATGATGCACCAATTCTTCCTCAGGAACAAGAAATGAGCCAAGATGAAATTGACTTACAAAAGGAATTAGAAGCAAAATTTGACGAATTATTTGGACCAATTGATGCAGAAAGTTAAAAGAAAATTTTTAATAGTAAAGTAGTAAAACAATACAATAAAATATCAATAAGCCAATGCGTATAAGAATAAATGTTCGAATATGTATTGACTTATTTTTTTTGCTATGATATAAATTAGTAGTAGGAGATGAAATTTAGATGAAATTTATACATGTTGCAGATTTACATTTTGATATTCCATTTACTGTATTAAATAAAAATGGTTTATCACAACAAAGAAGACTAGACCAAAGAAATGCATTCAATAAAATGATAAATTATATAAAAGAAAATAATATAGAATATCTGTTTATTGCAGGAGACCTATACGAAAATGAGTACATTAGAAAAAGTACTATAGATTTTATAAATAACAGCTTTAAACAAATACAAAATACACAAATATTTATTTCACCAGGAAACCATGATCCATATTTAAATAATTCATATTACAATAAATATGAATGGAATGAGAATGTACATATATTTACTAAACTAGAAAAAATCGAAAAAAATAATGTAAATATATATGGATATGGTTTTACAGATTTCTACTCAAAAAAAATAAGTTTAGATGTTAATTTAGATACTTCAAAAATAAATATATTATTAATGCATGCAGATTTAAATGGCGGAGGTAAAGAAACTGAGGAATATAATCCAGTATTAGAATCTGAAATAAAAAATACTAACTTTGATTATATAGCACTAGGACATATTCATAAAAAATATATTGGAGAACACCAAAAAATAGTATACCCTGGTTCAATGATAGCTTGTGGTTTTGATGAATTAGGCAGTCATGGTATGATTTTAGGAGATATAAATGAAGAAACTAGAAAGATTTCATTGGAATTTATTGAATTAGATAATAAAGAATTTGTGGAAAAAAATTTAAACATTTCTAACATTTATTCAAAGGAAGAATTAATAGAGAAAATAAATAATATTAACATTGATGAAAATAAATATTATAAAATTATTTTAGATGGAATTTGCAATATAGAAATTAATACAAATGATTTAATAAAATATGTTATAAATAAAAATATTATTAAAATTAAAAATGAAACTAAAGAAAAATATGATTTAGAAAAAATTGCAAATGAGCAATCATTAAAAGGGATATTTGTTAAGGAATTATTAGAGCAAATTAATGAAGAAAACAAAGAAAATATTTTAGAAAGTATAAATATAGGACTTAACTTAATGGAGAAAAAATAATATGAAAATAAAAAATTTAAAAATAAATGGATTTGGAAAATTAAAAGATAAAGATATTATTCTAGAAGATAATTTTAATATTATATATGGAAAAAATGAAGCTGGCAAGTCAACGATTTTAAAGTATATTATTTCAATGTTTTATGGATTATCTAAAAATAAGAATGGTGGGACTGTGCCTGAAATAGAAAAATATGAGCCATGGAATAAAGAAGAATTTTCAGGAAGAATATTGTATGAGTTAGATAATAAAGAAACATATGAAATATATAGAGATTTCAAAAAGAAAAATCCTAAAATATATAATCAGAATTTAGAGGATATAAGTAATAAATTTAATATAGATAAAACAAAGGGAAATCAATTTTTTTATGATCAATTTGGTTTGGATGAAGAAATATTTACATCTTCAATAATTACGAAACAGACAGAAGTTAAATTAGACGAAAAAGCACAAAATATTTTAATACAAAAAATATCAAATATATTAGGAACAGGAGAAGATACTACATCTTATACAACAATAGCAAATAAGTTAAAGAAAAAACTTACTGATGAAGTTGGAACACCAAATACAAAAGAAAGACCAATAAATATTATTCAAAGTAGAATAGATGAATTAACACAAAAAAAAGCAGGACTAGAAGATTACAGAGATAGTAAAGCTAATATTGATAGAATAATAAAGGAAAAAAATGAAATTATTGAAAGAGAAAAAGAAGAATTAGAAAAATTAAAAAAGGCAAACCTAAAAAAAGAAGCTCTAAAAGAAGATGAAAATAGAATAAAAATAAATAAAGACATAATAAATAATATACAAGAAGATATATTAAATATAAAAAAAGAAAAGCAAAAATATAACATAAATGAGAATAAAGGTTTATCAAAATTAAATATTTTAGTGTTATTCATTCTATTATTACTTAGTTTTGCAGGGTTAATTTTATTAAAAAATATATATTTAAAATTAATAGTTCCTATTGCATTTACAGTATATTGCATATATATTTTTTTAAAATTAAAAAAACAGAAAAAGAATAATAAAGAAATAATAAAAAAGCAAAATGAGATACAAGAAAGAATAAATATACTAGAACAAAACAAAGAAAAACAGCAAATTGAATTAGAAAAAATAGAAAATGAGTATAATAAAGAATTAGAACAGATAAAAAAAGATAGTGGAATAGCTAATTTAGAAAAAAATTTATTAGAATATATAGATATAAAACAAAATGATATAAATGAAAAAATAGTAGTTTTACATACATTAAATATAGATAATGAAAATGCTACTAAGATGCTTGAAAGCCTTGTAGATATTGAAGAGGAATTGCAAAGCTTGAAACAAGAAAAAGAAGAATTACAACAAAAAGGTGAAAACATAAGAAGAGCATTAGAGTATTTTGAGATTGCATATAACAAAATGAAAGAACAAATAACTCCAAAATTTACAAAAGAATTATCAAGTGTAATGGAAAATATATCTAATGGAAAATATACAAATGTTAGAATTAATACAAAAGGAGAAATAATTGTTGAAACTGATACTGGCAAATATATAAACTTAGAGAATTTAAGTATTGGAACAATAGATCAGATTTATTTATCATTACGACTTGCAACAATAAAAGAAATCACAAATGAAAATATGCCTATAATACTAGATGAAGCATTTGCATATTATGATGATGAAAGACTGAAAAATATATTAACATATTTAAATAGCCAGTATAATAATAGACAAATAATAATATTTACATGCACAAACAGAGAAAAAGACATCTTAGAAAAAAGCAATATAAAATATAATTATATAGAGCTTGAATAATATATGTTGGTAAAACACAAAATGGTTAATACAGATGGTATGAAAAAGACATATAAGCTAAAATGCTAAAATAAATATTGAAAATAAAGAAAATCTATTGTATAATAAACAATAGATTTTTTAAAAATAGGAGATATTTATGTTTGAGAAATTAGAATCAGTAGAAAAGAGATATGAAGAACTTACTAAAATGATTGCAGATCCAGAAATTATAGCTAATCAGAGTGAGTGGCAAAAAGCTATAAAAGAACATGCATCAATAGAAGATGTTGTAGCTAAATTTAGGGAATACAAAAAAGTAAAACAACAAATGGAAGAAGCAGAAGAATTAATGCAAGACCCAGATATGAAAGATTTAGCACAAGAAGAATTTTATTCATCAAAGGAACAATTACCTAAAATAGAAGAAGAGCTAAAAATTTTATTAATTCCAAAAGATCCAGATGATGATAAAAATATAATTTGTGAAATAAGAGCAGGAGCTGGAGGAGAAGAAGCTGCATTATTTGCAGGAACACTATACAGAATGTATTCTATGTATGCAGAAAGAAAACATTGGAAAATAGAAGTACTAAATGAAAATGAAACAGGACTTGGCGGATATAAAGAAATATCATTTATGATAACAGGAAAAGGTGTTTATAGTAGATTAAAATTTGAAAGTGGAGTTCATAGAGTTCAAAGAGTGCCAGATACAGAAAGTAGTGGCAGAATACATACATCCACATCAACTGTTGCAGTACTTCCTGTTGTAGAAGATGTGGAAATTGAGATAAATCCTGCGGATATAAAAATGGAAGTATATAGAGCATCAGGGGCAGGTGGTCAACATGTAAATAAAACATCATCTGCAGTTAGATTAATTCATATACCAACAGGAATGGTAGCAGAATGTCAAACAGAAAGATCACAAGTTCAAAATAGAGAATATGCAATGAGATTATTAAAATCTAGATTATATGAACAAGAAAAGCAAAAGCAAGATGCAGAGCTAGCAAATGCTAGAAAATCTCAAGTTGGAAGTGGAGATAGAAGCGAAAAAATAAGAACATATAATTACCCACAAGGAAGAATAACAGATCATAGAATAGGACTTAGTATATTCCAAATGGAAGACTTCTTAAATGGAAATTTAGATGAAATGATAGACTCATTAATAGCAGCAGATAGAGCAGAAAGATTAAAAGGGGAAGAATAAATTGAATTTACAAAATGAAGAAAATAAACAAAAATTATTGACTTTTTAGGTAAATTTGCTTATAATAAAAATAAGAAAAATGAGATACCACAGAAGTGGCGGTCATTAAGAAGTTTTAAAAAATTAAAAACGCATCTCTAAGACCATGCAGAGATGTGTTTTTGTTTGTTGTCTAATTTTTTTATTGTAACAACTAATGCTACGAATAAGCTAATTGCGACAACAGTTACTATCGCAAGTTCAAATAATAATATGTATATAAAAAATAGATAAACTTGTTCAAATAACATACGCATCGCCTCCTCTCTTATATAGGATAGCGACCGCCACACTCTGCTTCTCTCATCTTGAGAAGTATTATATATTGACTTTTAGGAAAAATCAAGCGAACACACAAAAATATTTAAAAAATAGAAAAAATAAAAATTCATAAATATTAAAATAATTCATAAACTTAATCAAGAGGTAAGTTTATGAATTATTTATTAAAAACCACATTAATAGGATTATTTTTTGGAACATTTGGAACAACTATAGGAGGAATCATAGGAGTATTATTCAAAAATACATCAAAGAAATTTTTAAGTTTTGTATTATCATTAGCATCTGGGCTTATGATAGCTGTTGTATGTTTTGATCTAATACCAGAAAGCTTAGAAATTTGCTCAATACCATCAGTTGTTATAGGAGTTATTATAGGAGTTATAACAATGATAGCGTGTGACATACTAGTACAAAGAAAATTTAGTGATGGAAGCAATGTGTCTAATAAATCTAGTAGTCTTTTAAAAACCGGAATAATAGTTAGTATAGGACTTGCAATACATAATTTTCCAGAAGGATTAGCAATAGGGTCAAGTTTTGAAGCATCTGTAAAGCTAGGATATTCACTAGCAATAGCAATATGTCTGCATGATATTCCAGAAGGTTTATCAATGGGAGTTCCAATGAAAAGTGGAGGAATGAAAACATCAAAAGTAATATTTTATATAATATTATCAGGAATAACCACTGGAATAGGAGCCTTTTTTGGAGCTTTGGTTGGTAGCATATCAGAAAATGTAATAGCAATGTGTTTAAGCTTTGCAGCAGGAGCAATGTTATATATAGTATCAGGAGAACTTTTGCCAGAATCCAACAAATTATACAGTGGAAAAATGGGAAGTTTAGGAAATATAGTAGGATTTATAATAGGAATTTTTGCAACAATGCTATAACAAATGGAAAAGGTTGGAAAAACGGTTCTCTTTTCCACTTTTTAACAAAAGCTTATTTTAGATTATTGACGCATATACAAAATTATAAAGATTAAGTAGTTGAACAATTGACCATGGTAATTTCATCGATTATTACAAAATTGTAATATTTCAAAACATATGATAGAATAAAACATGGTGATGAAAGT
>CANQMG010000055.1 GCA_947624925.1 uncultured Clostridia bacterium | reverse complement strand
GACCAACCGGTTATGAGCCGGTTGCTCTGACCAACTGAGCTAAGGGCGCAAATAAAATATACTTGTTAAGGTTACATTGGAGCAGGTAGCGGGAATCGAACCCGCGTATCCAGCTTGGAAGGCTGGGGTTCTACCATTGAACTACACCTGCATTAACCTCTGACAAGTATAAATTATAAATGCTATTTCATATTTTGTCAATACATTTTTTAAAACTTTTTAATTTTTGTGAATTTGGGTTTAGTTATTTTGTATATTATATTTTTGTTATTTTTATTGCTGTATTTAATGCTTCTTCTGGTGTTGTAACTTCTATACATTTTAATCTTTTTCTATCATCAATATATGTATTTGATACTTTTTTAGCCCATCCCTTAAAATTAGACACTGTTATTATAGGTATTCCTGATTGATAGGCTATAGCCATTTCTGTGAGTGTTCCTGATCCTCCTCCAATTGCTATTATTACATCACACGAAAGAACTAAAGTAAATTCTCTTCCTCCTCCTATTTCTAATCCACTTGGTATTATGATGTCTGGTTTAAATTCTCCCCATGTTTTTTTACTTTTTCCTCCTGTTATTCCAACAGTTATTCCTCCATTTTTTTGTGCTTCAATTGCTGCATTGGTTGATAATGAACTATATTCTTTTTCTGCACCATATACTAATATATTTCCACTCTTAGCAATTAATTTTCCTAATTTTTTTGCAAATTTGGCAACGTCATCTTCATATTTTAAATCATCTGCACTCCCCATAATTCCTATTTGTATCTTTTTCATAATAAATCAATCCTTTCCTTAAAACATCTAATATTCTTTCATTTTCATTTGTATTTGTAATTTTTTCAGGTAAATCCTTAATGTATAATTTTCTTTTTGAATTTTCTTCTATACATTTCCATAAGTACATAGATCTTAATATGCAACCATTTGAAAATATTTTTTCAAATTTTTTTGGAATTGATGCTCTTTGTATTGGATTTCCAAAAGGTCTAAAATAAGGAGATTTTGATATTTTTCCATTGCTTTGCAATGTTGATATTCCAGATTGAACAATTCCAAAATAAAAGTCTCTTTCACAAATTTGATCTATTACATCCTTTCCCATTAAGCATCCACATTTTAATCCTTCTCTTAAATTTTGGTTAAAATATTCATATGACTCTTCTGTAGCTAATGAAGTTCTAATACCTAATACATTTATCCCATTTTCTTTAAACTGCATTATTATGTTTTTTAGAACATTTCCCGAGTATACAACATCATCCACTAAAAATATATCTTTATAAACATTTAATTTTAAATTCATAGCAATTGACTTTATTTGATTCTCAACACTATTAACGTTATTCGGATTTATCCTAGATACTAATTTATTAGAATTTTCTAATCTAGTGCAGTCTAGAAAAAAACTGTTATTTTTTCCTTTAAAATATATTTTATCTAATGAAACAATGGGGACAATTCCATGAATCGCTTAAAGAACTATATAAAAATTGTTCCATATCTTCTTCACTAAATATTGTTACATTATTATTAAAAATCTTATTTACATCTTTTCTAAAATTTTCTCTTAAAAATTCTATTTGTTTTTCACTTGGTATAATTAACCCATTATCATTATAGTTAAAATTTATTGCATTTTGTCCTTTTAATATTCTCAAAATATCACTGCTATATATTATTCCTTTTTCTATTTTTTCCATAAATTTATCCTTCCTTTATTTAAAATTTAAATTTCTTATTATATAAAAAAACTATTTGTTAGATTTTTTAATCCTACAAATAGTTTTATATTTATACATAATTATTTTTAAACTATTGTAGGTATAGCCTTATAGCTTGTACCTACACTAATTAAAGTAATAGTTACAAGCTTTTGTTGTGATGATGTAATTGGTTTAAAAATAATTTTAATTTCATAATTTTCCTCTTTACTTATTTTATATTATATATATTAACATAATTTTAGTTATATGTCAATTTTTATATGCTATAATTACTTTTATTGTTTTCTAATATTTTATTTATAAGCCCACAACTTTCTTTTCCTTCATTGCATATATGTTTTGTTATACAAGTAGGCCCTAATCCTTTTCCTAATAAAGGAGCAACCTGTTTTACTTGGCTTACCATTTCTTTTGCAATATTTCTTATTTGCCATTGTGCCTTATTGCAACAGCGTAATCTAGAAATCCATTGTAATGTTCTTGCTGACATATTTGTTACTACATTGCACATATTTCCACCTAAATAGAAATATATTAAATCCTCTTGTGCAACTCCATATTTTATAAATTCATTGTATATTTCAATATTCTTTTTAAATATTTCATTATATTTATCTAAATATTTTTCTTTTATACTATCTGGAACAATATAATTATTTAAATCCCACATTTTTACAAACTCTGGAATAAGTAATGAATGCATTCTATGTCTTGTTAAATGAGTTAATATTGATAATGAAATAGGTATTTGAAATCTAAAGTTTACTTGTTCTAATTCTCTATTTTCATTTTTATTAATAATTATATCCATCATTTTTTCTTTTGCGTTTTTATCTTTATTTTCTGCATCAGTTAATAATTTCTTTGCTTCTTGTAAACTACATTGATAATGATACATAATTGAACTTTCTAATATTACATTATCAGCACTTTCAGTGTAATCTATTAACTTTGGCTTATCACATATATTTATCTTAGGTCTTTCAACTAAACTCTCTAGGTACTCAAATGGATTAGTTGTTATATCACTTGTTTCAATTGAATCTACTAAATATGGAACATATTTTTTAATAATATTATATAATTCTTGTCCTAGTTCATTTAATTCTGAAATTTTACTTAATTCTCCATATAATAATGATATTACTAATTTTTCTAATTCCCTTGCATCTAATCCCATTATAATATTACTATAGTAACTATATGGTAAAATAAATCTTGCATCCTCTATATTTATGCCATTGTCTACAAGATTAGCATATTCATTAAATAGATATTTCATGTGTTTGCTATATTCTTCTTGTATTTTTTTATTATCTTTATGTTCTTTTAGTTTTTTATCTCTAAAATTTGGAATATAGTATCCAACATTTCTAAAATCTACTTCTCTTCTAGATTTTATTGTAAATGATGTTAATCTATTTCCTATTATAGTTTGTTCAACAATTGGAGAAACATCAGAAATTGCGAAAACAAGATAATCATGTTCTATTATTGATTTATGTCCCATTTTTATTATTCTTTTTATTAGTTTTAAATTATTTTCATAATCATTGCAACTTTCTAATACTTCAAACACATTTCCTTTAAATCTGGATAATTTACCCGCTGCAGCTACTATTTGTATTCTTGTATTTAATTCATCTTTTGAACATCCACCTAATAATTCGATTTTCATAGTTAGACTCCTTTTTAATCAATAATAGTCTGTCAATGCAAAATGACAGACTATTAATTATAATTTTATTCTCCTCTACCTTCTGGAAGTGCATCTGGCAAATCTAATCTTACTCTTATTCTTAATATATAATTTATTGCTTTTACAAATTTACTGTTTTTAATTCTTTGCCATAATGATTGTTTAACTTCTACTCTTGTTTCTGTAATATATGCATCATCTAGTAAATCATCTTGAACTGCTTGTATATCTTCTACTGGAGTTGGAATTCCTTTTAATGCATCTGCAATTTCTATTCCAATATAGCTTAAAGCTTTTGATCTATCTTCAATTCTTTCCATATCTATTTCTATATGTAAATTTGTTTCAAGATTTGAAATTCTAGCCCTAACTAATTTGACAGCATCAGCATAATTTTGTGAATTTTTTCCTTTACATCTACCTATTACTCCTAATGTTTCTATTATATCTTCTTGGAATAATGAAGATGAATTTTTTAATATCACTTTCCAATCTTTTTCTTTATTTTCTACTATTTCTAATAACTCTTTTAACTTTCCAGCAAGAGCAATATTATTTTCTCTTTGAACTATTAAATTTTCAATAGTTTTTGTGTTTTCTTCAAATTGATTTGTAGCATATTCAACTAATCCATAAGCAGCTTTATATACTTGTGGTGGAAAATTCTTCTTTTTTGGATATTCTACCAAATATGTTTTTACAGATTCAATTAAATCTTTAAAATATGCATCATCATCTAATTGAATAATTTGTTTTTTACTTTTAGGGTTTATTAATTTTTGAATTTTATCTATGTTTGATAAAATTTTTTCTTCCGTTATTACCATTCTTACGTTTACTATGCCTGGTCTTCTTCTAAAAGACATGTAAACCTCCCTCCTTCGTCCTATGTATATATTTATTTCGAAACTATTATACATCTTATTGCTTTTTTCTACAATAGGATACATTAAATTTGTTTTTACATTTTCATTGCAATTTTATTACAAAAATATTACAAATGTCAATACAATTTTTTAAATAAAAATAAAAATTTTTTTAAAAAATATAATAAGACTTTACAAACCTTATGGGTAGGCACAAAACCTACCCATAAAATTTTTAAATAAGATTTTTTTATTGCAATTTTATTATTTTTTTAGCTCTTCAAATCTTTTTATTTTCATTGTTGTTGTTTTAACAAATTCATCTTTTTTAATTTCTAAATTTTTTATCGCTTTATATGATGTTAATTTTCTATTTACTTTTTTTATTTCTTCCCATATTATATTATGCACTTTTTCATCATCTATATCTTTTCCGTACTTTTCTTCTATTTTTTCATAGTCTGGTATAACTCTTGCAGTAATAATTAATTCATTATTTTCTCTTTCATCTTCTTTTCCATATACCATACATTCTTTTATTTCTTCAATATTTCCAAGCATTAATTCTATTTCTTCCGGATATATATTTTTGCCATTTTGTGTTACTATAACATTTTTACTTCTTCCAGTTATATACAAAAATCCATCTTCATCCATATAACCAATATCTCCTGAATGAAACCATCCATCAACTATTGCTTCTTTTGTTGCTTCTTCATTTTCGTAATATCCTAACATTAGCGTCTCGCTCTTAATTAATACTTCGCCTTCTCCTTTTTCATTAGGATTATCTATTTTTATTTCTGCACATATAACAGGTTTTCCTGCAGAACCAACCTTAGCCTTATATTCTGGTGTTAATGCAGCTATTGGAGCAGTTTCTGTTAATCCATATCCCTGCAAAAACATTATTCCTATATCTTGTACCCATTTTCCAATTTTCGGATCAATTGGAGCTGCTGCTGATACAATAAATCTAATTTTACCGCCAAGATTTTCATATATCTCTGCAAAAACTTTTCTTTTTATATCTATACCTACAGACTTTAAAGCATTTGTTACATGAATCATTGAATTAACTAGTCCAGCTTTTCCACCCTTTTCAATACTTGCATTTATCTTCTTATACAAAGTTTCAACCAATAGAGGTACTGCTAACATTGCTGTTGGATTAGTTTCCTTTAAATTAGGAAGAATATGTTTTAATCCCTGACATATAGCTATAGATGATCCAACTGCCATTGGAAGTAAAAAGCCAATAGTTGATTCATATGTATGGTGTAGTGGTAAAATTGAGAAAAATCTATCTTCTGGCAATAATTTTACATATGGATTTACAGCATTAATGTTTTGTGCTAGATTTCTATTACAAATCATAACACCTTTTGATTTAGATGTTGTTCCAGACGTAAATATTAAAACCTTAAATTCTTCTGGATCTATATCTATATTCATAAATGAATTATCACCATTTGATATAAGCTTTTTTCCTGCTTTAATAACAGTATTTAATCCAATATTTCTACCATTTAATGATTCATCAGAATTCATTTGAATAAAATATTTAACTTCTGGTAGATTATCTTCTATCTTATTTATTACATCCTTTTTTCTAGCTGAATATATTATAGCAGTTGCTTTTGACCTTTTTACTAGATTTTCAATTTCATTTGCAGGCAATTCCTTATCTACTGGAACAGCTATACCTACTCCACAAAGCATTGCCATATATGATATATACCAATGATATGTATTTTCTCCTATTATTACAATCCTTTCGTTTTTTAGCTTGTACTTATTAGTTAATGCTGTACCTAAACCTATTACATCTTCTCTAAAATGCTTATACGTTATAGTTTCAAATTCACCCTTTGGATTGAATTTTTCTAGAATAAATGGTCTTTCTGAATATTGTGTTGTACTTTTTTCAAATATTTCTTTTATTGTTTTATAATTTGTATTTTCATAAGTTTTTTGTGACTTCTTGTTTTCTTCTTGTTTTTTTATTTTTTCATAGTCAACATTAACTTCTTCTATATTTTCTATCCCCTTCATTTTTATCTTTGGAAATTTGAAATCTGGTATTTTAAATTCTCTTAATATTCTCATATTTTTCCTCCTATTTCTAAACATAAAAAATTAATATAAAAATACAAAATTTTATTTTCAAAAGTTTATCATATATTTAAATTAATTTCAATAGTTTAAAATTTAAATAATCAGCACTTACTAAATCGAACTTTATATTTTCTATAAAACCTATAAAAGCTTTATCATGTGATGTTTTTCCATGTAAATGACCATATATGCAGTTTGTAACATTATAGTCCTTCATAATATTTAATATTTTTTTCTCATATTCATTACTTATTTGATTATTTAGTATTGGTGGATAATGAAAACATACAATAAATTTATTGTTTAATCCATATTTACTCACAGCATTATCAAATGATAATTTTAATCTTCCTATTTCTCTATCTATTATATTTTTATTTTCTATATCTTCTAAATCCCAACCTCTTGTTCCAACTATAACATAATCATTGTATTTATAACTATTGTTGTGTAAAATATTTATATTATTAAAATTATTCTGAATCAAGAATTTATCTATTTTTGCCTTAGTACTCCACCAATAATCATGATTTCCTTTAAGTATAATTTTTTTTCCAGGAAGAGTGTTTAAGTATCTAAAATCTTCTAATGTTTCATTTAAATACATGCCCCACGAAAAATCACCTAGTATTAAAACTAAATCTTCAGAATTTACTTCATCTATCCATTTTTTCTTTATTTTGTTTTCATGATTTTTCCAATTATCTCCAAATATATCCATTGGCTTAGGGTTATTAAAAGATAAATGTAAATCTGCTATTGCATAAATACTCATATTACTCCTTTTTAACATATTTTTAAATTTGGTATAGCATTTAAGTCTAACTTTGCTGTTTTTCCATTTATATAATTATAATATCCTGCTGATGCTATCATAGCAGCATTATCTGTACATAAAATTAAATCTGGATAATATATTTTTAAATTATATTTATCTTCTAATTCTAAAAAACTTTTTCTAATAAATGAATTAGCAGAAACTCCTCCAGCTAAAGCTATTTTATTAACATTAGAATTTTCTATATTTAAAGTAGAATTTATTTCTTCCAATGCCTTTAAAGTATTTTGAATTAAAATGTCTGCTATATTTTTCTCAAAGCTTGCACATAAATCAGCTTTATTTATATTCTCATTTTTATTAAATAAATTTAAAACTGCTGTTTTTAAACCGCTAAAACTAAAATCTAAATTATCTAAGTGGCTCGTTGGCAATGTTATAGTTGCATGTCCTTGTTTAGCTAAGTTATCTATCTTTGGGCCTCCAGGATATTCTAATCCAATAACTCTTGCCACTTTATCAAATGCTTCTCCTACTGCATCATCTCTTGTTTTACCTAATATTTCAAATTTATTATAATCCTTAATATAAACCAAATGAGTGTGCCCTCCAGAAATTACTAGACATAAGAATGGTGGTTTTAAATCTTTGAATGTAATGTAATTTGCCGCAATATGTCCTTCAATATGATTTACAGCAACAAGTGGTTTTTTTAAAGCAAAACTTAAAGCTTTTGCATATGATACTCCCACGAGCAATGCTCCTACCAATCCTGGTCCATATGTACAAGATATAACATCTATATCATTAAAATTTATTTCAGCATCTTCTAATGCTTTTTTAGTAACATAAGAAATAGCCTCTACATGGTTTCTAGAAGCTATTTCTGGCACTACTCCCCCAAATTCTTTATGTATATTTATTTGTGAATCTATAACATTAGATAAAACTTCTCTACCATTTTTAACAACAGATACAGAAGTTTCATCACAACTTGTTTCAATTCCTAGTACAATAATATCTTTCATTTATACTGCCTTTCTTATATTATATAATAAATATTTTAAAGACCAAATATTAAACCTATTAATTTAAATAATCCATCACTTATAAAATTAATTATAGGAGAAATTATCAAACCAGATAATCCACTAATCCAAATTATTAAAAAAGCAATGTAAAAATATTTTTCATTTTCTATTATCCATCTTCTTGCTTTATATGGCATAATATTCATAAAAATTTTTGAACCATCTAATGGTGGAAGTGGAATTAAATTGAATACACCTAACCCAATATTTACAAAAATTGTACATTGTATTAATAAAATTATAATATTGCCTACTTGACTCATAATAAATAGTGGTGCAAATTTATATATAGCTCCCATAACTAATGATAAAACTATAGCAATTACAAAGTTCATTAATGGTCCTGCAAGTGAAACTAAAATTTCACCTTTAGCCAATGAAACACTCCTTTTAAAATTATTAGGATTTATTTGAACTGGTTTTCCCCAGCCAAATCCAGCAAAAAGTAATAAAAAGAAACCAAAAGGATCTATATGGCTCATAGGATTTAAGTTAAGTCTTCCTTGATATCTTGGAGTATCATCTCCTAATTTATCTGCAACTAAAGCATGAGCATATTCATGAAATGTAATCGCAATAATTACACCTGGTAAAGTAAGAAGTGTAGAAATAATCATACTGCCAGTTATGTTTCTTAAACCCATTAAAATAAACACTATTAATATAATAATATATAAAGTTTTTCTATCAAAATTAAAATTATACATTTATTAACCTCACTAATATATTTTTTACATATAACATAAAATTATGGATAATGCAAATATTATTTATATTCTTAATTATATAATATAATTTGTTAAATTATTCTCTAACATCTATCTCTCCTCCTACTGGTCCTTCCGGAATTGTCTTAATATTTATACCATATTGTTCTTTTAAAATTTTAGTGCTTGCACTTAACATAGGATTTAGCTTTTTTTGTCCTTCTTTTTTCGGATCATCTACTATAAGATCTATTTTTTTCTTTATCATATATTCTATAAGTTTTCTTTGTTCATCTACATTTCTTCTTATGGAATTATTTGTCATATATTGTCCAATATTATATTCCTCAAATAATTTAATTGCTTTTTTTATATTTATTACAGATATTGCAAAAATTGATGGTCTTAACAAATGTTTAAATTTTTCATTTTTCCATTCTGACATTTCTAGTATTGCTTTTACATTTTCTGCACTGCTTCGCCATATATTTGATGTCAATAAGCATTGAAATTTTTCATCTTCCCATTCTGGCATTTCTAGTATTGCTTTTACTTCTTCTACATTGCTATGCCATATGTTTGATGTCAATAAGCATTGAAATTTTTGGTCTTTCCATTCTGGCATTTCTAGTATTGCTTTTACATTTTCTGCATTGCTTTGCCATATAGTTGATGTCAATAACCCTTGAAATTTTTGGTCTTCCCATTCTGGTATTTCTAGTATTGCTTTTACATTCTTTACATTGCTTTGCCATATAGTTGATGTCAATAGCCCTTGAAATTTTTGGTCTTTCCATTCTGGCATTTCTAATATTGCTTTTACATTTTCTGCATTGCAATTCCATATTGTTGATGTCAATAACCCTTGAAATTTTGGATCTTCCCATTCTGGCATTTTTAGTATTGCTTTTATATCTTCTACATTGCTATTCCATATGTTTGATGTCAATAATCCTTGGAATTTTTCATCTTCCCATTCTGGCATTTCTAGTATTGCTTTTACATTTTCTGCACTGCTATTCCATATATTTGATGTCAATAACCCTTGAAATTTTTCATCTTCCCATTCTGGCATTTCTAGTATTGCTTTTACATTTTCTGCACTGCTATTCCATATATTTGATGT
>CANQMG010000054.1 GCA_947624925.1 uncultured Clostridia bacterium | reverse complement strand
TTAGCAAAATGGAATAATGATGGAACAATTTCATTTATTGGAAGAAGGGACAATCAAGTTAAAATAAATGGATATAGGATAGAATTAAATGAAATTAATTCTATAATTATGTCATTTCCACATATTAATAAAACACATACAATTACAGTAAAAAGTGGAACTACGTATCAGATAGTATCTTATTTTTCTGCTGATAAAATAATTACTATTAATGACCTAAAAGCATATTTACAATCTAAATTAGTATTTTATATGATTCCAACATATTTAATACAAATAGAAGAATTTCCATTAACTGTAAATGGAAAAATTAATACTAAAGCTTTGCCTAAACCTCAGTTTAGTAAACAAAACAAATATACTGCTCCTCGTAATGCTTTGGAACAAACAATTCATACTATTTTATCATCATTATTACAAATAGATAAAATAAGCATTGATGATAACTTTTTTGATATAGGATGTGATTCACTTATTGCTATTAAATTTCAAATAGAAGCATTAAAAAGAAAATTAGATATAAGCTATAATGATATTTTCACATACCCTACAATTAGACTACTTTCTGAAAAAAAATCTAATAAAATAATTTATAATATTGATAAAGATTATAATTATGAAAATATAAATAAGTTAATTGAAAAAAATAAATCAGATAATTTGAGCAATATTTCTAATTTCAAAAATAATAGGTTATTATTATTTGGTAGTACAGGATTTTTAGGAGCTCATATATTAGATGAATATTTATCATATAACTCAAATAATAAAGTTTATTGTATTATTCGAAGGAAGTCTTTAATATCTCCTGAAGAACGACTAAAAAAAATATTAAAATTTTATTTCGATGATAAATATGATAATCTGTTCGAAAATAGAATATTTGTTATAGAAGGTGATATAACTCAAGAAAATCTTGGTATGTCAAATCATAATTTGTCAGAATTATTAGGCAATATAGATTTGGTTATAAATAGTGCAGCAATAGTTAAGCATTATGGAGATTCTAATTTGTTTAATTTAGTCAATGTAAATGGAACACAAAATATAGTCAATATATGTAAAACTTTTAGAAAAAAATTGTATCATATATCAACATTAAGTGTTTCTGGTATGGGAATAGCTACAAATGAAGAAGAAAGAATAATTTTTGATGAATCCTCTTTCTATGTTGGACAGGATTTAAATAATATATATCTATTTACTAAATTCAAGGCTGAAAAGATAGTATTAGAAGAAATTAACAATGGACTAAATGCAACAATTTTAAGAATAGGAAACTTGACAAATAGATTTTCAGATGGTAAATTTCAAATAAACATTTCTGAAAATGCTTTTATAAATAAAATAAAATCAATATTAAATTTAGGTGTAATTCAAAATAGTTTTTTGAAACATTCTACAGAATTTACACCTGTAGATTACTGTGCAAAAGCTATTATTAATATAATAAACACAAATAACAATTTTTCTATTTTACATTTATTTAATGTAAATATTATAAAGTTTACTGATTTAATAGATTATATTAATCAATTAGGATATAAATTACAAGCTGTATCTAATGAAACTTTTTCACAACAAGTTAATATTTTTTTAAATGATAATAAATTAAAAAATAAGATATCCGGAATAGTTACAGACCTAAATAAAAATAAACTATTAAATTATTCATATAAGAATCTAATAAATGCTGATATAACAAATAAATTTCTTAATACGATTGGATTTTTATGGCCCATACTAGATTTTGAATATTTTAAAAAATTTTTTAACTATTTAAAATCTAATGGATTTCTAAATATATAAATTTATAGGAGGTATTTATGCTTGCATCACCTTTAATATTTATAGCATTAATTTTAAGTGCTATTATATGTCTTATAACCTTTTTGGTAATAAAGTCTAAAATTAAAAAAAGTCAATTAAAAACGATTTTTCTTTTAGATTTAACCAATTTATTAATTTGCTTAATAGGAATTATTTTACAATGTTCATTAGGTAATATATTATCTATACCCTTAATATATTATGATTACATAGTTTATATAGGTACTTGTTTTTTACCTGTATCTGTATTTTTTACTGGTTTAATTTTTGCAAATACAAAAATTAAATTTAAAGCATCATATATACTTTTATTTATTATACCAATATTATCATTAATAATATTGTGGACAAATGATGTACATCATCTATTTTATATTAATTACTCACTTAATTTAAGTGAAAATATTGTTGGTCCATATTATAATATACACTTTATATATACATATATTATGTATGCACTTGGCTTAATATATTTGTTAAAATATTCTATTAAAAACTCTGGTTTTTTTTCAAGACAGGCGTTACTCTTTATTGTATCAGCCTTAATTCCTATTATAATAAATATATTAGCAAGTTTTAAAATAATAAGTGCTGATATATATTTAACGCCAATTTCTTTTGCTGCCACAATTCTTCTTTTGGCATTTGCAATATTTAAATTTAACTTTTTGAGTGTTACACCAATTGCACTTCAAAGAATTGTAGATAGAATATCTGATAGTTTTATAGTTTTAAATGAAGAAGATATTATAATAGATTTTAATGAAACTTTTTTAAATACATTTAATTTATCTTCATCTAATGTAAGAAGAATTAACTTTATAGATTTTATAAAAAATAACTCTAATGAAGTTAATCTAGATCCAAATCAAATATCTGATGCAATTAAAAAATCTAAAAATAGTAATGAAACAATAACATTTGCAAATGAATATAACATTATGGACAAGTATTTCAATATAGAAATAAGTAGCATTAATTCTAAAGGTAATTTTTTAGGTACTCTTATATTATTAAAAGATGTTACTCAGCACGTTAATGACGTTAAAACTATACAAGCTAATCAAGATTTACTTGTAGAAAAAGAACGTTTAGCATCTCTTGGTCAAATGATTGGAGGAATTGCTCATAATCTTAAAACACCAATTATGTCAGTTGCTGGTGCAGTTGAAGGATTATCTGACTTAACTAAAGAATATGATATTTCAATCGGTGACCCTAGTGTTACAAATGAAGATCACCATGAAATAGTTAAAGATATGAATAATTGGATTGAAAAAATTAAAACTCATATTTCATATATGTCAGATGTTATAACTGCAGTTAAGGGTCAAGCTGTTGCATTTTCTGAACAGCCCTCAGACACTTTTACATTAAATGAATTGTTAAAATACATAGACGTTTTAATGAAACATGAACTAAAAAATGCATTAATTGAATTAAATATAAATTTAAAAGTTGATTCTAATTTATCTATTAGGGGAAATATAAATAGCTTGGTTCAAGTTATAAATAATATAATTTCTAATTCAATTCAGGCATATAATGGTAAACCAAACCAAAATATAGATTTTACTATCTATAGCAATTCAAATGACTTAATATTTTCTATAGAAGATTATGGATGTGGAATGTCTAAAGAAGTACAAGATAAGTTATTTAAAGAAATGATTACAACTAAAGGAAAAAATGGAACTGGCCTTGGATTATTTATGTCATATTCAAACATAAGGGCACATTTTAATGGTGATATAAAATTTACATCACATGAAGGAAAAGGTGCAAAATTTGATGTAATAATACCAATTAATTAACATTTAGTTTTTATTAATTTTTTGTAATAAAATATAAATAGATATTATTTAGGCAGGTCTTGTTCCTGCCTTAATTTACAAATAATTATATAAAAGTAACATATTATTACTATTTTTTATTTTTTTCTTGATTTTATTTGTATTTATATATATAATTTATGTATATTATACTAGGAGGTAAAAGATGAGAAAACAAGTAGGTTCTGGAACTTCTAATGGATACAAAATAATTGTGGTAGATGACGAAATAGGAATTATTGACTCTCTTTCAATATTTTTAAAAAAATCAGGCTATGAATTTACAGGTGTTACTGACCCTATGGAGGCAATTGAAAGAGTTAAAAATGAACATTTTGATTTAATGCTATTAGATTTTATAATGACTCCTATACATGGAGACCAAGTTGTAGAACAAATTCGTGAATTTAACAAAGAATTATATATTTTATTACTTACAGGTCATAAAGATTTAGCCCCACCACTAGATACTATTAAAAGATTAGATATTCAAGGTTACTGTGAGAAAAGTGATAAATTTGACCAACTACTTTTATTAATAGAATCTGGTATAAAGGCTATTGCTCAAATGAATTTAATAAAAGACATTAATAATGACTTAAAAGATGCAAATGAAAAGCTTGAAAAAGCATATTTAGAAAGTATTCAAATTTTAAGACATACTGTTGAAGCTAAAGATACATATACTAGAGGTCATTCAGATAGAGTTTCTGAATATTCAGTTTTAATTGGAAAATATTTAAATTTATCTGAAGAAGACTTAAAAATTTTAAAAATAGGTGGTTTATTTCATGATATTGGAAAAATAGGCGTTCCAGATAGTATTTTACTTAAAACAACTAAATTAACAGATGATGAATATTCTGAAATAAAAAATCATCCTTCAATTGGAGCACATATTTTATCTGATGCAACAATATTTAAAGATATAATTCCAATTGTAAAACACCATCATGAAAGATATGATGGTAGAGGCTATCCTTCAAAATTGAAAGGAACTGAAATTCCATATTTAGCAAGAATAACAGCTATAGCAGATAGTTTTGATGCAATGACTTCAAGAAGAACATATAGAGATTCTCTATCATTAGATGTGGTTAAATCAGAATTTGAAAATAATAAAGGAACTCAATTTGATCCTGAACTTACAAATACATTTTTAAATATTTTAAATAGTCATATGAATGAAATTGATGAAATTAGGAATAAATATATATAATATATAATAGTATAAAATGTAAAATTAATTATTTTACATTTTATTTTTTTGTATTTTATTGTTAATTTTTATATTTTATTATATAATTAAGTCGATTTTTATTACAAAGGAGGTGTTCTATTGTGGTTGCATCAGAAATTAGAGCTGAAGCTCGCTCATCTTTATCTGGCAAATGGGGAAAAGTTGCTTTACTTATATTTATATATGCAATAATATCATATGTTATATCATTTATTCTTGCTTTCATTCCTATAGTAGGGAATATTGCAATATACATAATGAATATTATTATGTCATATGGTTTGACAGTATCTTGTATAAAAATAAGAAGAAATGAAGATGTTGCATATACAGATTTTTTATCAATTGGTTTTTCTTCATTTACAAAAATATTAGGTGTTATAGGTAATGTTATTTTAAAATTAATTATTCCAGCTTGCATACTTGTTGTATGTATAATAGCAATTTCTTATTTACGATACATTTCTTTATTAAATGAATTATCTTTTATATATACAGTAATTCTTTTTTTATTATTGGCTGCCTATATATTCCTTATAGTATATATGTATGTTAAAGCATTACTATACTCACTTGTTTTTTTTATAAGATATGACAATCCCAATATGACAGGAAAAGAAGTTGTGGAAAAAAGTGCATTATTAATGAATGGTAATAGATGTAGTTATATTTGGCTTACTTTAACATTTATTGGTTGGTTAATACTTACTGTTTTTACTTTTGGAATAGGATTTTTTTGGCTTTTACCATATATGTCTGTTTCTGAAATAATATTTTATGAAAAATTGGCCAATATAAACAACAATAATATTCAAGATAACAATATAGAATAATTTAATAAAAAGGGCTTAATGCCCTTTTATTTTATCTAATAAAAAATTTCTGTTATAGAACAAATGATGCAGAGGCACTTCGTTTTATTCTAGTTCTAAATATTCATTATATGTTATTTCTCTATCAATAATTTTATCTTCTTTTATATCTATAATTCTATTTGCAACAGTTTGTGTTAATTGATGGTCATGAGATGTAAAAATAATGTTACCTTTAAATCTAGACATTCCTTCATTTAAAGCAGTTATGCTTTCCATATCTAAATGATTAGTTGGTTCATCAAATATTAAAAAATTTGCTCCTGAAAGCATCATTTTAGATAAAACACATCTTACCTTTTCTCCACCAGATAAAACATTAACTTTTTTTAGAGCTTCTTCCCCTGAAAATAACATTCTTCCTAGAAATCCTCTTACATATGTTTCATCAGGATCTTTAGAATATCCTCTTAACCACTCTACTAGATTGATATCCTCATTAAATAGATAATTATTATCTTTTGGAAAATATGTATTAGTAATTGTAGTTCCCCAAATTATTTCACCTTCATCTGGTTTAACCTCTCCAGCTATTATTTGAAATAATAACGTTTTTGCATTTTCATTATCAGCTAAAAATGCAATTTTATCATTGCTTTTTACTGTAAAGCTAATATTATTTAAAATTTTCTGTCCATCTATAGATTTAGATACATTTTTTAATGTTAATATTTCTTTTCCAGGTTCTCTATCTGGTTTAAAATCAATATATGGATATTTTCTATTAGATGGCTTAATCTCATCTAATTCTATTTTTTCCAATGATTTTTTTCTTGATGTTGCTTGTTTAGACTTAGATGCATTTGCACTAAATCTTGCAATAAATTCTTGTAATTCCTTTATTTTTTCTTCTTTCTTTTTATTTGCCTCTTTAGCCTGCTTTAAAGCTAACTGACTAGATTCATACCAAAAATCATAATTACCTGGATAAACTTTTATTTTACCATAATCAACATCAGCTATATGAGTACATACTTTATTTAAAAAATATCTATCATGTGAAACAACGATAACTGTGTTTTCAAAATTTATTAAAAATTCCTGTAACCAATTTATACTTTTTAAATCTAAATCATTTGTTGGCTCATCAAGAAGTAAAATATCAGGATTTCCAAATAATGCTTGAGCTAACAATATTTTTACTTTATCTTTAGCTTCTATTTCCTTCATAAGCTTATAATGATTTTCTGAACCTATTCCTAAATCATTTAATAATATTGCTGCATCTGATTCTGAATTCCAGCCATCTAATTCTGCAAACCTTTCTTCTAATTTAGCTGCTTTCATACCATCTTCTTCAGAAAAATCTGGTTTAGAATATATTGCATCCTTTTCTTTCATAATTCTATATAATTCTTGATTTCCCATAATTACAGTATCTATTACTGTATATGCTTCATATGCAAAGTGGTCTTGTTTTAAGACAGATATTCTTTCGTTTTTATCTTTAGAAACATCTCCCTTACTAGGTTCTATATCTCCAGATAAAACTTTTAAAAAAGTAGATTTACCAGCGCCATTTGCACCTATAATTCCATAACAATTTCCTTTTCCAAATTTAATGTTAACGTCTTCAAACAAAACTCTTTTTCCAAATCTTACAGTTACTCCATTTGCAGATAACATTTTAATCCTCCTAGTATATAATTTAAAACGAAATAATTATATACCAAAAAAGATACTTTTTCAAGCAAAAAACACAGGAATAATAAATATCTCCTGTGTTTTTTATCTGACATAAGCTATAAAATTTTGATAGTCCACGTCTAACACTAATCATCAAATAAAAGCTTGATTCCCCATAGTCCAGATATTCCTACTAGGGCATATATTATTCTAGATAGTATAGTCATGTTTCCAAATATAAATTCAACTAAGTTGAAATTGAAGAAACCTATTAATCCCCAGTTTATTGCACCTATTACTATTAATACTAATGCAATTTTATCTATTACTTTCATTTTTTATCACTCCTTAATTAAATTATATTTTATTTTAGTTTTCTCTATTATCATTTTTTTATACTTTTTATTGAAAATTTTTATTTTTTATGATAATTTTAATTTGTTTAAACATACTAAAATTATATTAATGAAAGGAGCTTTTATGAGTAATTCAAAAAATAAAAAATTAAAAATTAATTTTAAAAAATTTATTCCCGCTGTGTTGCTTTTAGTTGCATTAATTTATATTATCCTATTTAGGATAACTGCTTTTTTTAATAAAAATGATTCTTCTCCTGATATAGACATTTCTGCTGATAAAGATGAGCCTAAAGATATAACCATAAATATGGCAGTTATTGGAGATATTATGTGTCACACAACCAATTTTGATGATGCATATAATAAGTCAGATAAAACTTATGACTTTTCTTATGTTTTTAAAAATATAAAAAATTATATATCTGATGCAGATGTTGCAATTGGTAATCTAGAAACTACATTTTCTGGAAAATCTCGAGGATATACAGGATATCCAACTTTTAATACCCCAGAACAATTAGGACAAAATTTAAAAGATTTAGGTATGGATGTACTTACAACTGCAAATAATCACTGTATGGATAAAGGATATTCTGGTATTGAAAGTACTTTAAATTTTTTAGATGAATATAATTTAGACCACACAGGAACTTCTAGATCTCAAGAAGAACAAGATAAAATTCTAATTAAAGATATTAATGGAATAAAAATTGCATTTTTAACATATACATATGGAACTAATGGTATTACAGTACCATCTGATAAATCATATTGTGTAAATTTGATAGATAAAGAACTTATTAAAAAACATATTGAATCTGCTAAAAATCAAGGTGCTGATCTTATATGCACTAGTATGCATTGGGGAGATGAATATAAACTAAAACAAAATTCTAAGCAAGAAGAATTAGCTGATTTTTTATTTGAAAATGGCGTAGATATAATTTTAGGAAGTCATCCTCATGTTTTAGAACCTATGGAAAAAAGAACCGTTACTTTAGAAGATGGCTCTACCAAAGATTGCTTTGTAATATATTCATTAGGTAATTTTATGTCAGGACAATATTATGAAAATACAAAAAGTACTGTAATTTTAAATATACAAATTACAAAATCTAATGATGGAACAATTAATTTAGATTCAATTAATTACATTCCATTATATTTAAATGATAAAGGATCAAGAGCATCATCAAGAACACGTTACGAATTAATCGATATAAAAACTGCTATAGAAAACTATGATAATGGTTCTGATAAGTCGATAGGCGAATCACTTTATAAAACATTAAAAACAGAATTAAGTAAAATTGAAAAAACAGTTGGTGAACCTATTTAAATTTATGTAAGATTAGCAAAATTAAAAATTTTGACATCTTTATGTATATTTTACTTTTCAAATATTCAACAAATTAATTCTATGCATATTTTAAAAAAAGAAGGTAATTTTGAAATTACCTTCTTTTTTATTCATTATTTTAATGTAATAGTTATTCCTGAATATCCAGCTAAATCAGAAACTGTATCATTTTCTGTTCCTGTTATATTGTACCAGTTAGAATTCTCTGGAATAGTAAATCTAACTGTTGTAGTACTTAATAATCCAGCTAAAAGAATTCTTGTTTCTAAATTAATATTTTTTTCAATTCTACTTCCATTATTACCTATTGCTTCAATCTTTAATTTGTATGTTGAATTTGATAAATCCAATTTTGAATTTTCTGATGCTGAAATTTGATCTAGGGAAATACTATCTCCATCTTTCTTTGTTGTTTCCTTCTTTGAAATTACACTTCCATCTGGTGAATATAATGTAATTATATATTTATCTAATAAAGATGTATCTTTTATTATATTATTAAATTCTATTTCAAAATGGAATATTACAGCTTGTTGTAAAATTTTATAGTCATCCTTTTTTCTTGAAATTTTAATTGTTCCATTTTTCTTTAATTCTAACTTAATTGCTTCATACTGAGCTTTTATTGTCATATCTGATTTTACTTTTGTAAAGTCTGATGGATTCCATCCTGTAAATTTGTATCCTTCTCTTGTTGGATTATTCTTTGGTGCTGTTGCTGGTTTTCCATATTCTACTGTTTGTGTTTCTATTTCTCTACCATCATAATCTTCAAATTTTACTGTGTATGTGTTTATTTTGTATTGTGCCTTTATTTCCATATCTTCTTTTACTTGTGTAAAGTCTGATGGATTCCATCCTGTAAATGTATATCCTTCTCTTGTTGGATTTTCTTCTGGTGCTGTTGCTGATTTTCCATATTCTACTGTTTCACTCTTTAATTCAGTTCCGTTCCAATCTACGAATTTTACTGTGTATGTGTTTATTTTATATTGTGCTTTTATTGTCATATCTGATTTTACTTGTGTAAAATCTGCTGGATCCCAGCCTGTAAATGTATATCCTTCTCTTGTTGGATTATTTTTTGGTGCTGTTGCTGGTTTTCCATATTCTACTGTTTGTGTTTCTATTTCTCTACCATCATAATCTTCAAATTTTAC
>CANQMG010000053.1 GCA_947624925.1 uncultured Clostridia bacterium | reverse complement strand
CGAGATAATTGCTTTTGCAAGGGCTAATACATATTTTGAAGAAAAAAATGCGTGTTTAATAGGATTAAGTGTAGATAGTAATCCTTCACATGAAGTGTAGCAAAAGTTACCAACAAAAAGTAAGACAAGCAATCACCTGCATTTAATAACATTTTGAGAATTATATTTATACAAATATAAATAATTGACATATAAATAAGAATAGTTTAAAATATAAATATAATAAATATTATATTATGGAGTAAAATATGTATAGATTATATGAAAAAGTTCCTAAAACAAAGCAATATATGTATGGATCAAAAATGATAGATAGTGAAGAAAGCCCTTTTTTAGATGGACCATGTTTATTATGTATCTCAGCACAACATGATAATCAAATGGCTAGTAAATCCAATTTTGGAGTTACTAAAGAAGCCATGAAAATGGCAAGACTAAGGGTAAGAAATCAGAGAAACGCAGGATTTGGATTAAAAGACTTTCCTGTTAAATTTTTGTCCATAGAACTAGATAAAAAAGATGAAGATAAAAATGTGACATCAAAAGAAAGAATAGATGTATTTGTAACTCAATACTTATTACCATTAATTGCAAAAAATGGAAAAAAAATAGATTGCATTCAGGCAATGAAAAATATGAGAAATGTTAATATGATGAGTTACTGTGACGGAACATTATTTGTACAAGCAGTTGAGAAAAACTTAATTGATAGGATGCAAAAACTTGGATATACTGATGAGGAATGTAAGAAAATTCAATCTCAAATGTGTATGTTTCCAATTTCAACAGATAGATTAAGAGGAAAGCAAAAGTCGATATGTATATCATTTAAAGATATTAATGATATTGAAGTTAATGATAATGTCACTTTAGAAGAAAGAAAAAAAATTTCAGAATCTGTAATAGGTGAAAGTGTATTTAAATACTCAGATAATGAAGTGGCATACTTATTTAATGGCGATGGAGAACATAAATTAAAAAAATATACATGTGTAGGAAAAGCTATGCCAGTGTGTTTAGCCAGTGCATTAAGTAAAGCTTTAGAAAATTCCATATTAAATTATTCAGCAAATAATTTTGTACCAATAACAGCTCGGACAACTTACGACTGATTTTAGTAATATTATGCAAAAAGCTTCAGAAGGAGTAAGTATTGTAGAATTAATGGAAGATTTAGATGTACATTTAACATATGGTGGAGCAAGAAAAATTTCTGAATATGAAGCAGAGTTACTAGATCAACTAGATGAAAATTTTGATTACCAAATAAGAATGCAAAGAGATTTAGCAGTTGCAAAAGCAAATCAGCAAAAAACTCAAGAAAGTTTAAAAAAGACAGATGATGCGATAAGTGAGTATTGCTCGGAGACAACAAAAAATAAAATTCTCTTAGAAAGAGGATGGCAATTTATGCCAGAAGAAGCTCAAGTAATAAGAGATGCATTAAGTGATAAAGAATTATTAATGAAAAGAAACAATGATAAAGAATATCAAGAACGGAGATACAAATAAAATTACAATGCAATCAATTGTTTCAAATGCTATTTCAGAAGGAACTACGTTTGAACAGGTAGCTAATGTGGAGTATGTTGAACAAATTGAATTGTCAAGGCGAAAAGGAGAATCGAAAGGAGAAATTAAAGATGACTGATACATATGCTAAAGCATATACAGAAGTTTTAGAAATATTAAGTCATTTATCAAAAGAAGATTTTATTAAGATCCCTATTGAAAAAATAAAATTTTATAAAGATAATATGGATGAAGAATATAATTATAAAATTAATCCAAAAATAGATTTATCAGAGCAGAATATTTCTAAAGAAACAAATGCAATTTTAATCTCTTTATTTAGAGATTATTTTGCTACTGAAAAGCAAAAATCAATATTAGAAAATTTATTAAGACAAAATCAATTAAAACAAGAAAAAGAAAAGATAGAAAAATATAATTCAAATATTATATTTAAAAATAAAAATTCTAAAGTAGAAGAAACTGTTGGTATGATAGAATATAAAGAATCAATTTTTACAAAAATTAAAAACTGGTTTAAACGGACTTTTCAATAAATAATAGTTATATAAAAAATTAAATTTTACATACTTAGAATAAAATATATAAATTATAAGTATAATACTATTAATAGATAAATTTAACATTTTACTTGACAAACACAAAATTAAAATATTATACTATCTATAGTAGATCAGTACTTCAGAAAACCTACGGGACTGAAGTCGGAAATGGATCGTACCTCGGGTAGCCTAAGGGCCCGAGGTCTTTTCTTATCATATAGGAGGTAAATATTGGAAAAAACAATAAAAATAATAGATTGAATAGATAAAAGATTAGAAGAAAGATAGTATCAAATGAATACCTTCAATCATATAATATGAAAAATGTGATTGGAGGTTTATTTTATATGGATTATGAATTAATGATGAATGGTTGTGTAAAAATTGGAGATTTTACACCTGTGTGTACGACTGAGATAATTGCTTTTGCAAGGGCTAATACATATTTTGAAGAAAAAAATGCGTGTTTAATAGGTTTAAGTGTAGATAGTAATCCTTCACATCTTGCGTGGATATATGATATATATTGTAAAACTGGAGTTGTTATTCCTTTTCCAATAATAGCAGATAGAAATGGAGAAATAGCCAGAAAGTATGGAATGATTTCTAATAATATAAGTAATACTGAAACTGTAAGAAATGTTTTTATAATAAGTCCAGATGGAGTTGTTAAGGCTATTTTAGTTTATCCAATGAATGTAGGAAGATGCATTCCTGAGATTTTAAGGTTATTACAAGCACTTCAAACATCAGAAAAATGTGATGGATCTACTCCTGCAAATTGGTTAGAAGGTGATCCTATTATTGTTCCTAGTCCTAAAACATTTAATGAGTTGCAAACAAGATTAGAAAATATAAAAAATGACAAAAATGGAATGAACTGGTATTTAAGTTTTAAATCTTGCCAAAATGGGTGCGATAATAAAAAAATAGAAAATAGAGATATAAAATTAGTAGAATCTACGGAAAATTCTAATGTAAAAAAACAAGAAAATTTTTCTCAAAATATGAAAAATAACAATAATGGAAATTCAAATGCTATGCGTATTTCACAATCTAAAAAAGCATAATTTATTTTTTTAACGAAAATTTTACATAATAAAAAATATAAAAAAACACATAATAAACATATAAAAATATTAGGAGGTTTATTATGGATAAGAATCAAAAAATAAATTGTACAGTTGAAACTTGCAAATTTAATAATTGCGATAAAAATCTATGTAATCTTGAACAAATTATAGTTGAGCCAATTGTTGGTTGCGAATCTAAACAACCAGATGAATCAATGTGCGGAAGCTATGAGTGTAAATGCAATAATGATTAATAAGTAGTTTTATAATTAAGAACGAGTTATATTACTTAAGTAAAAAACAAAGTAAATATATTCGTTCTTAATTGCCTTAATCTGCTCTAGCTTTTACAACTATTCTTTTGCTATCATTTAAATTGTTGCAAGTAATTAAGGTTATTTCCTTGGTTTGAACATTTTGATTTGTACATTCAGTATTTGTAGCATCTACTTCATATTTGGAATATACTGTATATTCTAATTTTTGACTAGATAAATCATATATATATACTTTATCATTATTCTCTAAAGAATTTAGCTTACTAAAAAAGGTGTTATTATTATAATTGTGACCTGCAATACATAAGTTACCATTTTCATTTGGCATAGGACCATAAAATTTACATACTGATATTTTTAATAAATTATCATTTACGTTTGAAAAAATTGGATAAGTAATATTTAACTTTGGAATTTCAATTATTCCTATAACGTTTATTACATTTTCGGGAACAGTATAGCTATCTAAAGAAAGCTTTGATGCTGTATAGTCACTATTAGTCTTATCAGAATATAAACTAATAATACTAAAATTTTCTACTAATTTATTAGATATTTTATTTCTTTTTTTTATATTGCTATAAGAATAAAGACTATACCCACATGTAAAAGAAAATACTATTATACATAATATAAATTGAATTATAATAATTTTTCTTTTAAAAGTTTTTTTCGTGTCATATATTAAATTAATCTCTAAGTTATTTGGCATATCTTTAGTTATTAATATTTGATTCACTGTTTCCTCCAAAATAATATAATATATAAATATTTTTTACATATAAGAAAAAAATATTATAAATAAAAATAGTAGATTTTTACATATTTATGTTATATAATCTAAAATGAAAAGGAAGGTAATAAAATTGAATAATATTATAATAGGAATTGAAGGATTAGTTGGAGCAGGAAAAACAAGTATATGCAGGGAATTTTTAAATGTTATACCTAATTCTGTTTTATTAAATGGTGGTAATTTATATAGAGCAATTGTATATGCAATTACTAAAGAAGAAAAAAATTTTTTTAAATTACAAAATATTATGAAAAATGCAGATATTAAAAAATATATGGATGACAATAACATTGAATTAAAGATAGAAGATAGAGAAACTGTAATATATATAAATGGAGAAAAAGCAGATGAAAAAAAATTACAATCAAATACATCTTCTTTATATGTTTCTTTAATAGGAGGAGTAGCAGATAATACAAAATTATTTGAATTTGCAAGAGACTATATAAATAGTTTAAAAGATAAATATAATATAATAATTTCTGGAAGAGCAATAATGAAAATTTATCCTAAACTAGATTATCATTTATTTATAGTAGCTGATATTGATGAAAGAGTAAATAGAAAATGCATACAATATAAAGAAGATATAGAAAATAATATAATAAGCAGAAGTGAAATAAAAAAAAGCATAGTAAAAAGAGATAAGTTACAAAAGATTGCAGGATTTTATAAAATTTATCCTAATACTATAAAGATAGATACAAGCGATTGCAAAAGTGTACAAGAAGCTACACAAAAAGTTATACAAATATTAAATCTACATAATAAGGAGGATTAGTAGTTATGGATTATATTAACGAAAAGTTGAATGAGTTAAATAACTACTTAAGAAATAGAAAAGTTGCCATAATAGGACTAGGTATTAGTAATATACCATTATTAGAATATTTACATAATTTAGGCGCGAGAGTTACAGTTTTTGATGATAAGGAAGTTGATGATATTCCTAAAGAAATTATGGATAAAGTTGTATCATATTCAATGGAATTTTCATTTGGAAAAAATAATTTAGATAAATTAAATAATTTTGACATAATATTTAGGTCACCAAGTTGTATGCTAAACAAAGAGGAAATTATAAAAGAAGAAAAAAGAGGTGCTATAATAACATCTGAAATAGAATTATTAATGAAAATATGTCCATGTAAAATTATTGGTGTAACAGGTAGTGATGGTAAAACTACAACAGCAACATTAATTTATAGTATTTTAAAAAAAGCAGGATATAAATGCTTTTTAGGCGGAAATATAGGAATACCATTATTTACCAGAGTAAATGAAATGAAACCAGAAGATATTGTAGTTTTGGAAATAAGTAGTTTTCAATTAATGGGTATGGAAATTAGTCCAGATATTAGTGTTATAACTAATATAAGCCCAAATCATTTAAATGTTCATAAGTCTTATGAAGAATATATTGATGCTAAAAAGAATATATTTAAATTTCAAGATGATAAAGGTATAGTAGTATTAAATTATGACAATGAAATTACAAGAAAATGTGCAAATGAGGCAAATGGAAAAGTTATATTCTTTAGTAGAAAAGAAAAATTAGAAGATGGAATTATTGTAGATGAAAATATTATCAAGGAATGCAAAGATAAATTAAGAAGACATATAATGCAAACTAAAGATATACAAATAAGAGGTAGCCATAATTATGAAAATGTGTGTGCAGCAATAGCAGCAACTAGTAGCTTGGTAAATATAGAAACAGCAATTGAAGCTATAAAAGAATTTAAAGGCGTAGAACATAGAATAGAATTTATTAGAGAAATAAATGGAGTTAAATGGTATAATGATTCAATAGGAACAAGTCCTACAAGAACTATGGCCGGATTAAATTCATTTGACGAAAGAATAGTTCTAATTGCTGGAGGATATGATAAACATTTAGATTATGCACCTTTAGCTAAACCAATATTAGACAATGTAGATACTTTAATACTTTTTGGTCAAACTGCAGAAAAAATATTCAATGCAGTAAAAGACGAAGAAGAAAAACAAAATAAAAATATAAAAATATATATGTGTGATGAATTTAATCAAACAGTAATAATTGCAAATAAGGTAGCAAAGCCTGGCCAAATTGTCTTGTTTTCCCCTGCAAGTGCAGGTTTTGATTTATTTAAAAATTTTGAAGAGAGAGGAAATAAATTTAAAGAATTGGTTAATAAATTGTAACAAATAAATATAATCTGAATAGTATTTATCATAGGAGGTAAAGCTATGTATGATAAAAATTATGAAGATTATATGAGAATGACTCTAGGATATAATAGTTTAGATGATTATAATATGTTTCAAGACGATTATAATATGTATGAAAATTCAAATAATGATTTAGAACAACTTTATCCAGAGGTCTATAAAATAATGTATCCAATGATATGTAAAGCATGTATGGATGTAAGAGGTCCAATCACGGATGATTTATTAACAGAAATTACAAACGAAATATATTTTAATTTTGAAGACGACAATGCATTAGATAAAGAAAATAGAAATGAACAAACAAAAGGTAATATAAAAAATAATTCTACATATTCAAAAAATACTGATGAACCGGTAAGAGAAGATAGAGCACAAAATTATTTATTAAAGGATTTAATAAGAATTTTAGTATTAAGAGAATTATTAAATGGATCAAGACCAGGATTTAGACCTCCTTTAAGACCACAACCTGTACCACCAGGAAGACCACCTATGGGAATGCCACCTAATAGACCTCCAATGAGACCTAGAATGTATAATGATTTATATTAATATGTATATATGAATACTTTTCAAAAAAATGTAAATAATAATTTTGAAAGGTAGGTATGTGTATATGAAAATAAAAGAATGTATGTGTTTAGATGTTTGCTACTGTAATAAAGATGCTTCTGTAAATGAAGTAGCAAAATTAATGAATCAGAGACATATAGGTTGTATTCCAGTGTGTGATGAAAATAAAAATATTGAAGGAATAATAACTGACAGAGATATAGTACTAAGATGTGTAGCATGTGATAAAGATGTAAATACAACTCCTGCAAAAGACATAATGACTTGTAATGTGTGTTATTGTGAAGCAAACGGAGATATATCTGAAGCTATGAATTTAATGACAGATTTGCAAATAAGAAGAATACCAGTTGTTGAAAATGACAAAATAGTTGGTATGCTTACAATAGGAGATATAGCAAAAGACAAAAATAATATAGGTGCAAAAGCAGTATCAGATACTTTTGAAGGAATTTGTAATTGTAACAAAAATAATGCAGAATAAAATCATAAAATCCCTATAAAATCTAGGGATTTTTTATCTTTTTGAATTGACCATAAAACTTTAGGCGTGATATAACTTATTTGGGAGATTTTATTTATGATTATTGATATGGGGTATTGGACGAAAGTTTTTAAAAGAATATTTATAATAGCTATTACAATTTTATTTATATATTTAGTATTAAAAATGGCAGTATTTTATATGCCATTTTTAATAGCATTTATAATATCTTTAATTATAGAGCCACTTATAAAATTTACAGTAAAAAAGACAAAATTAACAAGGAAAGTAAGTGCAATTATAGTATTAGTAGTAATCTTTTCTATATTAATAGGACTTTTAATCTGGGGAATAACAAGTATAATAACAGAGTCAAATCATTTATTAGAAATGTTAAATGAATATTTTGAAAAGGCATACAGTTTTATAAATGGTTACATTTCAAAATTTGAATTTGATAAAATACAAATTCCAGAAGAAATAAAAAACATAGTATCAGAATCATCATTTGATTTTTTAGAAACAATTTCAGTCGCATTAAAAAATTTATTAAATAGTTTAATTAATGCAACAACAAAAATTCCAGAAATTGGCATAAATATAATAATAACAATACTTGCAACATATTTTGTATGTACAGACAGATTATATATATTAGATCAAATAGAACATCATATGCCACAAAAATGGGTAAAAAAAATTGGTATTCATTTAAGAGAAATAATATCTAGTTTAGGTTCATATTTAAAGGCAGAAGCCATATTAATTCTTATAGCATTTATTATAGTAACAATAGGATTATTTATATTTAATATAGTAGGATTAAATGTGCAATATCCTTTACTTGCAGCTATTGGTATAGGATTTGTAGATGCACTTCCTATATTAGGATCTGGTACTGTACTTGTTCCTTGGGCTGTTATATCTGCAATAAATGGAGATTTAACACTTGCAATTTGCATAATAGGCTTGTATGTAGTTTTAATAATAACAAGACAATTAATAGAGCCTAAAATAGTAAGTAAACATATAGGAATTCATCCTATATTTACCTTAATCGCAATGTATACAGGATTTAAAGTAAGCGGAATAATAGGCCTTTTAATAGGCCCAATTATTTTAATAATTCTAAAAAATATATTTGCTACATTAATTGATAATGGAATAATTAAAACTATATTTGATAGAAAATAAATATATATTTAAAAATTAACTAAATTTATTAATAAATGCTAGAGGTAGGAATATAAAAATCATCTGGTGGATACACATACTCATCATTAGGTTTATTAGTTAGTTTAATGTCATTAATATCTATAACAGGCATATCACCATGATAATATCCTTTTATAATTTCACCGGTAACACTAACCCATGTTCCATCTGTAAAACTAGGTGCATCATCATAATTACATAAAAAACCAACAACAACAGTTTGATAATTAGAATTAATAACCATATCTCTAGCTAAAACAAATTCATTTTTATTTAAATCAGAAACTCTATAAACATATCCTGTAAAGTTAATTTTCTTACCAATATATTCATCAATATTTTCATGAACACTTTTTAAAATATTTGTATAATTGCTAGTGGTAATCTCAGTAACATTATTAGAATTTAATGTATCATTTACTTTAAATTTTTCTGAAAAGAAGATTTTATAAATAGAAACAATTAAAATAATTAATACAAATAAAGAAATCGTGGTTAAAATAATTTTACCTAATTTATTAGTATTTAAAGAAAAATTATATACAAACATAATAACACTTCCTAACATAAATAAGCTATTTAAATATATGCTAAAATAAATATAATATGAATATATAATTAAGTTATTAAATAAAGATAACTGAGATTTTATAAATTATAATGTAGTTATTCTAAGGCGTACAAAGATTTGTAAAAAATTGTAAAATAGATATTTATTTTAGGTATTGACAAAAATATGATTTAGGATTAATATAAGGTGGATAAAACAAAGAGGAGTGACCATTTATGGAAGAAAAAGAAATTTTATTAACACAAGAAGGTTATGATAACCTTGAAAAAGAATTAGAGTTCTTAAAAACAGAAAAAAGAAGTGAAATAGCAGAAAGAATAAAGGTAGCATTAGGATTTGGAGATTTATCAGAAAATTCTGAGTATGATGAAGCTAAGAGCGCACAAGCAGCTAATGAAACAAAAATTGCAGATTTAGAAAATAAATTAAGATATGCAAGAATAATTGATGAATCAGAAATAGACACAAAAACAGTACAAGTTGGAAATACTGTTAAAATAAAAGATTTAGAATATGATGAAGAATTAGAATACACTATAGTAGGTTCAACAGAAGTAGATATAGCAAACAATAAAATATCAAATGAATCACCAATTGGAGCTGCACTAATGGGTGCAAAGAAAAATCAAGTAGTAGAAGCAAATACACCAAGTGGTATACTAAAATTTAAAATACTATCTATAACAAAACAATAGGGATCAGACCCATATTATTAAAATTGAAATTTTGTACAGATATATACAAGATAATAAAAATTCAAAAGAAAAGGTAAGAAAATTATAAAATATATTGCAATAATAAAATGCTATTGTTATAATTAAAACAGAATTGATTTAAAAAAATATATGAACAAATTTCTAACATATACAATTTAAAAAATGCTTGTAGGGGCAAGTCTTGTGCTTGCCCAGGCTACGAAGAAATTACCTAAAAGAAAATAAACACAAAGGAGAAAATTTAAGATGAACGTAAAACTTAAAACTCTTGGTACTCTAAGAGAGAGAGAGAGAGA
>CANQMG010000052.1 GCA_947624925.1 uncultured Clostridia bacterium | reverse complement strand
GTTTTCCTATAAGCAACTCGCCGTCATCAGTAACAATTTGCTCCTGATCGTAAAAGCAATAGCCCAAAGCTCTTTCAGGAACTGTTACCAGCTCATGTTTCCGCTCTGTGACTTCCCCACCTGTGTGCCTTTCATAATAATGGAAGAAGATGCCAGCAGGATACACAAATTCTACAAAGTGTTTTAACATAGGAAATCCTCCATTCTGCTATAATATAGCATTTTATTGTATCGATACAAAAGTATCTATTTAATTATATTATAATTTAACATAAATTTCAAGTTTTGTGTAAAATTCGATAGCATAAATTTTTGAAATTCTTTGACAATTCTATTTTTTCGTAGTACAATATAGGTAGCTTAAAAAATGACTAAAGTTCTGCAGAAGTCATATAGTTAGAAAGAGATGCAATGGAAGAAGGCATCTCTTTTGTTTTGTTAGAAAATAAAGGAGTAGCAAATGGAAGTTACTACCCCTTTATGATTAGTTATGTACTAATCTTTGCTCTGACCATTCTTTTCATTAGCATTCATTGTTTGTTGTTTCTTTTCAGATTCAACAAGCATTTCAACTAACTTCAAGATTAGTTCTGCATTGGTCATATAGCATCACCCCTTTCATTAAAGATTTCCTTTATGAAAAGGATAGATACATTATACTTTATAAATATCTAAATTACAACAAAATTGTCAATTTTTTACATATTATTAATTGTGAAGTGTAGCATAATTCTCAAAATCTTATTAAATTACAGGTGATTGCTTGTCTTTTTTCTGTTGGTAATTTTTACTACACTTCATGTGAACTATTACTATCTACACTTAATCCTAAAAGTTCTGTGTTTAAATTTTTAAAATATGTATGTGCTTTTGTAAATGCAAGCATTTCTGTTGTACACACGGGGGTAACTGTATATACACTTTTCAAACTTTTTAACTAATATAAAAAAATACAATTTTATTATTTTTGTAAACATATTGTATTTTCTATTATTTTACAATAATTTGTATTTAATTTATCATTAATATCATATATTATACTTTTATAATTACTAATTTCAATTCTAAAAACTATTTCTATTTTATTATTAAATACTTTTATTTCTTTTATTATCTCTGATAAAAGCATCTTCTTAATTTCAAAATTCGCATTTGTAAATTCTTTTTTCCATACTGGAATCATATTTTTAAAATTAGTGACATCATGTTGATTTAGATTTTTTTGGTTAATTATTTTGTTTAACTCTTTTCTTTCTTGTTCTATTTTTTCCTTTTCGTTTTTTGTATTTTCAATTAATTCATTTAACAATTCTTGCGAAAAATTACTATTACCAGTTAATGTCTTTACAACTTCATCCTTTAAAACAATTAGCTTGTTTTCTAATTCTATAATTTTTTGATTGCACTTTATTAATTCTTTTTGTTCCTTTTGATTATTATTTAAAATATCTTCCTTTAACACTTCTGACAAATCAATTTTTTCCATACTATCTAAAAAATTTAGTACAGTATTTATAATAGGTCCTTCAAGTTCCTCTTTTTTATAACTTTTCTTTTCTAATGAGCAATTATGTGTAAATCTTGTGCTGCTACATCTATAATAGATATATTTTTGTATATCACCATTTTTCTTAGTCTTCTTACTTTCAGATGTAGTAAATGAATAGCCACATTCTCCACATTTGATCATTCCAATAAGTAATAATGGAGATTTTGTTTGCACAGGCTTACTGCACTTTGTATTTTCATTTCTATTTCTGCTTTTTCTAATTTCCTGAGCTTTATACCATGTTTTTTCTGATACAATTGCTAATCCTTCAATTCTATTTTTGGGTAGTATCCAATCTTCAAAAGGAAGCTTCTTTCTTGATGACATATTTCTTGATGTTTTTTTACTGTATGCAGGATACCCCATATAAATTGGATTGCTTAATATATTTGCTATAGTTGAGTTAGTCCAAAGTTTTCCTCTTCTTGCTTTTATATGCTCATTATTAAAAATCTTTGCAATACTTCCAATACCATAACCTATTACAGTATATAAATAATATATTCTATAAGCATTTTCTTTTTCTTCATCATTTTTTATGAGTTTTTGTCGTTCTACTCCTTTTTTTGTATATGTACCACTTTTTATAAATTTATATCCATAAGGAGCATTTCTTTCTCCTCCATAAGTTAGTATTCCCTTCTCTGCCATTTGTTCCTGTGCTTCTCTGACTCTTATTGATGTTTTTTCACTTTCACCACCAGCTTGCCAGTATGTAAGATAATTTATTAGTTTATCAGCTCTGCTCTCTATTTTCCTTTGACCTTCTTTAACAGACCAAACTTCTATATTATGATCTATTAGCCATTCAACTACAAATGGTGTTTCCTCTTCTCTTCTGCCTATTCTATCAAACATAAAGACAAGTAGTACATCAAATTCTTCTTTTAATACATCTTTTTTTATTTCCTGTAAAACATCTCTATCAGATTCACTAAGTTTATAACCCGAAACACCTAATTCTATATATTCATTATCAAATATCCAATCTTCTTTATTTTTTATAAAATCAGTACAAGAAATTCTTTGCATTGGTATATCATCTTTTTCACCTTGTTTCTTAGTTGAAACCCTATATAAACATCTAACTCTTTTCTTCATTATCTTTGTTTCCTTTGACAATTAGTTTGGTGATCGGATATTTTATACAAATTTCTATTCTATCATTATATAAGTAAATCTTATCAATTAATTTATTCACTATTATTCTCTTTTTGTCTAAAGATGCAATATCGTATTCTTCAATCCAATTAGGTATTTGCTCTTGCATTGAATTTATTTTTTGATTATACTCTAATATTTCATTTTCGTATCTTAATTTTAATAAACCTTGCTCCTTTAATAAATTCTGTATTTTTTTTATTTCAGAACCTATATTTTCTATTAAATTTAAATCATTTAGTATTAATACATCTGCAACTTTGCTTTTTAATTCATTCAACCTATTTTTTAAGTAAACTTCCTTTTTATTAATTTGTAATAATTTTTCTTTTCTTCTATTAATTTTTACATTATTATTTTTCACAATATTTCTTAAATCTATTTTTTTAAATGTTTTTAAATACTTTTTTATTTCATTGTTGACTAGTTCTTCTAATTTATCTAACCTATAATTTTCTTTATATTCACAATACCCTGTTTTTTGTTTGCCTTTACACATCATATAGATATATTTGCCTTTGCCTTTAGGAACAATATAATCTTTGCAATATCCACATCTAGTTAGTCCAGATAAGAGTCTTAATACTCGTTTACCTTTTCTACTTCTTTTATCTAAGATAGCATTAGCTTTGTTCCATCTATCTTCTGGAATGATAATTATTTCTTTATTTGGCTTGTCAGACATAATCCACTTACTTCTATCATTTCTTTTATTCATATTTTTTGTTTTATTTCTTTTGCCGAATGTAACATAACCTTTATATATTGGATTTCTTACAATTTCTAAAATAATGTTATTTTCCCATTTAATATTTTCTTTTCTTCTTTTTATATTATGTTTATTGAAATAAATAGCAATTTTATCTGTTCCATAATCTAGGTCAATTATAAAATAAAATATGAGGTTTATTATTTTAGCTTCTTTAGGATATATTTCTAGTTTTTTTCTTATTTTTCCAATTTTAGTTATTTCATCACTTTTAACGAGAATATATCCATAAGGAGAATAATTTCCCATATAAATACCTTCTTTTGTCAGCTGAATTCTTCTTTCTGTTGCTCTTAAAGATATTTTTTCACTTTCTCCTTCGGCTTGCCAATAAGTAATATAATTTATTAATTTATCATACCTGTTATTAATTGTTCTTTGTCCTTCATTTACAGACCAAACTTCTACTCCTTGATCTATAAGCCATCTAACAACTAATGGTGTTTCCTCTTCAATTCTACCTATTCTATCAAACATAAAAACAAGTAATATATCTATTTTTTTATCTAAAACATCTTGTTTTACTTCTTGGATTGCATCTCTCTTTTTTTCACTTGTTTTATATCCAGATACACCTAATTCAATGTATTCTTTCTCAATTATCCAATTTTTTTTATTATTTATAAATTTTTTACAAGCTTCTCTTTGAACTGGAATATCATTTTTAAACGCTTGTTTGTATGTTGAAACTCTATATAAACAACCAACTTTTTTCATAATCCCACCCTCTTATCTTAAAATCGTATTTTAAGATTAAAGAGAATTCAATTTGAGAAAAAATTTAACTTAATTTTTTTATTTGCCTTTGTATATATAAGTCACTTAATATATCTGTTATAAATTTCTCAACTTCTTTAGTATGTTGATTTGGAGTATTTTTTAATATAATTTCTATATTTTTATTATTAAATACTTCATTTCTTGATAGTGTTTCGTTACCATCGGTATCTTTTCTATAAATATATTTTTGATTTCCTAACAATACATCTTTTTCTTCAATAATTTTCATAATCAAACTCACCTCATTAAATTGTATGAATAAAAATAAAAAAATATATTTAATTCTTACAATTCATTGGCTTTAATTATGACATCTGTTTGATTATATATTTTAGGAATTACATCTATTTGTGCCATCAGTTGTTTTGCTGTAATTTTAGTTGCACTTTTATTTAAGTTATGTATAGCAAGTTTTGCATAAGCTGTGTAAATTTTACTTTCACTTTTTATTACTCTATCCATTTCGATTGCTAAATTTTCTGGATTCATACTTTTTGATTGAATTACTAGCCTATTATAAGCTCTGGTTATATATTTTTTACATTCATGTTTGTTCATAATATTTTCCTCCATAATAAAAAAGCCAGTCTTAAATTACTGACTTTTTAAATTTTTAATTATATTTTTCTTTTAAATATTGTCCTATTTTACTTCGCTTATCCATTCTAGTTTTTAATGATTCTTCAAAATCTATTATGTACTTTAAAAATATCCTATCTTGTTTTTCTGAAGAACTTAAATTTTCATTTAAAAAATAAAATTCATAATCTCCTGATAATAAAATTTTATATATTTGGCTTCTAATATAATTATCACTTCCTAGCGATTTAGTATCTTCAAAAACTATTATATCAATTATCTTCGCATCATAATCTTCTAACAATTTTTTAAACCCAAATCTTTGATTCATTTTCTCTCTCGATGTGTTTTCAGAATATAAAAATATATTATCTAAATTAAGGAATTTATTTAATTTACTTATAAAATTGCTTGTCTTAATTAATTCTATATTTTTAAAAGAATATAAACCTACATTCATATAATCACTCCATACATTTTATTATATTCATATATTATTATAAAATGAATATAAAATATATCTGAGAAAAAATTTTAGTTAATTTTTATCTGATTCTTTTGCAATAATAAATAAACAATGTATTATAATACCCAATGTCGCACCCACCATCATTCCTAATATGAATCTTAACATGTTTGCCTCCTCTAAATTTCAATATATAAAATATTATTTTTTCTACATAAATGTATAATCATGTTTTTTTCTGCCTCATTCATACTAAATATAGTAAAAATACTCATAACTAAAATATCCATATTCTTATTTCTTATATCTTTAATTAGCTCGTAATATTTATCAGTATTTTCACCCACTTGAGATATATACATTTTTCCAATTTCAATATTATTTTTGCAAAATCTTCTTGCTAATTCAATTTGTTTGTTTGCAGTATTATATGAATTAATTATATAAAAACTAGCTTTTCCTTGTTCTCTTGTGATCATATCTTTCTCCATATCCAATAAAAATTATATCTTCTGTTTAAATTATGCTTTTATATATTTAGGAAAATCAGCTGGTTTTAGTAAATCATTATTATCAAATTCATATCTGTTTCTTTTTTTATTATATTTGTATGCACTACTACACCATTTTCTTAAAACATCGTTGCCTATTACTGAGTGTTTTGATAATTCTCTTGTATCTTGATCATGCTGATTTTTCATATTAATGTAATCTATATCATTTTTATTTTTTCTACCTGAGTAAATTAATTTCTTTTGTTTTTTTTTTCTAAGTAATAAATTTTCTTGTTTTCTTTTAGTTTTTTCTATTTGATATTTTCTATCGTTTCTTAAAATCTTTGAAATGTAACTTATGGATGTTCCTACAATTTCGGATATTTCAGTTAAATTATTTTTTTTGTTAAAATATAAATCCTTTATCATTTCAATTTTTTCCATATCTTATTCCTTTCATAGATTTATTATAGTTCAAAAAGTGTTTACACATTTTTTGACATAGTGATTCTATATAGACATATCTAGAATTTGCCTATATTGATTTTTTTATAAAGATATAGTATAATTTTCATGTGTTTAATTAGGGGGAACTTCCCTTATACTATACACTTCATAAATGTTAAGAACACATTTTTTTCATATCTGTTCTTAACTATTTGCATTATATTTGTCAATTTTATGAAAGTCAATAAGTATTATGAAAAAGCGAACAGAACACAAATGATATAAAATTAAAATTTGTATTATTAACTATAAGGAGTATCTTATGGAGGAAAATGACTATATTTTAAATATTCTATCTGGTTTAGGATTAGCTATAAATGAAAAAAATAATATTGAAATAGTTATAAATTATCCTATATTTTTTAATAAAAAAAATATGAAATATGAAATTAGTTCAGATTATAAAATTAACATACAACCTATTGGTTCTTTTCTATCAGATTTTTTAAATACTGATTTTGATAATTATAATGATTTTTTGAATCTTTTTAATAAATATTCACTATCATTGATAAAACATACTACATTTAGAAAAATATTCAATTGCATAAATTATTCTGAAACTGATTTTAAAAATAAAATGTTAAATCTTTTAATTAAAAACAAAAACAACTATTTAAAACTACAAAATCAGACAGATATGATATTAGATTATTGCCTATTAAATCCAAATGCAAAGGCAATTAAATTTAAACCAATAGAAAGATTATATGTATTAAGAAGAATATCACCTAATTTAATTTTATTGCATGAAAATAGATCTACATATTATTCAATAAATCTATTTTCATCATATCCAGGAAAGTATGAAAAGGAAATATATGATTTCCTATCTAAAAGGAACAATGAAGTTATAGATTTTGATTTAATACTTTCTAATGATATTTCTTCAATTCTATATAAATCAATTTGTAGTATTCTAAAACAAGAAGTTTATTTAAAAAAATGTAAAAATTGTGGTAACTATTTTATTGCTACAAATAAATCATACAATTATTGTGATAATATTGCTCCAAATCAAGACAAAAAAACTTGTAGAGATATTGGTAGAAAAAATGTGTTTGAGAATAATAAAAATAGTGATCCAATAATTGCGTCATATTATAAGCTATATAATAGAAAAGCCATGATGAAATCTAGATATTCTGATATACCAAAATATGTCTATGACTTTGATAAATTTAAGAGAATTGGTAAGAAAAAATTAGATAGATATAAAACTAAACAAATTACTCCTGAAGATTTTAAAAGGTGGATAGAAAAGAACAGCTAAACTTCATTTTATATTTAATATATTTTTCTTTAAATAATATCTTTAATTTTTGTAATATAAGAGTAAATGATTATAAAAATACTTGCTCATACAAAATTTATTACTTATATTCTTTCAATGTGAGTTAGTATTACATCCATATCTCTTAAAAGAAAATCATATTTACTTTTGCAAATTTTAAATTTTACATATATAACATATTCATATTGCACATGATAGCAATATGTAACATTTGTTTCATTAGAAGAATTATTTATAACCCAATCTTTTATATTTGTTAATAAACTATCTTTTGTGTTAAATATATCTTTCATTTTATTATCCATTTCTAAAATCTCAATTTTGTTTCCTAATAATTCGTTTTCTGCTTTCTTTACTAATTCATCTATCTTCGCCATAATTAATACTCCTTTATTAAATATTATAATACTATAAATATATAAAATTATCAATTTACTATGAAATATCATTTAATATGTTTAACAATTCCATATAACTCACTAAATATTACTTGAAAATTTAATCTTTCTCAATCTTTTTTAATTTTTTTTATGTAAAATCAAACAAATTTCCTATTTTAATAATACATATTAGTCTTTCAAATACATTTTTCATTATTCTATTTATAATCTCCGCAAGGTGATAATAATGAGAAAAACGAAAATATATAAAAAAGTTCAAGGTTCCAAAAGGCAAAGGAAAAGATTAGAAGCATTAAATCGTTTACAGGATGATATAGCAAAGTATTTTTACGATGATAGATTTAAAAAAAAGAAGTAAGTACCTTTTATATTGATACTCACTTCTTTTTTTAATTATTTATATAATATTTTATCATAGATACTATGACTTTACTACTTGGTCTATCGGATTCTCCAAGCCTTAATATTTTCCTCGCCTTATCTCTATCTGTGAATCTCCACATGTTGTTAATGGCAGTATTTATATCTGACTTTATAGTATAAATATTTTCTTTTTTGTTTCGTGCAATTTTTGAATATATGCTTTTTATATTATCTTCGTTCTTTATAACTGAATATAATATACATTCTTTTATTAATCTTGTTCCCTTTAAAGAATATGAAAAACCTAATTTAAGTAAAATATTTGATATTCTATTCTCAACACTTTTATTAGATATTTCATCAGCTATTTCTTGCAGATACCTAGATATTTCTGTAGGTGGAGTTAATTTTGAATAAAATTTATCAATACATTTATATTCTCTAGCAAGAGTCATGTATTCTACCTCACCTGAATATACAAAAACTTTTGTTTTTATACTTTCATCTGCTTGTATTTCTTTAAGTATATCAATTCCATTCTTCCCAGGCATTTTTAAATCGAGTATCAATATATCTATTTTAACTTCTGAATTCTTTAATCTTTGGTAGACTTTAGTTCCATCGTTAAGAATTTCTATACATCTAACTTCTTTTGTATTAATTATGTTTGATAAATGTATGCTAATAGCAACATCATCTTCAGCAATTAAGACATTTAACATACGATACCCCCTTTTAAAATAGTTTACATAATTTTATCATTTTTTGTCTAATTTGTAAACTAATTTAAAACATCTATTGACAATTCGGCTTTGAATTCCTATATTTTTCACCTCCTGGATGAGTATATATATCACTAGCATTGGAAGAATGTCCTAACCATTTTTTTATCATTATATCTGTATATCCTTCCTCATACATTGTTGTTCCACAATCATGTCTAAATATATGAGGATGTATTTTGTTTTCATTTATTTCATTGCAATATTTTTTTAATAAATTATTTATACTTGTCCTACTCATTGGCTTATTAGTATTTGCAGTTTTATTGCTTACAAATAAATATTTGTTTGTTCTTCCATTAAGTAATTTTTCTCTTTCAGGTAAATAATCATTTATTGCATCATACATAGAGTCCTTCATAAAAATATTCCTTACTTTCTTTCCTTTACCCAAAATATGTATTGAGTACATTTCCATATCTATATCTCTATCTAATTGCAATTCTATTAGTTCTGATACTCTTAATCCACCATCATCCAGTAAAACAAACATAGCATAATCTCTTTTACTTTTTTCACCAGATTTTAGTCTTACTTTTTTTATTGTCTTTCTAGGTATCATATCAGCTGTAATCAGTTGTTTCTCTATTTTGTAAAAATCTTTTTTCTTAATTACCTTATTTGAATCTTTTCTTATTTCCTTTTCTATTAAAAAATTTTCATATATAGACAAAGATGCTAATTTTCTATTTATAGATGCAAATTTTAAACCTTTATTTTCAAGTAAATACTTTTTGAATTCTATAATATGAGCTTTTGAAAAATCTGTTATTTCTTCTCCAAATTGTTCATGAAAAAAATTCATAAATTGATTTATATCACTAAGATATGCTTTTATAGTATTTTGTTTATCATCTGTATTATAATTTTCCATCAAATATTTTTCAAATTGATCTAATATATCCAATAATTTCACCCTCTTACTTATGTAGTATTTTTTTTATACTATTTCTTTCATTTATGTAGTATTTTATTTTCTCTTTTCAATAATTTAATCAATAAAATAATACATAAGTGTATTTATGTGTTATTTTATTGATTTGTAAAATTTACTCTATATTTTCATATATAGAGTAAATCTTTTTACCTTACACCTCCTTATAAAAATTGTATCTTTAATATATTAAAAATTTCAAGCTGGGAAAAAATTTGAGTAATAAATATCCACCGGTATAACCGGTGGATTTTCATATGCGCCTATAAGGCTCTATT
>CANQMG010000051.1 GCA_947624925.1 uncultured Clostridia bacterium | reverse complement strand
ATCTCTTGTTCTGATTTCTTTAATGCTTTAATTATTTCTTCTCTTAATATATTTTTATTATATTCTTCCATACTCATTACTACAAAATTATTTTTTTTATTTCTACTTAATACAACTTCTCCATATTGATTTATTGCTGTTTCTATTTCTTTTAAATTTATTTGTTGCATATAAATACACCTCTCTTTTTTATACTATTTATAGTATAGCATAAATTCTACTATTTTTGAATCCTTTTCGTCAATTTTCTAGATTTATTATTTGTAAATAATTTCATTATATTCAATTTTAATTTTTAATTTAGGGTAATTTCTTCGGAGCTGGGCAGGCACAAGACCTGACCCTACATTTTTTTAACGTTCTGGGTCTGACCCTAATTAAACAAATAAACTCATTTGATTACTTTGTGTCATTCCTTTTAAACATCCAAATTTCTTTAAAAGTTCTATTACAGATTTTCCAACTTTTGCTCGTGTTTGTAATTCATCTATACACATAAATTCGCCTTTTGCTTTTGCTGTTTCTATACTTTCTGCTGCAACTGTTCCAAGGCCTGGTATACTATTTAATGGTGGCCTTATTCCTTCTTCTTCCATTATGAACTTTGTAGCGTGTGATTTATATAAATCAATAGGTAAAAAATTTATTCCTCTTTCATACATTTCTAATACTAATTCCAATATTGAATATACATTTTTATCTTTTGCAGATATGCTATTTCCTTGCAATTCTAATTCTCTCATTTTGTTTTTTACCTTTTCTTTTCCATATATCATACACTCACTATCAAATTCATCTGCTCTTATTGTAAAATAAGCTGTATAATATGCTTTAGGCTGATGAACTTTAAACCACGCTATTCTAAATGCATTTGTTACATATGCAGCAGCATGAGCCTTTGGAAACATATATTTTATTTTTTCACATGATTTTATATACCAATCTGGAACATTACTTTCTTTCATTGTTTCTTTATATTTTTCCCATTGTTCTGGATCTTTTAAAGCTTTTCCTTTACGTACTGTTTCCATTATTTTAAATGCTGGTTTTGGAGGCACACCTTGTTTTATCAAATATAACATTATATCATCCCTTGTACATATTGCTTCTTGAAGAGTTATCGTTCCATCTTCTATTAAACTTTGTGCATTTCCAAGCCATACATCAGTTCCATGTGACAATCCAGATATTCTTAAAAGTTCTTCAAATGTTGTAGGCTTTGTATCTACTAACATTCCTCTTACAAATTTAGTTCCAAACTCTGGTATTCCTAAGCTTCCAACCTCAGAATGAATTTGATCAGGAGTTACTCCTAATGCATCTGTAGATGAAAAAATAGACATAGTTTTTTTGTCATCTAAAGGTACTTTTGTTGGATCTATTCCAGTTAAATCATATAACATTCTTATCATAGTTGGATCATCATGACCTAATATATCTAATTTTAATAAGTTTTGATCTATAGAGTGATAATCAAAATGTGTTGTTATTATATCTGAATTAGGATCATCTGCCGGATGTTGTACTGGAGTAAACTCATATATTTCTCTTCCCTTTGGAACAACAATTATTCCTCCAGGATGTTGCCCTGTTGTTCTTTTTATTCCTGTACAGCCTTGTGCTATTCTTACTATCTCTGCATTGTTTACTGGTACTTGTCTATCTTCATAATATTTTTTTACATATCCATACGCTGTCTTATCGGCAACTGTTCCAACAGTTCCAGCTTTAAAAGTAGTTCCTTTACCAAAAATTACTTCAGTATATTTATGAGCTTTTGCTTGATATTCTCCTGAAAAATTTAAATCTATATCTGGCTCTTTATCTCCGTCAAATCCCAAGAATGTTTCAAATGGAATATCCATACCATCTTTATCTAATTTATGTCCACAATTTGGACAATCTTTGTCTGGTAGATCAAATCCATTTTTATATCCGTAATCTGTGAAATCTGAATATTTACAATTTGGGCATCTATAATGTGGTGGAAGAGAATTAACTTCTGTTATACCTGTCATATTTGCAACAAATGAAGATCCTACAGAACCTCTGGAACCAACTATATAACCATCTTCATTTGATTTCCACACAAGTTTTTGTGCAATAATATACATAACGGAAAATCCATTTTTTATAATTGAATTTAACTCTTTTTCTAACCTTTCCTCAACTATCTTAGGTAGAACATCACCATACAATTCATGAGCTTTTCCATATGCAATTGTTTTTATTGTTTCTTCACATCCTTCAATATGAGGAGGACATTTTTCAGGCGATATTGGACTAATTCTATCACACATATCTGCAATTTTATTTGTGTTAGTTACTACTACTTCATATGCCTTTTCCATACCTAAATATGAGAATTCCTCTAGCATTTCATTTGTTGTTCTTAAATACAACGGTGCTTGCTGATCTGCATCATCATATCCTTGTCCTGCCATTAATATTCTTCTATATATTTCATCTTCAGGATCCATAAAATGAACATCACATGTGGCTACAACAAGTTTATTTAATTTTTCTCCTAAATTTACAATCTTTCTATTTATATCTTTTAAAGCCTCATCATCTGCAACTGTACCATTTCTAACCATAAACTCGTTGTTACCTAATGGTTGAATTTCCAAATAATCATAATCTCTTGCAATATTTTCAATTTCTTCTTCATCTTTTCCTGCAACAATCGCTCTATATAACTCACCTTGCTCGCAAGCACTTCCTAATATTAACCCTTCTGAATATTTTTTATATATACTTTTTAATATTCTAGGTTTTTTATAAAAATAATGAAGATGTGATATTGATACAAGTTTATACAAATTTTTTAGACCTACATAATTTTTTGCTAATATTATAGCATGATAACTTGGAAGCTTTTTATATGAATCTTTTCTTTCAAATTCATCTGATAGTTTTTTGTCAATATCATCTAATGTTTGTACTTTTCTTTCTTTAAGCATTTTTATCATTATATTAAACACTTTTACTGTTGTATCAACATCATCTAAAGCACGGTGAGCAACATCAACTTTTATTCCAAGATTTTCAGCTATAATTCCTAATTTATATTTTTTATAATCTGGAAATAATTCCTTTGCTAATCTCAATGTATCTATATATGTATTTTCAAGTGAATATCCTAATAGTTTTGCATTATGTTTTAAAAATCCTATATCAAAGTCTGCATTATGAGCAACCAATACTGAATCTCCAATAAAGTCTAAAATTTTTGGAAATACTTTATCAATAGTTTCTGCATCTTTAACCATATCATCTGTAATATGTGTTACTTCTACAACCTGTGGAGGAATAGGCTTTTGTGGATTTACAAAGCACTCAAATTCGTCTATTACTTCTCCATTTTTAACTTTCATAATTCCTACTTCTGTTATTTTCTCTGTTCTAAATGAAAGTCCTGTAGTTTCTAAATCTAAAACACAATATTGCACATCTAAACTCTGATTCTTAGAATTTGTAACAGATGGTATCTTATCTGGAACAAGATATGCTTCAACGCCATATATTACTTTCATATCTGGATTATCTCTACCTAAAAGTTTATGAGCTTCAGGAAAGGCTTGTACAACTCCATGATCTGTTATTGCAATGGACTTCATTCCCCAACTCATAGCTCTTTTTATTAAATCTTTAGCAGATGTCATTCCGTCCATTTGACTCATCTGAGTATGCATATGCAATTCTACACGCTTTTCTTCTGCATTATCCATTCTTTTATTCTTTTTTCTACCTGGTGTTTCTATAATAACATTAACAATTACACCAATTTCTTTAGCAAAAGGATCAAACTGAGCATTTCCCGCAACTTTTACTCCTTTTGCATCTTTTAATCTTTTTAAAACATTTTTTACTTTATCAGGTTCAACAAATGATTTACAAGTAATGGTACTACTACCATCATATAAATCGAATAGAACTAAAAATTTGCCACTTTTTAATTCTCTAGAATCTGTATTTAAAATTTCACCTTCTAAGGAAATTTTTCCACTATCAATATTTATATCTATAACTTTCACTAGTCCATCCTTGATATTTGGATTTCTACCTAATATTAAAGGTGAATTTTCTTCTGGAACTATTTCTTCTTTTAATTTTCCATTTTCTACTTCATTTATTGCTTCATTTTTTTCTAACTGTTTATTTTCTATTTTTTTTGTTTCCTTGTCTTGAACTTGAATTTCTTGTTCTGCAAGCTCAATTGCAAGTTTTTCAGTTAGTCGAGCATTTTCTTCATATTTGTGAACCATTTGTTCATCTATTTTTTCTATATATTTAACTTTGTATTTTTCATCATAGAAATTCATAATAATATTTTCTAATATTTTATCAAATCCTCTAGCAATTAAGAAATCGGCACCTTTAACTGCTAAAATAATTTGAATATTTTTATCTTGAACTTCTATATAACTGTTTACTAATATTGCCTTAGTAATTGGGTATTTTTTATTAATGTATATTAGCAATCTATCCCAATCCTGTTTTATATTAGGCAAATTAATGTCATTTTTAAATTTTAATATAATATTTACATTATCAATATTAAATCTATTTTTTAAATAATTTTCAAATTTTAAAACATCTTCTAATTTAATTATTTCATAGCAAAAAAGTTCTATATCTATTTTATTAGATTTTTTATATATATTTACATTCAATAAGTCACAATTTAATATATTACTATCTGTTTTAATATCACTAAATACATCTTTTACTTTTTTCATTGTTTCAGACATTTTTATTCACCTTTTATAGTATTAAAATATTCTAGTTATGTCATTATATGTTACAAATATCGCCAGAGCAATTAAGATATAAAAACCAATATTTTGAATTACTATTTCTGTTGTTTCATTTATTGGCTTTCTTCTTATTGCTTCTATTATATAAATTACTATTTTTCCTCCATCTAGCGGTGGAAATGGTAATAAATTTGTAATTCCTAATGATATTGATATCATTGCAATTAAATATATATAATTGTCTATACCTCTAGTTTGTACAACAACATCTGATATTCCAACGATTCCTACTAAATCATTAGTTGTAACATTACCTGTAAATAACATTTTTATGCTATCTGCTAATGATGTAAATAATTGACCTGTGGCAATAAAGGTTTCTTTTATATTTACCAAAAAATTATCACCTGTAATTATACATCTTAAAACTAATATTAATATAAAAAAAGCTATTATACCAAATATGATATTTACTAAACCACCTGCTGAAACTATTGCAATTTTTTTTAAGGGTCCAGCTTTACTAAATGAGCCTTCTGCTTCTGAATATGATTCTTCACCTTCTAGGCTTACAAACCCACCTAGCGGTATTGCTCTTAGGGCATATGTTGTTTCATTTTTATTTTTCTTTATTAATGTTGGGCCAAATCCAAGTGCAAATTCATTAACTTTTATTTTGCATAATTTTGCTACTATAAAATGCCCACCTTCATGGATAAAAACAAGAAAACCTAGTAAAAATATTATTTTAATTGCATTAATAAAAAATGTAAGCACTTATTTCCTCCTAAATTATTATTAATAAAATATATGTAATCGGTGCTATAAATATAACACTATCAATTCTATCTAATAGTCCGCCATGACCTGGTATTAAATTGCTATAATCTTTAATTCCTGCATATCTTTTTATACTTGAAGCTGCAAAATCACCTAATTGCCCAATTAGGCTTAATAAAATAGCAACAAATGTCATATACATATATGATAAATTAAAATTAAAATATTTATTACATATTAAAGTATAAATTAATACAAAAATGATTGACCCTATTATGCCTCCAATACATCCCTCTATAGTTTTATTTGGACTTATTTTACTAAATTTATGCTTTCCCATATATCTTCCAATTAAATATGCAAGTATATCTGTTCCCCACGCACTCAAAAGAATAAACCAAACTAAAATTTTTCCATTTTCAGCACTTCTTAAAATAGAAATAAACATTATAAAGAATGTAATATATGCTATTCCAAAAAAGGTTATTGCAATATCTGTAACTGTAATTTTTAAATTAGTAACTATACATTCTAAAAACAATATCATTATTAGAATTGGTATTGTTACAATAAAAAAATTTATTATATATTCTTGTGGTATTAAATGCATTACACACATAAATAAAGCAGATAAGTAACCTATCCATTTAATTGGTTTTGCCTTATTTTTTAACGAATTATAATATTCATTAAGACAAATAATAGCAATTATTCCACATGTTATATCTATAATAATTTGATTACCAAATATTAAGATTATAAATACCATTAGTAGCATAACTATTGAGGATATTATTCTTTTAGAATCAATCTTTTTTACCATATTATTTTCCTCCAAATTTTCTATTTCTTCTTTTATATTCCTCTATTGCTTCTAAAAAATCTTCTTCATTAAAATCTGGCCATAGCTTATTTGTAAAATAAAATTCCGAATATACACTTTGCCATGTTAAAAAACCACTTGTTCTTATCTCTCCACTTGTTCTAATAATTAGGTCAGGATCAGGTTGCCCACTTGTATAAATGTTATTTGATATTGTATTTTCATCTATTTGATGTATTTCAAGTTCATTATTTTTTACTTGCATAGCTATTTTTTTTACAGCATTTACAATTTCTGCTCTTCCGCCATAGTTAAAAGCAACATTAAATGTAAGTCCTGTGTTATTTTCAGTTCTCTTTATAGCATTATTTATACTTTTTTGTAAGCCTTCAGAAAGAGTTTCAATATCACCAATCATTTTTATTTTTATATTTTCAGTATCAGCTCTTTTAGAAAAATCATCTAAATAATTTTGAAGAAGAAGCATTAAAGCCCCTACTTCTTCCTTACTACGTTTCCAATTTTCTGTAGAAAAAGCATACACTGTAAGATATTCTATTTCTATTTTATTGGCAAATTTTACTATTTTTTCTAATGTTTTAGCTCCCTGGCTATGTCCTAATTTTGCATCTAATTTTCTTTCTTTTGCCCATCTTCTATTTCCATCCATTATAATTCCAATATGTTTTGGTTGTTTTTCTTCCATAATTTTACTATTTCCTTATTATTTTAATTATACATTCATTACTTCTTTTTCTTTAGTTGCTAGCATTTTATCTATTTCCTCTATTTTTTTATCTGTAATTTTTTGTATATCATCTTCAGCATTTCTTAAATCATCTTCTGTAATTAATCCTTCTTTTTGCATAGATTTTGCTTCATCAATACCATCTCTTCTTATTGCCCTTATAGCTACTTTTGACTCTTCTGCCATTTTCTTTATATCTTTTACAATTTCTTTTCTTCTTTCTTCAGTTAAATCCGGAAATGAAAGTCGTATAACTTTTCCATCATTATTTGGATTAATACCTATATCTGATGCAAGTATTGCTTTTTCTATTTCTTTTAAAATACTAGTATCCCATGGTTGAATAACAATTAGTCTAGCTTCAGGTACAGATATACCAGCCACCTGATTAATTGGAGTTGGAACTCCATAATAATCTACCTTTACCTTATTTAAAATTGCAGGGTTAGCCCTTCCTGCTCTTACTTCTGATAAATTTTCATCTAGAATACTTATCGTCTTTTTCATTTTTTCTTCAATTTCATTATATTCCATATTTTTATCTCCTTAAAAAATTTATTATAATATACTTTTTTTCACATTTTATTATTCTTAATATTAATTTACAATAGTTCCTATTTTTTCACCCTTAACAACTTTTACTATATTTTCAGGTTCTTTAATTGCAAATACTATTATTGGAATATTGTTATCCATACATAATGCAGTTGCTGTTGAGTCCATTACTTTTAAATTTTTATTTAAAACTTCTTTATATGTTATTTCATCATATCTTACAGCATTAGGATTCTCCTTAGGGTCTTCTGAATATACAGCATCTGTAGTTTTAGCAAGTAATATAACTTCTGATTCTGTTTCTGCTGCACGTAAGGCTGCACCTGTATCTGTTGTAAAATATGGATTGCCCGTTCCGCATGCAAATATTACAACTCTTCCTCTATCTAAATGTTTTAATGCTTTTCTTTTAATATATGGTTCTGCTATTTCTCTCATTTCTATAGCTGTTTGCAATCTTGTATATACTCCTCTACTTTCTAATGCGTCTTGCAATGCTAAACCATTCATTGCTGTTGCAAGCATTCCCATATAATCTGAGGTTGTTCTTTCCATTTGGTGTCCAAATCTTCCTCTCCAAAAATTTCCTCCTCCAATAACAATTGATACTTGAACTCCCATATCTACAATTATTTTTATTTGATCGCATATCTTTCCTATTACGTCTGCGTCTATTCCTTTTTTTGCATCTCCTGCAAGTGCTTCACCGCTTAATTTAAGTAAGACTCTTTTATATTTTACTTCACTCATAAATAAAAACAACTCCTTATATAATTTTTTTCTATTGTATCATACTTTATATTAAAATTTCACTATTTTTTGAAAAAATTTTATAATTTATTTTTTCATTTATATTTTTTATATTAATCATCATACCCATAACCATCTGTTTCTTTAGTCGGTATTCCTTTTCCACTTTCTATATACATTGACATAATTGTTATTAACTCTTGCTTACTTAATTTGAATTCTTCTGCTACTATTGCTAATGCTTCTTTTTTTCCTGTTCCTTCTTTTACTAATTCTTTTAATCGTTCTATACACCTTTCTCCTATTTCCATATCTTCTACTTTTTCATCTACTTTTTCACTCTCATCTGATAAATATTCATATTCTTCATCGTTTTTACTGTATCTTTTTGTTAATCCTTTTGTTCTTGTTTCTAATTTGTTATCTCTAATTAATAAATTTATTAAATGATACTTCATTCTGTTATATATTGCTCTATTGAATTTTTCCTCTTCTTCTCCAAAGTTTTTTTCTATATCTCCACATATTTGTATTGCATATATTACAAGTTCTTGTATATAATCTTCTTCATTTGATTTATTATATTTATATATTTTTCTATGTTTATATAATATAATTTTTGCTATCTCATATAATTTTTCTATATTTTTATTTGTATATTCCTTACTTAATTCTGTTCTTCCTATCCATATTCTACCTTTTACTTCTAGAGTTTCTTTATATACTTGAGTTAATTCTAATAAATTTTTTGCTTTAAAATTTATTATTATATATTTTATAAATTCATCTATTGTTATATTATTTATTTCACATATTTTATTTATTTCTTCTTTGGCATAATATCTTGATTGCTCTAAATTATGTTGTTTTATATACTCTGCTTTTATTGTTGTTGTTTTGTCTTTTACTCTTCCTTTTGTTCCTGTATTTTTCATACTGTAATAATTACTATATGTAAGTCCTAATACTTCTATTGCAAATACTTTTTCTTCTACTTCTGGCATAAATCTCTTATGTAACTCTTGCAATTCTTCATAGCTTATTAATTTTCCTTCATAGCCTTCTTCTTTTAATATTTTCTTTATCTTTTCTACTTTTTCTTCATCTATTTCTACTTTCTTTTTTAGTATTCTTCCTTTTGTTCCTTTATATTTAATACTGTTATAACTACTTTCTGTAAGTCCTAATACTTCTATTGCAAATACTTTTTCTTCTACTTCTGGCATAAATCTCTTATGTAACTCTTGCAATTCTTCATAGCTTATTAATTTTCCTTCATAGCCTTCTTCTTTTAATATTTTCTTTATCTTTTCTACTTTTTCTTCATCTATTTCTACTTTCTTTTTTAGTATTCTTCCTTTTGTTCCTTTATATTTAATACTGTTATAACTACTTTCTGTAAGTCCTAATACTTCTATTGCAAATACTTTTTCTTCTACTTCTGGCATAAATCTCTTATGTAACTCTTGCAATTCTTCATAGCTTATTAATTTTCCTTCATAGCCTTCTTCTTTTAATATTTTCTTTATCTTTTCTACTTTTTCTTCATCTATTTCTACTTTCTTTTTTAGTATTCTTCCTTTTGTTCCTTTATTTTTCATATTGTTATAATTACCTTCTGTAAGTCCTAATACTTCTACCGCAAATACTTTTTCTTCTATCTCTGGTATGAATCTTTTATGTAGCTCTTGTAATTCTTTATAGCTTATTAATTTTCCTTCATAGCCTTCTTCTTTTAATTTTTGTTTTACTTTCTCAATTTTATTTATTATATTTTTTTCCATTAATTTACTTTTCCCATTTCTCTTTTTTATTTCGTAAATTATATCATACTTATTATGTAATTTCAATAAGGCATAAACCTATTATTTATTTTGGTATAAAACAATTTAATAGAAATTCCAAAGCATTGTAGTCAAAAATCTTGCTACAATAATTTTTTGAAATTTCTATTACCATTATTCTGTAATATTATTTTTTGAAAACATATCTATAATAATCATTATTTAATATTTTTAAAGAAGCACTTTGTTTATTAGCAACAATTTTATTTATTCT
>CANQMG010000050.1 GCA_947624925.1 uncultured Clostridia bacterium | reverse complement strand
ATATCACAGGTTATCAAATAGATAAATATGTAAGATTTTGTTGTAAATCTTATAAATTTATAAATATATTATACGAGTAAAGGAACAAAAGGTGTGAGATTAACAGAAATAAACAATTCCACAATTGATATAAAAAAGTCTCAAATGAAGGATTTGACAGAAAAACAGCAGAAATCATAATTATATAGAGAAAAAAGCAATGGAAAAAGGGAGGTTCTCTTTTCCTCCTTTTTTCATATTGGAAGATAGACCAAAAGTTAAGAAATTTATAGAAATTAAAAATTAAATGACAAAAGGACAAGAAGATATTGCTAAAATAAAGAAAAAAGATAGATATGTAAGATAATAATATAAGAGGTTGTTTTATACAAGGATAACAGCCTCTTATTTTTAAGTCAATATTTGGAAAATAATTGAAATTATAGCAAATTTATGATATAAATAAGTAAAATATGAATTTTGCAGGAAAATTAAATTTTTATTTAAATGCAGTTGATATGTTATTAAAAAAAGAAGATGACAATTCAACAATAGAAATTTTACTTTGTAGAGATATATTATTTGTAACTCTTATAAGTTGGTTAAAAAATAAATGGAATGAATTATATCATACATAAACGATAAGTCATTAACACAAGAATGTATAGATGAAATGAAAAAAGCTATTGCATTAAAAAAATTTATAAAAGATTATTCGTTACTAAGTGAAGAAGAAGTAGAAGGCGTAAAAATATGGGATGGATATCTAGTTTATGCTTGTGCTTTAGATGGTTCTAATGAAATAGATAAATTATTTAATAAAATTTTTGGAAAAGAAATATATAAATATAAAGTAGAGACTAATAATTAATAAATTAAAAAGGAAGTTATATGAATAGAGATAAAGTAATAATAAAAACAAGTATTTTAGGAATACTTGTTAATATAATTTTAGTGGTTTTTAAAGCTGCAATAGGTTTTTTAGTTAATTCTATTGCAATTTTATTAGATGCAATTAATAATTTAACAGATGTATTATCTTCTATAATCACAATATTTGGAACAAGACTTTCAAATAAAGCACCTGATAAAGAACATCCATATGGACATGGGAGAATTGAGTATTTTGCATCTGTATTAATTTCAGAAATAATATTATTTGCCGGACTTACAGCTGTAAAAGATTCTATTACAAAAATAATGTATCCAGAAGAAGCAAACTATTCTATTATATCATTAATTATTATTACAATTGCAGTTGCTGTTAAGTTTGTATTTGGAAAATATGTTAAAGGTATTGGAAAAAAAGTAAATTCAGGAAGTTTAGTTGCAACTGGACAGGATGCTTTTATGGATTCAATATTATCTTTTACAACATTGATATCAGGAATTATTAATTATGTATGGCATTTAAATTTAGAGGGCTATTTAGGAGCAGTCATATCAGTTATTATTATAAAATCAGCCCTAGAAATGCTAAAGAAAACAGTAGATTCACTATTAGGAGAAAGAGCTGATAAAGAATTAAGTATAAAACTAAAAAATAGAATTACATCATTTGAAGGTGTACAAGGAGCATATGATTTAAATATGCATAATTATGGGCCTTCAAAAATAGTTGCATCTATACATATTCAAGTTATAAATAATATGACTGCAGAGCAAATTCATATACTTACACGTGAAATAGAATATAATATATTTAAAGAATTTGGAATATCATTAACAATTGGAATATATGCAGCAAACGATAAAGGAGAGTTTGGAGATATAAAGAAAACTATAGTAAATATACTTAAAGATTATAAAAGCATTTTGCAATTTCACGGATTTTATGTTGATAGTTTGAAAAACAATGTATATTTTGACCTTGTTGTAGATTTCGATGAAAAAAATAAAGAAAAGATAAAAGATGAAATAGTAAATAAAATTAAAGAAAAATATCCAAATTATAATTATAATATTATACTAGATTCAGATATTAGTGATTAATAAAATATTAAAGAGAGTGTCAACAAATTTTATTTATTGACACTTTTTAATGAAAGTATTAAAATATCTGTATAAATTAAATATATATTAAAAGTATATGAAATAAAAATGATTAATATTTATTAAAAATTAAAATTATTAATTATTAAATAGAAAGTAGGTAGGAAATATAATGAGTCTAGTTTTAAAAAATGTATCAAAAACATTTGCAGGAAAAGTTGCAGTAGATAATATTTCGTTTAGTATAGAAAAACCAGGGGTATATGGACTGCTTGGAACAAATGGTGCAGGCAAAACAACAACAATAAGAATGTTGCTAGGAATTATAAAAAAAGATAGTGGAGAAATTACTTGGAACGGTAATGCAGTAGATAGAAAAAATGTTAATTTTGGATACTTACCAGAAGAAAGAGGTGTATATCCTAAAGCAAAGATAATGGACCAATTGATGTATTTTGCAGAACTAAAAGGAATGAAAAAGAAAGATGCTATAGTTTCTATTAACAAATGGGCAAAAGTGTTAAAGGTAGAAGAATATTTACAAATGACAGCTGAAAAATTATCAAAAGGAAATCAGCAAAAAATACAATTTATGACAGCAATAATACATAATCCAGAGTTAGTTGTACTAGATGAACCTTTTAGTGGTCTAGATCCTGTAAATACAGAAATACTAAAAAATATTATAATTGACTTAGTAAAAAATGGAAAATATGTAATAATGTCAGCACATCAAATGGCTACAATAGAAGAATTTTGTAGTGATATATTAATATTAAATAAAGGAAAAACAGTATTACAAGGAAATTTGAAAGAAATTAAAGAAACTTATCCAGCAAATAGAATGGAAATTGATGTAAAACAAAATATAGATAAATTTATTGAAGAATTCAATTTAGAAATAGAAAATGTAACTAATTACAATTATATTATAAAAATAAATGATGAAGAAATATCTCATAAACTTTTGGATAAATTAATTACTTCAAAAATTAAAGTTGATAAATTCGAAATAATGAAACCTACATTAAATGATATTTTTATAGAAAAGGTGGGTGAGTAAAGTGAAAGATATTATAACAGTTATGAAATTTACTATAAAAGATATGCTAAAAAGAAAATCATTTGTAATATCAACATTAATAATTTTAGTCTTAATAGTTGTAGGATTTAATATCCCAAAAATGATAAAATCATTTAGTCGGTGAAGAAAGTGAATATAAACTTCTGATTGTAGATAATGAAAATATATTTGAGGGAAACTTAGAGGCTTTAAAAGAAATTAATCTAGGATATGAAATAGAAATTCAAAAAGCTACTTTTGATGAAATAAAAAGTAAAATAGAAAATAAAGAAATTACTGAAACTATAATACTAGAAAAACAAGATAATAATGTAAAAGTTAGATACATAGTAGAAAATACTAATTTTATAGATGAAGTACCAGAGTCAATAATAAGCACTATAAATTCATTATATACTAATATTCAAATTAGTAAATTAGGATTAACACAAGAACAATTAAAATCAATTACACCTAATTTTGAATTTAGTATAGAACAAACAGATGAGGAAAAAGCAAGTGGAAATATAGTAGTTATTATGCTAATGTCTATTGTACTATTTTATGCAATATATTTTTACGCATATCAAGTATCAAGCTCAATAACCACAGAAAAAACGTCAAAAATAATGGAAACATTAGTAACTTCAACAACTCCTAAAACCATAGTATTGGGAAAAACATTGGGAATAGGGATTGTTGGCTTACTACAACTGATATTAATTGTTGGGACTGCATTAATAACTGCAAAGGCATCTCTAGATCCTGAATTATTAAATACAGTATTAGATATGTCTAATATTACAGTATATTTAGGAATTATTACTATTATATATTTCATATTAGGATATTTCACATATGCATTGTTATATGCATTAACAGGTTCAACTGTTAGCAAACCAGAAGATATACAATCAGCAAACGGTCCAGTAGCAATACTTGCAGTTGTAGGCTTTTACTTATCATATTTTACAATGATAAATCCAACAAGTGAACTTAATTTATTTGCGTCATTGTTTCCAATATCATCACCATTTTGTATGCCTTTTAGAATAATGATGGGACTTGCAAGTGGAAAAGATGTAATAATATCTATTGTAATTTTAGTAGTTACTATATTTGTAATAGCAAAAGTTGCAATAAAAATATATTCAAATGCCATATTAAATTATGGTACAAAAATGAGCTTTAAGGATATTGTAAGAATGTACAAAGACAAATAAAATTAATTATAAATATTTCTGTATTTATTATTTAAGTTTTATATACAAAAAATCCTTTATTGACTTTTTAATTATATGATATTAAAATTATGATAACAATGAGCAATATTGCTAGTAGAAATAATAATGTAAAAAAATGAGGATATCATAATGCTAGAACAATTGAATAAATGTTATATTTGCCCAAATAAATGCGGTGTAAATAGACTAAATAAAGAATATGGAATATGCAGAGCAGATAATAATATAAAAGTAGCTTTAATATCATTACATAAATTTGAAGAGCCTTGTATAAGTGGAAAACAAGGCTCTGGAACTGTTTTTTTCTCAAACTGCAATTTAAAGTGCGTTTATTGTCAAAATTATAAAATAAGTCAAGAAGGAAAAGGAGAATATATAACAATAGAAGAGTTAGCAGATAAATTTATCTATCTGCAAAGTATTGGAGCACATAATATTAATTTGGTTACACCCACAATATATACATATCACATTATTGAAGCAATAAAAATAGCAAAAAAAAATGGACTAAAAATTCCAATAATTTATAATACTAATGGATATGAGAATATAGAAACTATAAAAAAATTAAAAGGCTATATAGATGTATATCTTCCAGATTTAAAATATTATTATGATGAAATAGCATACAAATATTCTGGAATTAAAAATTACTTCGAAATTTCAACAAATGCTATTAAAGAAATGTATAATCAAGTTGGTTATCCTCAATTTGATAAAGATGGAATGATAACTAAAGGGTTAATAATAAGACATTTAATTTTACCAAATAATTTAGATAATTCAAAAAAAGTACTTAAATGGATTGATAAAAATATAGACAAAAGGGTATATGTAAGCATAATGACACAATATTTCCCTTGCTACAAAGCAAGAGAACACATAGAAATTAATAGAAAGCTGAATATAAAAGAATATAATATAATGGAAAATTATATTTTTAAGTTAAATATAGATAATGGATATATGCAGGATTTAGAAGATAATGAAGAAAAATATGTACCTAATTTTTAGGAATTAGAAGGAGGGCATACAAATAAATGAAGAAATTACAATTATAAAAGAAAAAATTTTAGGTTTATAAGAAAAAAAGGTCGATTTTTATATCGACCTAAATAAATTAAAGATTTATATTAATATCTGGAAAGTTTTGATTATTAACATGTCTAATTAGGTTTTTTTGAGAAATACCCGTATTATAAGATAAAGAGCTTAATGAATTTATTTCATTTAAATTATTTTCCTCAATATAATTTTTTAAAGTTGTTATTTCTAGTTTATCTTTTGAAGAACAATTACAACAAACATCATCTACAGAAGTAAAAAAACATCCACAACGTTTACATCTTTTAAATTCCATAATAATTCCTCCTAAATAAAAAATTATATTTAAAATTTAAATGTATTTTATCATAAATAATCGAAAAAATAAATAAAAAAAAGAAAAATAATATAAAATTTTGAAATAAATAAAGAGGTTAAATATGAAATATATAAATAAAATTTTAAATCTAATATATCCTAATGTTTGTGGATTTTGTGGTAAAATTTGTGATACAAATATATGTAAAAAATGTGAACTTAATATAAAAAATAAGATTTTGTGTAAAACAATTTATTATGCTAATAGTGATATTTATTATAATAAACATTTTTATATTTTTAAGTATGAAGGAATTATACGAGAAAAATTATTAGAATACAAATTTTACAATAAATCTTATATGTATAAATGCTTTGGAGAAATTATGATAAAAAATAAAAAAACATTTGGATTTTTAAAAAATTATGATATAATAATCCCAGTTCCAATACATAAAAAAAGAAAATTAGAAAGAGGATATAATCAAACAGAGCTTATATGTAGATTTTTAGCAAAAAATATAGATACATTACAAATATTAAATGTACTTAAAAAAATTCAAAACACGCATCCTCAAAGTACTTTAAATAAATCAGAAAGAAAAAATAATGTAAATGGAATATATGAAATTAAAAATTTTTATCAGTTAAATAATAAAAAAGTTTTATTATTAGATGATATCTATACTACAGGAAGTACAGTAAATGAATGTTGTAAAATACTTAGAACATCTAATCCAAAACAATTAGATGTAATTACAATAGCAAAAGATTAAGTGGAAAGGAAAATTTATTTATGGAAGATTTAGTTGAAAGCATATTAGACTATGTAAGAGCAGATTATACTGATTATGCTATTATGATAAATGGAGAATGGGGTAGTGGAAAAACATATTTTTGGAATAATAAAATAAGAAATAAAATAGAGTCAATGTATATAAATGGAAAGCAGTTTACAACTGTATATATGTCTTTGTACGGAATCTCTAATCTAGAGGAAATAAGTAAAAAAATATTTATAGAAACAACACAATTAATGGACAAAAATTTAAAAAAATTTATGGCTAGTAATAATCAAACTACAATACCTGAATATGCTAAAACAGGTTTAGATATGGCTAATTTTTTTGGAGTAACACAAAATGGAGATAAATTAAATTATGCAGATTTCTTCTCTACAGATGATAAAATATTATGTTTTGATGACCTAGAAAGAGCAAATGTAGATGTTATAGATATATTAGGATATATAAATAATTTTGTTGAACATGACCATATAAAAACAATAATTATTTGTAACGAAAAAGAGCTTTCTAATAAATTAAAAAGTAGTAACTTAGAAATGAAAACTTTTATTGCTACATATTTGCTAGATAAAGAGGGAGATTTAAATGGTAATAATTCACCTGATGATAAACCAATGGTAGAAAAAATCCAAGACAAAATTGAATATGTATTTGATAAAGCAAATGATTACGAAAGAATAAAAGAAAAATTAATAGGTGAAACTTTTGAATATGCACCAGAATTTAATTATATTATAAATGGATTACTAATGAGATACGAAAGGTATCCTGAACTTATCAGATTTTTAAGAGAAAACACAAGATTAATTACAAGTACTTTTAATAAAAGCGGAACTAAAAATTTAAGAATTTTAAAACATGCATTAAATGATTTTAAAAAAATTTTTGAAATGGTAAATAAAAATTATCCAAATACAAATAACAGAGTTTTGCAAACAATGCTAATATTTACAATAGCTGTATCATTTGAAATAAAAGCAGGTAAAGTAACTAAAGACAAATTTATAAATATAAAAGATAATGAAGAATACAAATCTATTTTGATTTCTTCAAGAATTTTGATGGATAATAGGCAATTTTATATAAAAGAATTTGATAGTAATTATTATTACAATTTTAAATCAGAATATCGTTTCTTTAAATTTATTGAAATTTATGTACGTACAAGAATATTCGATATGAAAGTATTTAAAGATAATATGGAGGTAATAATAAAAACAGTAGATACTAATAAATTACCAGGATATAAAAGATTACTTACTGAAGAATTTTGGAAAATAGATGATGATGAATTTGAAAATATAATAGAAGAAATACTAGGTGATTTAAAAGCTGGAAAAATAAGTTTAATAGACATTGTAAAATTATTTGGATATTTTAGCTATTTTATAAAAAAAGGCTTAATAAAATATGATATGAAAACAATAAAAATGATATTCTTTAATGGAATGAATGCATCTTCATTAATCTCAGATTATTGTGATAATGCAGAAGAGGAATTAGATAAAATAGTATTAGAAGAAACAAATCAAGATATAGAAGATATTTTAAAACATTTCTATCAATTAAATATGAAATTAAGAGATAAAATGTATATAGAAAAAGCAGAAGAAATATTTAAGTGTATACCTATGAAAATGGAAGTATTTTATGAAAGGTTTGATAATGAATGTATGGATGTACCAATATTTAAATACTATGATCCATTTCAAACTTTCCAAAGATTATCATGTGCTAGTAATGAAGATATAGTTACTATTAAAGAAAAATTATTAAACAGAGCTAATTTATATACAAAACAGATTGAACCAGAAATGAAAAATATTAAACAAGTTAAATCAATTATAGACGATTATATAAAATCAAAAGATAATAGTATAAAAATTGTTATGTTAAAAGACTTTTCAAAAGCACTTGGAATAATACTAGATAAATATAAAACCTCTTTTTTAGTAAATAGAAAAGATGAAAATGAAGAATAATACATAAATTTAATGCATTTGGCGAACATAATATATATGGAGGTATATTATGTTTGTGCCAAATGCTATTTATTTTGAAAAAAATATTGAAAATTATGAATTAGGAAAAGAGCTGTTAGATAGATATAAAAATATGAATATTCCAATGATTGAAATAGAAAATCATAACAATATAGAAGAAATGAGAAAAAAACAAAATTCAGAATTTCCATATATGAAAAGAAATTTAATAATTGGAATTAGAAAAACACATAAATATACAGAAAATCATAAGGTCTCAGATTATCTAGTTCCATATACTTCATCTGGTTGTATAGCAATGTGTATGTATTGCTATTTAGTATGTAATTATAATAAATGTGCATATCTTAGGATATTTGTAAATAGAGAGCAAATGCTAGAAAAAATATTAAGAACTGCAGATAAGAGTGAAAAACCATTAACTTTCGAAATTGGTAGTAATAGTGATTTAATACTTGAAAATACTATTACTAATAATTTGGTTTGGACAATAGAGAACTTTAATTCAGAAAAAGGAAAATTAACATTCCCTACTAAATTTGATATGGTTGATCCTATATTAAACTTAAAAAATAAAGAAAAAGTAATTATTAGAATGAGCCTAAATCCAGAAGAAATAATTAATAAAATTGAGTTTGGAACATCCAGATTATTAGATAGAATAAAAGCAATTAATAAATTAGAAGAAGCGGGATATGAAGTAGGAATTCTAATAGCACCTATAGTTTTAATAGAAAACTGGGAATTAGCATATGAAGGGTTATTCAAAACAATGTACGAAAATTTAAATGAAGGTATTAAGAAAAAAACTTTTTTTGAACTAATATTTATGACATATAGCTATGTTCATAATATGATAAATACCGAAGCTTTTCCTAACGCAATTAATTTGTTTAATAAAGAATTAATGACAGGAAGAGGAAAAGGGAAATATATGTATAAACCAAGCATTAAAAAAGAAGCTGAAGTTAAAATGGTAGAACTGCTAAAAAAATATTTCCCAAATAATAAAATCTTATATATAGTTTAAATAATAAATATAATTCTAAGTGTCAAAAGACATAAATTTACCATTATTAATATTAATAAAGGGTATGGTGTTTTAACTTCTTTTAATATGTCTAAATTACTGTACCTATAATACATAATAATCAAACTCTCCTTCTAAAAATATTATTATAATAATAACAATTTTTAGAAGTATAGTCAATAATAAAAACAAGCCAAATCTTTTTGAAATAAATCACGAAACTGGTGGAATTAGAAGTAATATCTTTTATTGTAATGCTCAAATGTCTAGCCAGAAACCTCATATTGAAAATAATCATATATTTATTCGTGATATTATTAAAAAGAAAAAGCAACTTTTTTACCTAAATTAAATCTTTCTAAATAGCATTTAATCGGTAACTAGAAGTTACTTTTTCAATTGATTTTCCTCATTATATTTTTTCATACTTATTTTATAAATCCATTTGATTTCCTAAAAATCCAGCAGCTGATTGAACTACTTTTAGTTCTGTTTCATTCATTTTTTTATTTGTATCTTTTGATAATAATATTACGCTTCCAATAACATCTCCTTGTGATATTATGGGATAAACTACCTGTGAGTTATGTTTTCTTTCATTATTATCATTTCTTGTTATCGGTATTGCAACCTCATTATTTTCTCTACTAGTATAAACTTCTTTGTCTTCCATTAATTGTTCTAACTCTTGTGATAAATCTTGTTCTAAAAATTCTTTTTTGGGTGCTCCTGAAACAGCAATAACTGTATCTTTATCTGTTATACATGCAATATGTCCTGTTGTTTTTGCTAATGTTTCAGCATAACTTGATGCAAATTCTGATAATTCACCAATAGGTGAATATTTTTTCAATATAACTTCTCCTTCTTTGTCTGTAAAAATTTCTAGTGGGTCACCTTCTTTTATCCTTAATGTTTTTCTTATTTCTTTCGGAATAACAATCCTACCTAAATCATCTATTCTTCTAACTACTCCTGTTGCTTTCAAAATTTTCCCTCCTTTTTTTATCTTTAAAGTTAGTATTAGTTTTAGGAAAATTTTTATACATTTTTTTGACAAAAAAAGAAAGGAGAGTTAAAATTTTTAAATTTCAGCTTTTCTTTTGATCTATAAGGTAATTATAGCTTTGAATTGCTGTTTTATAAAAAAATATGAATATAATATTTCCATTTTTTAATTAACAAAATAAAATAGAAATAAAATTTTATAACAAAAAGTATTGCAATAAGAAAATGTTATTGTTATAATAAAATTGAAATTAATGTTAAAAATAAAAAAAGGCAGGTCA
>CANQMG010000049.1 GCA_947624925.1 uncultured Clostridia bacterium | reverse complement strand
CTATATTGGTGGTCAAGATGCTTATGATGTTACTGGAGTTTTAAATAGTTCATCATTTGAAATATTAGGAGGTCATGTTACAGATTTATATGCTGGCTTAAGTGGTGGAGTACCTCTTGAGGTAGACGGTAAAAATTATAAATTAGTTTACTCAGATAATGTTATAGAAAATAATCATATTCCTGATGTTCCAGCTACAGACATAGATTTTATTTTTGATATATTTATGGTTATTATTGGAGTATTAGTAATAGCTGGTGCTTTATTTATAGTTTTATTTCTATTAGCTTAATTCAAGGAGAAAAAATTCAGCTTATATAAGTTGAATTTTTTCTTATCTTATATTTTTATCAAATTTCTATTAGGTAAAGTACTATATGTAAACCTTTTATAACAATAAGAATATTATATTATAAAAGACTTTAGAAAGGAATGATAATTTATGAAGAAAATTTTATTAATCTCATTATTTGTATTTGCAATATTCTTTTTTCCTAAATTATATAATGTATATGCTGTTTCAGAGCCTGAATATAATAAAAATTTTAAAGATAATGTAGATGCTTTCTTTGCAAATGGTACACCTATAACAATTTCAGATATATCTGGTACTACAACTATCACATGGTCTGATGGAAAGCAAGAAATAACAACTTCTACACTAATTTTTGGTGGAGGAACAGACTCTAGTGATATTGAAGAAACAAATATAACTATGGAAAGTGGTACAGTCGGACATATATTTGGTGGTGGATTTTCTGACTATTTTACAAGAAGAGCATTAGTTAAGGAATCCAATATAACTATAAATGGTGGAACAATTACTGATTCTGTTTTTGGTGGTGGCCTTTTATATTCTGTAATTGATAATGCTAATATTACTGTTAATAATGGAAAAATTAATTCAATATATGGTGGTTCTGTTGGATATTATAACTATGGCGGAATAGAGCATAAAGCATCAAATCTTAACAAACATGGATATTATGCAAATCTTGTTGACAATTCTAATATAAAAATAATTGATGGTACAATTGAAAATTTATATGGTGGTGGTCAAATATATTCAGCAGGTAATAATGTTAATATTGATATATTAGGAGGTAATTTAAATAAGGTTACAGCAGGAGGTTTAGATGGTTATACTGGTTACTCTAATGTTAATATTGAAGGAGGAAATATAAAATTATATCAATCTATTCAAAAAGGTAGTATTGAAAAAGTTGAATTAAAAATGACAAATGGAAATATAGAGTATTTCTATGTTGGAAGTTCAGATTCACCTAATAATACAGGCACATTAAAAAGCATGTATGCAGATATAACTGGAGGAACAGTAGATTATTTAGAAAATGGCTTAAATGGTGGTTCCCCTCTAGAATTATTTGAACCTGATTTTATTGTAAATTACATTGATAATTCTGTTGAAAATGATGATATGACTTTTGAACCAGTTGAGCCATCACAAAATGAGTCTAATAATATAGGAATTATATTTATTTCAATAATAGGATTATTTTTATTTTCGATTATATTATTTTCAATAATATTTTTGATAGTTTAGAAAAAAATTTAAATTTATTACGAACAAAGCCAAAATAAAAGAATAGCTTTATTCTATTCTTCTATTTTGGTTATTTGATTATTCTTCTGATTTAACATCTGTTGCAGTTTCTTCAGTTACTGTATCTACTGTTTCTTCTTCTACAACATTTGTAGTTTCTATTGCAGGTGCTTCTTCTGGTGCCTTATCTTCTTGCATAGGCTCTTCTTGTGTTAATTCTTCTTTTATAACTATTTCTTTGTTTTCAATTCTAGCACCTAATTTTTCCTTAGTTTTAGCAGCTTTACCTACTCTATCTCTTAAGTAATATAATTTAGCACGTCTTACCTTTCCTACTCTAACTAATTCTACTTTTTCAACCATAGGTGAATGCACTAAAAATGTTTTTTCAACACCAACACCATAAGATGTCTTTCTTACTGTAAATGTTTCATTTAATCCTCCACCTTGCTTTTTAATAATAATTCCTTCAAAAACTTGTATTCTTTCGCGGTTACCTTCTTTTATTTTTACATGAACTTTAACTGTATCACCAACATTTAATTCTGGAATTTTACTTTTTAATTGTTCATGTTCAATAGATTTTATTATATCCATTTTTTTCTCCTTTCCTATAAATAATATTAATCTCAATATATTTTAATTTTTACTTAATAAATCTGGTCTTTTATTTTTAGTTATATCAAGTGATTGCGTATGCCTCCATTTTTTTATATTTTCGTGATGTCCACTTGTTAATATTTCTGGTACAGATTTACCTAAAAAGTTCTCTGGTCTAGTATATTGTGGATATTCTAATAATCCATTTGAAAAACTTTCTTCTTCTATAGATTCTTTATTTAACACTCCATCAATATATCTACTTACAGAATCTATTAACACCATTGCAGGTAATTCCCCACCAGTTAGAACATAATCACCAATAGAAATTTCTTCATCCACAATTTCATCTATAACCCTTTGGTCAATTCCTTCATAATGTCCACATAATAAAATAATATGTTCCTCTTTGCTAAGTTCTTTTACCATTTTCTGATTTAAAACCTTACCCTTTGGAGATAAATAATATACCTTAGCATCTTTATTTTGTATTGAGCTATATGCATCATATACAACATCAGGTCTTAATACCATTCCTGCTCCACCACCATATGGAATATCATCTACTTTTTTATGTTTATCTTTAGAAAAATCTCTAATATTTATTAAATTTACTTCAATAATATTTTTTTCTAAAGCCTTTCCTATAATACTTTTTTTTAGTGGTTCAAACATTTCTGGAAATAAGGTTAGAACATCAAATTTCATTTTTCCTCCAACTTCATATTAATCCTTCTATTAAATTTACATCTACCCTTTTGGCTTGTATATCAATTTTCTTTATAACATCTGGTATAACAGGTAAAAGAACTTCTTTTTCATTATCTTTTACAACATATACATCATTTGCTCCTGGCTGCAAAACTTGAATAATTTTTCCTAAATACTTTTCATCTAAAGTATATACATCCAAGCCAATAAGATCTACTATAAAATAAGCTCCATCTTCTAATTTAATATCTTCTCTTTTAGCTCTAATATATAAATTTTTATATTTTTCTGCCTCACTTATATCATCAATTCCTTTTAATTTTAAAAGGACTAAATTTTTAGAAAATTTTACTTCTTCTACATCAAATTCTTTAAGCCCTGCTTTATTTTCTATATATATTGTCTTAAAATCTTTGTATTGATTTATATTATCAACCAAAGGAACTACTTTTAAGAAACCTTTTATTCCATATGAATTAACTATTTGACCAATTTCTAATGTATTTTCCATATCTTTATTATACCTTAATCTAGAAATTCTATTGTAGCTCTTCTATTTTCTTTAGCAGCTAATGCTTTCATTACGGTTCTTATAGCCTTAGCAATAATACCTTGTTTTCCAATTATTTTACCCATATCTGATTCATCAACTTTAACCTCAAATATTACAGATTGCTCTCCATCTATTTGTTTTATACTAACAGCATCTTGGTTAGTAACTAAAGCTCTTATAATGCTTTCTAATGTTTCTTTCATAATTAATTTCCTTTCTTGTATTTATTTATGCTTTTTCTATTAAAGCCTTAACTGTGTCTGTTGGTCTTGCACCATTTTTAATCCATTTTTCAGCTTTTTCTTTATCTATTTTTATTGTAGATGGTTTTGTCATTGGATCATAAGTTCCTATTTGTTCAATTATTTTTCCATCTCTTGGTGATCTAGAATCAGCAACTACTATATGATAAAATGGAGCCTTTTTCTTACCAAATCTTTGTAATCTTATTTTTACCATTTGCTTTCACCTCCTAAATATTTTTAGTTATAGAGTTTGGTTTTTGATTATTTTATAAAACCAAATATATATTTATAAAACTTAATAACTTATTTATACATATTCTTTAAACTATTAATGTCCATTCCCTTTAGCATTTTATTGAAACCACCTTTATTGTTTTTCATTTTTTTCACCATTTTTTGAGTTAATTCAAATGACTTGATAAATTTATTTATATCTTGTACTGTGGTTCCAGAGCCTTTAGCTATTCTTTGTCTTCTACTAGCATTTAAAATAGCAGTATTTCTCTTTTCTTTTTTTGTCATAGAACATATCATAGCCTCTATTTTTGTAAATTCTTTATCATCTACTTTAACATCTTTTAATTGATTCATACCTGGTATCATTTTTAATAATGAAGAAAATGACCCCATTTTTTTTACTTGTCTTAATTGTGCTAGATAATCATCTAAATCAAATTCCTGCTTTTTAAGTTTTTGTTCAAGTTTAAGAGCTTCTTCTTCATTAAATGATTCTTCTGCTTTTTCTATTACAGAAAGTATATCTCCCATTCCTAATATTCTTGATGCCATTCTCTCCGGATGAAATACTTCTATATCACTTAATTTTTCACCAGTAGCAGCAAATTTTATTGGTCTTTGAGTTACTTTTTTTACTGATAAAGCAGCACCACCACGAGTATCACCATCTAATTTCGTAAGTATAACTCCATCAATTCCTACTACTTCATTAAAATTTGATGCAACATTTACTGCATCTTGACCTGTCATACTATCTACTACCAAAAGAATCTCATGTGGTTTAATATTACTTTTCAAATTTTTTAATTCTTGCATAAGTTCTTCATCTATATGTAATCTTCCGGCAGTATCTAAAATAATTACATCATTTAACTTCGACATAGCTACACTCATAGCTTGCCTTGCAATTTTAACAACATCTTTAGTATCTTCATTACTGTATACTGGAATATTTAATTGTGCACCTACAACTTGTAATTGTTTTATAGCAGCAGGCCTATATACATCACACGCTACTAACATTGGCTTTTTACCTTGTTTTCTTAAAAGATTGGCAAGTTTTCCAGCAGTTGTAGTTTTACCAGATCCTTGAAGTCCTATTAACATTATTATTGTTGGAGGATTTGGTGTAAAATTTATTTTACTTTCTGTTCCTCCTAGTAATTCTACTAGCTCATCCTTTACTACTTTAATTACCTGTTGTCCAGGTGTTAAAGATTTTAAAACATTCTGACCTAAAGCTTTTTCTTGCACAGAACTTATAAAATCTTTTACTATTTTGTAGTTTACATCAGCTTCTAGTAAAGCTAATTTTACTTCTCTTAGCATTTCTTTTAAATCTGTTTCAGTAATTCTTGCTTTACCCTTAAGTTTTCTTGTAATTTCTTGTAATCTTGAAGATAATCCCTCAAATGCCATTTAGTTATCATTCCTTTCCATTAAAGGATTTCATTAAACTAATCCATTTAGTTCTTTTTTAACATTTTCTAATATTGTGGCTATTTGCTCATCTGTATATTTAGTTTGAATTTTAGTAAGTTCAGATAATATTTTTACTATCTTTTTTTCTTGTTTTGTTGTCGTTTTCATAATTCCTAGCTTTTCCTCATATTCGAAAAGTTTATTTTCCCCCTTTTTAATATTATCCCTAACTGCTTGCCTAGTTATATTGTAATTTTCAGCAATTTCAGATAAAGATAAATCATTGTTATAATAGTCATCTATGAAATTATATTGTTTTTCAGTTAAAAGTTTACCATAAATTTGGCAAAGAATACTTATTTCAACTTTTCTTTCCATATATAACCTCTTTTAATGTGTAATGCTAATATACTTTACACTATTTTTATTAATTTGTCAATAGATTTTGTTAATTTTAGGCAATTTTTCAAAAATAATCATAAATAAAACTTAACCCAGATTGTAGAAAGTTTAACAATCTGGGTCTTATATTAATTAAAGATTTTTTATTATATCTATAAATTTTTCTATTGCATCAATTTGATTTGAATTTAAATTATCTATTTCATCAAATAACTCAATTTTTCTTATTATATTTTTGTTGGTTATAAATTCTTTGTATAATTCATTAGGAGCTATTTCTAATAAATTCATAAAATCTACATCAGTTTTCTTACTTGTTCCGTTTTTACCTGTTTCAATCTGTGAAATAGTTTTAGAAGATTTTGATAGTTTTTCTGCAACAGTTTCTTGTGTTAATCCCATCTTTAATCTATATTTTTGTATAATCTTACCAATTGATTTATTAATTTCATTATTATCAACATTATCCATTTTTTTCAGCTCCCTTTTACTGTTAGTATATTTTTATTATATTTTATAGAGCTAAAAATATACACAATGTATTCACTAGAAATTATTTTATGTCTTTTTATACAATTTTTTAAAAATAATTGTATAATTTTGTTGATTTTTCTGTTTTCTTATGATATTATTAGTTAAAATTTACATATAGTTGTTACCTATACTTTAAATTTCATATAATTTAATTATTCTAAAGAAAAAGGGGGATAATATTAATGGACATTGATTGTACACGTTTAAAATTATTAGAAAGAAGCAATCGATTATTCAATGCAACAAAAAATGAAATGAATAAATATAGAAACGAAAGACTAAAATTACTTTCTTTTTTTTATGATAAAAAAGTTAATTATAAAAATTGGGAAAAATTTATAGATAGTTTTGAACAAAAAATATATGAAGAAAATATCAATGGCAAACAATAGAAAAGAGAGGTTATGATGTATAATAAAAAAGAATATATAGTTATAATAATTTTTATTATTATTAATATTGTAATTTGTAATATATTAACTAACATTTTAAATTTGGAAAACAAGACTATTATTAATTTATTTTCTTTATTTTATGAAAACATATCTTATGAATCATTTTTCTTTATAATTATCTCACTTATAGAAAGTATTTTATATGAATATATACTTAGCAATAAATTAAAAAAATAACATTAATACCCAGACTATTTAAAAGTCTGGGTAAGTTTTTATATATTTTTACACGCTTTTACTTTTATTATTCTTTTATCTTCATATTCTTCTATTTTATAAGTTACCTTTTCTGTTTCAATTACTGGTTTTTCATCGTCTAGTGGTATTCTACCCATTAGTTCTATTAAATAACCAGACAAGGTATCATAATCGCCCTCTGGAAAATCTACTTGTAAAATCTTTTTTAGCTCATGCATTGAAACATTTCCATTTATTATAAATGTATTATCATCTATTTTTTCATACTCTGTTTCAATTTCATCATATTCATCAAAAATATTTCCAACAAGCTCTTCTAATATATCTTCCATTGTTACAATTCCAGCAGTACCTCCGTATTCATCAACTACAATTGCCATTTGCTTTTTATTTCTTTGCAATTCTTTAAATAATTCATTTATAGGTTTATTTTCAGATACGAAGAAAGCATCTCTCATAACAGTTTTAATTTTTACATCTTTCTTATTTTTTAGATATTTAAGTACATCTTTTATAAATAATATACCTTTTATTTCATCTATATTTTCATCATACACAGGTATTCTACTGTATTTATATTCATCTATTTCATTTAAAACTTCAAATATGCTTTGTTTTATATCTACAGCAAATATATCCATTCTGTGTACCATTATTTCTGACACAACTTTATCATTAAATTCAAATACATTATTTATTAATTCTTTTTCTTCTTCTTCAATTATACCTTTTTCTCCACTTACATCTACCATCATTCTAATTTCTTCTTCGGTTACTGTTTCTTCATCTTCTGCAGAAACACCAAATAATTTAGACACAAAATTTGTAGATAATGTTAGAAATTTAACAAATGGTGATGTTATTATTGATATAAATCTTATAACACTAACACTTGCATATGCTATCTTTTCATAGTTTTTCATTGCCAATCTTTTAGGTACTAGTTCTCCAAAAACTAAAGTAAAGTATGATAAAATCATTGTAATAATTACAATAGAAATGCTTTTCCATACAGACAAACCTATTGGAATTAAATTATTCAAAACAGGTGCTAAATCATCAGCAAATGATTCAGATGCGAATGCACTAGATAAAAAGCCTGCTAACGTAATTCCTATTTGAATTGTTGCTAAAAACCTACTTGGCTCTTTTAACATTTTGTGTATTTGTTTTGCTTTCTTATTTCCTTCCTTAGCTTGTTTTTCAATTTTTGCATCATTTAATGATATAAATGCCATTTCAGCAGCTGCAAAAAATGCATTTAGCATAACTAATATTACTAATACTAATATTTGTGTAAACACTTCATTTTCCCTTTCTAATTAATAATTTATTTTAGTGCTTCACTACACTTATGACATATTGTAGGATTATCTTTATCTTCTCCAACTGTTTCAGAATATATCCAACATCTTTCACATTTTTTTCCATCTGCCATTTGAACATCTACTGTTGTATTTTCTTTACCTTTTACTATAACAACCTTAGATACAATAAACACAGTAGCTAGTAATTCTTCTTTGTCTTTTAAGAAATTATAATCATCATCACTTGCATTTATAATTACTTTTGCATTCAATGAATGACCAATTACTTTATTTTCTCTTGCAATTTCTAGGCTTTTAGAAACTTCATCTTTAATTTTTATTATTCTATTCCACTTTTCTTCTAGCTCTTTATTTTCATATTTTTCATTTTCTACTGGCCAACTTTCTAGCATAACACTTTGTGTATTCTCACCAGCTACGTGTGGCATATACTTCCAGATTTCTTCTGCAGTAAAACATGTCATAGGGGCTATTATTCTAACTAAAGCACTTAATATTTCATACATTGTGCTTTGAGCTGCTCTTCTTTTTATACTATCTTTCTTAGCAGTATATAGTCTATCTTTTATAATATCTAAATAAAAATTGCTCATATCTACTACACAAAATGTATTTATTGCTTGATATGCTTTATTAAAATCATATTCATCAAATGCTTTTGTACATTCCTTTATTAATTTATTTAATCTCATTAAAGCAAATTTGTCAATTTCTTCTAATTGTTCATAACTAACCTTATTTTCAACATTAAAATCACTTATGTTTCCAAGAATATATCTTGCTGTATTTCTTATTTTCCTATAAACTTCTGCAACTTGTTTCATAATTCCTTTTGATATACTTACATCTGATTTATAATCAGATGATAAAACCCATAATCTTAATATATCTGCACCAAATTCATTTATCAATGTTTGAGGCGCAATTACATTTCCTATAGATTTAGACATCTTTCTTCCTTGCTCATCTACTGTATATCCATGTGTTAATACTTCTTTATATGGTGCTTTTCCTTTAGTTGCAACAGAAGTTAAAAGTGATGACTGGAACCATCCTCTATATTGATCGCTACCTTCTAAATATAAATTTGCTTCTGGAAGTCCACGCTCTGCAACAACAGATTCATGAGTAGACCCTGAGTCAAACCAAACATCCATTATATCTGTTTCCTTTTTAAAATGTGTACTTCCACATTCTGGGCATTTACATCCTTCTGGCATTAATTCTTCTTCTGATAAATCAAACCATGCATTTGAGCCTTTTTCTTTAAAAATTTTTTGGACTTTTTCTAAGCTTTCTTCTGTTACATATTCTTTTCCACATTGGCTACAATAGAAAATTGGTATTGGAACTCCCCAGCTACGTTGTCTAGAAATACACCAATCATTTCTATCTTCTACCATTTTTGTTATTCTTTCTTCTCCCCAAGCTGGTATCCATTTTACACTTTTTATTGCCTCTAATGTTTGTTTTCTAAAGCCATCTACTGATGCAAACCATTGATTTGTAGCACGATATATTACAGGCTTTTTGCATCTCCAACAATGTGGATATGAGTGCATTAATTCTTGTTTATAGAATAATAATCCATGTTCCTCTAACCATTCTATTATGGCTTTATCAGATTTAGCATAAAACATTCCTTCAAAAGGTCCTGCTCCTTCTGTTTGATATCCTTTTTCATTTACTGTAACTACTATTTCTAATCCATTTTTCAAGCCACATAAATAATCTTCTTTACCATATCCAGGGGCAGTATGAACTGCACCAGTTCCTGTTTCTAATTCTACTGCAACTGTATCATCACTACCCATAACAACTCTAGAAGTTCTGTCTAAAAATGGATGTTTACAAAGAACTCCATTTAATTCATTTCCTTTAAAAGTTTTTAATATTTTATAACCATCTTTTTTAGCCATTTCCATAACTTTAGGAACAAGTTCTTTAGCCATTATATATTTTTCATTTTCATATTCTACAATTGAATATTCATATTCAGGATCTATCGTAATTCCCATATTTCCTGGTAATGTCCATGGTGTAGTAGTCCATATTATAACAAATGTATTTTCTTTATCAAATAAACCTTTTGAATCAACAACAGGAAACTTTACATATGCTGATGTATTATGAACATCCTTATATTCTATTTCTGCCTCTGCTAATGCTGTTTCACAATCTGTACACCAATATACAGGTTTTAACCCTTTATATATATACCCTTTTTTATACATATCTGCAAATACACCTATTTGCTTTGCTTCAACTTCTGGTTGATAAGTAATATATGGATTATCCCAATCTCCTAGAACACCTAATCTTTTAAATCCTTCTGTTTGCTTTTTTATATAATCTTGATTAAATTTTTTACAAGTATCTCTAAAATTACTAACTGGAATTTCATCTCTATTTAATCCTAATGAAGTTATTGCTTTATTTTCTGTAGGCATACCATGAGTATCGAAACCTGGAATATATGGTGTATAATATCCTCTTAAGTTTTTATACCTTACTATAGCATCTTTTAATATTTTATTTAAAGCATGACCTATATGAATTTCTCCATTAGCATATGGAGGGCCATCATGTAAAACA